>JBBROU010000135.1:0-12228 GCA_038229055.1 Bryobacterales bacterium | reverse complement strand
TGCTGCTCACGGGACTGCTCTTGATGATCATCGTGGCGCTGCCAATTCTCGGACTGGTTTACGTGGCCAAGAATTTCCTTTAGCGCGGACCACGGTCGCCGCTATTGAAGCGGCAGCGAATTGCAAGACTGGAGCTGGCCGGATTCGAGGCCGGTGCGAAAAGCGTTGGTGCGCTGAGCCGAAGAACCATGCGTGAAGCTTTCCGGGCTGACTCGGCCGCGAGCCGCGCGCTGAAGCCGATCGTCGCCTACGGCCGCGGCGGCACCGAGCCCTTGCGAAATGTCTTCCGCATTCACCTTGAAAGTCTGCTCACTGAAGTGTCCCCAAACTCCGGCAAAGCAATCGGCCTGCAGTTCCAGGCGCACCGACAGTGCGTTCTGCTGGCCGGGATCCCGTTCCTGAAGGCGTCGAACTTTGCCCTCAATTCCGAGTATTTTCTGCACGTGATGACCTACTTCATGGGCGACAACGTAAGCCTGCGCGAATTTGCCGGGAGCGCCGAACCGGGTCTCCAGTTCATTGAAGAACCCGAGATCGAGGTAAACCTTTTCGTCGCCCGGGCAGTAGAAAGGACCTATCGCGGTCTGGGCTTCGCCGCAGGCCGACGGGTATTCATCGCGGTAAACGAGCAGCGTGGCGTGATGGTAGCGTGCGCCGGTCTGCGCGGGAAGATTGGTATCCCAGGTCCTTTGAACATCGTGAAAAATCGTCTTAATGAACTGAAATTCGGGTTGTTCCTGCGCATCTTGCTGTGTCTGGCTAGGGGCCGAACCATCGTTTGAGTAGGATCGATTGGTCGAAGAGGATGGCGCGCCAGACGAGCCCGAACCGGAGAAGATGGAAAAGAGATTCTGATGGAAAATTAAACTCAACACGCCAACAAGCAGCGTTCCGCCGATTCCGAGATGCACACCGCCGAAGCCGCCGAAGCCGCTGCCTCCGCCGCCACTTTCACCGCGACGATCCTCGATATCCTGGTTCGAATTGTCGGGAGTCCATTCCATGGCGGACCAATGTGCAATTGAAGTTCCGAACCGATGGGCGCGCGAACGCGCCGACGAAGAATATCACCTAGTCTCGCGTGACTTATCGCTGATCCCCCTTCGTACGCGCGGCCTGACTTCTATATGGAAGCCGACGGGACAACGCTCAATGGCGTCATTCGAAAGCGGACCTCGGACACTTTGCCGTCTTTGACAGTGAATTCCCCAACGCCGGAGATTGTGTGGATGCGCCACGTCTTCAGACGTTTGGAAGTCATCTTGCCTTGAACGCGAATCACGTCGTTATCCACGGAGACTTCATCGATTTGAACCACGGACGCGTTGGCAGCAAATCGCGCTTGGTGCCAGCGCGTTAGTTCATTCATTCCTTGAATATGAACCGGGCCGAAAGTCATTCCCGCATTGCTTTGATAGAAGCTGACACACTGGTCCAGGTTCCGGCTGGAGAAAGCATCCAGATAAGCCCGAACAAATTCCCCTGCCTCGGCATCCGTCACGCTCATTGGCGGGAGGCGAGACACTCCCGAATGACTACAGCGGTCTCATCCATGAAGTCGATCATACAAGTCAGATGAGTTCCCGGAACAGTATGAACGCGCAGATCCGGTACGCAACTGCGCCATCCGATAGCCGAATCGTCCTCGAAACCGGCCGGCCTCCGCTCCTGCGATGGCCACACCAGATCGACGGGGCCGGAGTATGGTTGCGGATGATAGCCGATCATGGCGAGTCGATATGCTTCACGGATGTATTCCCCGCTGCCCTCATGGTTAAAACCAGACAGCCGTAAGTTGCGCGGGACCGAGGCGATCATAATCAGCGATTCCACAATTTCTCCGGAAAGAACTAACTGGCGCGCCACTTCATAAGCGACCAGACCACCGTTGCACAAGCCGCCCAACCGATAAGGCCCATGCGGTTGAAATTGACGCAGAACTTGTAAGTGATCGAGAGCCATACCCTCAATGGTTGAGGGTACGGCGCGCCCATCGGGGCCGTGCTGCGGGAATGCGTATAGCGGCTGATCGTCGCCGAGGTGCTCGGCCAATTCGTAGCAATAGAAACCGCCGAAGGAAAAATCGCCATGGGCGAAGAAGAACGGCGGCTGAGCGCCCATCGGTTGAACCGGCCAGAGCTCGGGTAATGCGGGTTTGGAAGACAAACTCTCGACCGTTTGCTCCATGTACTCGAGGGTGGGGTTGGCAACCATGTCAGCGAGAGAGATCCTTTTGCCGAACCGCTCTTCGATGCGCTGTAAAAGATCGACGGCCAAAAGAGAATGCCCGCCGATATCGAAGAAGCTCTCACCTGGGCGGATGATCGGAATCCGCAGCACCTCTTGCCAGACCTGACGCACGCCGCCGGAATTCGCGGCTCCTGTTTCCGTAGCTGGGAAATGCAGCGCGGCGAGGTCGATTTTCCCGCTGGCGTTGCGCGGCAGGCGATCGAGACTGACGAGTTGCGCGGGAACCATATACGCGGGAAGCTCGCGGCGTAAGTAGTCGCGCAGTTCGGTTTCGACCGCGGCGGCTGCTACCACGTAAGCCGAGATCCGCTGCAGTTGCTCTTCGACCACCACGGCGCATTCGCTGACGGCCGGGTGCCGGTTGAGAACGGCCTCCACTTCTCCCAGCTCGATACGGAAGCCGCGGATTTTTACTTGATGATCTTTGCGGCCTTGGAATTCGAGCGAACCGTCACTGAGCCAGCGCGCGCGATCGCCGCTGTAATATTTGCCATTCCGAAAAAATCGCTCAGTAAGGTCGGGACGGTTCAGATAACCGGCGCCCACGCCCTCGCCGCCGATCCACAGTTCTCCGGGAACGCCCACCGGCACGAAGTTTCCGTAAGGGTCCAGGAGTTCCACTTGCACGCCGGCGATCGGACGGCCGATTGGAACCGAACCGGTGTAGGCGCGTTCTACAGGCTGGAGAGTGGCACACACGGTGGTCTCGGTGGGACCGTAGCCGTTCAAAAGCCGCACCTGATTTCTCCAGAGTTCCGCGATTTCGGGGCGCAAACTTTCACCCGCGGAAACGATCACTTTCAACGAGGGAAGACGGGCGGGATTGAACCATGCCAGCGTGGTGGGCGCGAGCGCGATGGCGGTGATGCCGAAGCGATTGATGGCGCGTTCCAGGTCCGGACCAGCGAGCGGGACGTTAGGCCCAAGGATACACAGCGTGGCGCCGCTGCCGAGCGCGAGCCCGCTTTCAAAGACGAGGGCGTCGAATACAGGCGAGGAGAGTTGCAGCACCCGGTCCCCGGCGGTCAAACTGAAGTATTCTATTTGGAATTTCGACAGGTTGGCCCATCCGCGATGCTTCAGGAGCGCGCCCTTCGGAGTTCCCGTGGACCCGGAGGTGTAGATTACGTAGGCCAGATCGTCAGGCTGGACGCTGATTCCGGGGTTTGAGGTGGATTCCGGCGTCTCGGTGGCGACGACAAGAACGCGCTTATTGCCGGCGGTGAAGCGCGAGGCAAATTGAGAATCCGTGAGAATCGCATGGGGCGCGGCGTCGGTCAACACCGCTTGCAAGCGTGCCGGCGGCCATTCGGGATCGAGGGGCACAAAAGCGGCGCCGCTCTTGAGAGTGCCCAGTAAAGCGACGATCAGTTCGGCCGAGTGGCGAAACGCGAGAGCCACTAGAGCACCGGGTTGAACGCCTTCAGCGATAATCTGGTGGGCGACATGATTCGCCCGAATGTTCAAATCCGCATAGGTGACTTGCTCGTGCCCGAGATCGAGCGCGATCGCATGCGGCGAGTTCGCGGCGTGCTCTTCGAATCGTTGATACATCGCCGGCGCAGGCCCGCCGCTGACCGGCGCAGGCAGACTCCACCCTTTGATCCGCAGCTCTTCTTCCGGCGTCAGCATTCGGAGGCTGGACACCGGCCCGTCGGGGTCGGCCAGTGCCGCGTTTAGCAACTGACGATAATGGCCGATAAAGCGCTGAACAGTTTCCAGTTCAAAAAGGTCCGTCGAATACTCGACATAGCCGTGGATACCCTTGGGTTTGGAGAATAAGTGAAATGAGAGGTCGTGACGGGAGATGCCGGAGCTGATCAACTCAGTCTCGAGCCAAATGTTGCCGGCGCTTTGCCGCGAGCTTTTGGACTCCTGGAATGAAAATAGAATCGGCGCAACCGGGGCCGCAACGCTGCCCCATGGCGCGCCATAATTCGGACGATCCCGCCGGTTGCGATCGCGAATGCGAACGAGCAGTTCACGGAAGGAGGGTTCACCAGAAAAGTCCGCGCGCATGGGCACCGTGCTGACCAGCGGACCAATCAGCGCTTCGGTTCCGGGCAACTCGCGCCGCATGGCTGAACCGGCGAACAAAAATTCACCCTGTCCGGTGTAGCGAAACAGCAGAGTTTCCAGGCAAGCGGAGAAGGCTTCGCTGAGAGTTGCGCCTTCAGCTCGAGCCAGTGCGTCTATTTTGCCGACAACAGCCGTTGGTATCTCGATCGGTTGACGGGCGCCGCGGAAGGAGCGGCGGGCGGTCCGGATGTGGTCAGTCGGGAGTTCCAGTCCGGAAGGCGCGTCGGACAAAGCCGCAGGCCAGTAATCGATGGAGGCGGCCAGCTTGCCGTCGAGCAGATTTTTGCGCTCCAGACGCGCGAAATCGGCCAACTGCAGCGGCAAAGGTGAAAGTGGAGATTCTACGTTAGTCGAGAGCGCCTCGTAAAAAGCGCCGAGTTCCGATTGCAGGTTTTCGATGGAAGCCTCGTCCGAAATTAGTCGATGCAAGGTAAGGGCGAGAGCATGGCGGCGGGGTTGAATCCGGATGAGAGTGGCATGAAACAGCGGTCCGCGTCCCAGATCGAACGGCTGCGCAGCCTGGTCCACGGCGATGTACCGGGCCTCTTGCAGCGCGGCCGGTTCCGGCTCGCCGGACAGATCGATCAGGCTCAGATGCACGGCGGCCGGTTGGGCCACGCGAGACACTACGCCCTCGGCGGACTCGACGAAGTAGGTGCGGAGCGAATCGTGCCGGTGGACAACCTGTCTCCAGCTTGCACCTAGGGCCTTCGCATCGAGCGGGCCTCTCAGCCATATGAGTGCAGAGAGGTGCTCGGGCGTGGTTCCACTCTCCAGCCCCTGAGCCAGCCAGATCTGCTGCTGAGTGAAGGTCAATGGCGCGTCGTTCGACGAACCGCGATTTACCGAAGCGCGCGGGATCTCGAATTGTGAAACTTGGGAGATATCTGACATCCGACAAACACTGCGGATTCGAATGCTTGCGCCAACTAAGTGCTAAGGATCACCCTCGAACAAAGTATATCTTGCTCTGATGCGCGCCGCAGCGAACCTGGGGCAGAGGCGGCCGAGCGAGAGTTGATGACGGGCGTGTTAAACTTCGCTATGTTTACGTCGGTCCCGAGGCGCCCGCCCGGTTCCTAGACTGCCGCCTCACCGGGTCGTGAGCTGGAATTCCTGACCGAGTCTCACCCATATGGCCATTCACGTCGCGCTGAACCACAAGAGCATCTATAGCTATGACCGGCGAATCGCCCTGGGGCCGCAAATCGTGAGGCTGCGGCCGGCACCGCACTGCCGCACGCCCATTCTGGCTTATTCGCTGAAGATTCTTCCTAAGAACCACTTCATCAACTGGCAGCAGGATCCGCAGAGCAACTATCTCGCGCGGTTGGTCTTCCCCGAGCCGGCCACCGGATTTTCAGTGGAGGTCGATCTGGTTGCGGACATGTCCGTTTACAATCCATTCGACTTTTTTCTGGAACCGTATGCGGAGCAGTATCCGTTCACGTATGACGCCGGGACCGCGCGCGAATTAAAGCCGTTCTTCGAAACGGAGATGCCCGGCGCGCAGCTATCGTCATTTTTGGCGGCAGTGCCGAGGGAGCCGAAGCGCACGCTGGACTTCCTGGTGGACTTGAATCAGCGAGTGCAGAGCCGCGTGGGTTATACGATCCGGCTCGAAGCCGGGGTTCAGACCTGCGAGGACACGCTGAATCTGGCGTGCGGATCGTGCCGCGATTCAGCCTGGCTACTGGTCCAGGCCATGCGGAATCTTGGGCTGGCGGCGCGCTTTGTTTCCGGATATCTGATTCAACTCAAGGCGGACCTGAAGTCGCTCGAAGGCCCCTCGGGACCCACGGCCGACTTCACCGATCTGCATGCGTGGGCCGAAGTATATCTGCCGGGCGCAGGCTGGGTTGGGTTCGATCCAACGTCGGGGCTGCTGGCGGGTGAAGGGCACATTCCACTGGCATGCACGCCGGATACGGGCAGCGCCGCGCCGATCAGCGGATTGATCGATCCGTGCACTACGGATTTTCGCCACGAAATGACGGTGCAGCGGATTCACGAATCGCCGCGCGTCACCAAGCCATATACCGACGATCAGTGGTTTCAGATCGAGAAGCTCGGGCACAAAATCGACGCCGATTTGCGGACGCGCGACGTGCGGCTGACGATGGGCGGCGAGCCGACTTTCGTGTCTCTAGACGACGCTGATGCGGACGAGTGGAAGACCGCGGCGATGGGCCCGGCGAAGCGTGACCGGGCAGTGGATTTGCTGATCCGGCTGCGCGACCATTTCGCGCCATGGGCGCTGCTGCACTTCGGCCAGGGGAAGTGGTATCCCGGCGAGCCTCTGCCGCGTTGGGCACTGGGCTGTTACTGGCGCAAGGACGGAGTGCCCGTCTGGGACAATCCGTCGCTGTTTGCGGCGGATGAGGAAAAGCTCGGGTATACGCACCATGATGCCAAGCGTTTCCTGGAAGCGCTCGCGCGGCGGTTGCAGGTGAACTCCCGTTTCACGATCACGGCATACGAAGACGTCTTTTATTACCTGTGGAGAGAGCGCAAGCTTCCGGTGAATGTGGCCCCGCTCGATTCCAAGCTGGCGGATCCGGTGGAGCGGGCCAGTCTGGCGCGCGTTTTTGAACAAGGATTGGGAGAGCCGGTCGGCTATGTGCTGCCATTGCGCCGCATCCCGACTCGCGGCAGTGGAACGCGGTGGACCAGCCAGCCGTGGTTTCGGGCTTCGGAGAAGATGTTTTTGGTGTCGGGCGCTTCTCCGATCGGGTATCGTCTCCCGCTGGAATCGCTGCCGTGGACGAAGCCGGAGGATGTGACTTACTCCTTCGATCCTGACCCGTTCGCCAAGCGCGATGCTTTACCCTCCCGTCCGGATCACCGGCGAGAACTTTTCAGCGCCCCGGAAATCGCCGACGACCCGGTTCCGGCTGACGACAAAGCCGCGCCGCCGGAAAAGGGCGAATCCGTGCCGTGGATTACGCGGCCCGCGATCTGCGTTCAGCCGCGCGACGGCAAGCTGTACGTGTTCATGCCGCCGGTCGAGTTTCTGGCGGACTATCTGGACCTGGTGACGGCGATCGAAGACACGGCGGAATTTCTGTCAATGAAAGTCGTCATTGAGGGCTACACACCCCCTGCCGACCCGCGCATGGCGGTGCTCAAGGTCACTCCCGATCCGGGCGTGATCGAGGTAAACATTCACCCGGCGTCGTCATGGGATGAGCTGGTAGCCAACACCACCACGCTCTACGATCTAGCGCGACAGAGCCGTCTCGGCACGGAGAAGTTTATGCTGGACGGCCAACACTCCGGCACGGGTGGCGGCAATCACATGGTGATCGGGGGCGCGACGCCGGACGACAGCGCCTTCTTGCGGCGCCCGGATCTGCTGCGGAGCATGGTGGGGTATTGGCAGAATCATCCATCGCTCTCTTATCTGCTGTCGGGGTTGTTCATTGGTCCGACGAGCCAGCATCCGCGCGTCGATGAGGCGCGGACGGACGCAATCTACGAACTCGGCATCGCCTTTGAGCAGGTGCCGGACAAGGGATCGCCGCCGAGTTCGCCGTGGCTGCCGGATCGCATCTTCCGTCATCTGCTTACGGATCTGACGGGCAACACGCATCGCGCCGAGTTTTGCATCGACAAGCTCTATCCGCCGGATTCGGCATCGCAGCGGCTCGGATTGCTGGAGCTGCGCGCCTTCGAGATGCCGCCGCACGCGCGCATGAGCCTGACACAAGCGCTTCTGGTGCGCGCGCTCATAGCGCACTTCTGGCGCACGCCATATCAAAAGAAGCTGGTGCGCTGGGGTACAGCGCTGCATGACCGGTTCATGCTGCCGCATTTCGTCCAGCTCGATTGGGAAGACGTGGTGGCAGATCTGCAGGAAGCTGGATATCCGCTCGAGAGCGCGTGGTTTGCGCCGCACTTCGAATTTCGGTTTCCGCTGATCGGAACGGTAACGCGGCGGGGCATCACGCTGGAGCTGCGGCATGCGCTCGAGCCGTGGCATGTGCTGGGCGAAGAGGCGTCCGGGATCGGGACCGTGAGGAATGTGGATTCCTCGGTCGAACGCCTGCAAGTGAAAGTGACGGAATTGACGGACCCGCGTTTTTTGATCTTGTGCAACGGGCGTCCAGTGCCGCTACACCCGACCGATGTGCGCGGCGAATTTGTGGCGGGCGTTCGCTACCGTGCCTGGCAGCCGGCGTCATGCCTGCATCCGAATATCCCGGTTCATACTCCGCTGGTGTTTGATATCGTGGATACTTGGTCGGGACGGGCGATCGGCGGCTGCACGTACCATGTGACGCATCCCGGGGGGCGGGCCAACGAAAGTTTCCCCGTAAACGCATACGAGGCCGAGAGCCGGCGTTTAGCGAGATTCAGCGGGATCGGCCACACGCCTGGGCCGGTAACGATCCGCCGCGAAGGACGCGACCCGGAATTTCCGCTCACTCTGGATCTTCGCCGCAAACCTTGAGGGCGATCCGGCCACAATGAGCACTTCGGTCGATCAACTCGACGCGCCACTTCTGACCGCCGCGTATGCGCAGACTCTTGGGGTGTATGACGAGATGTACGCGGGGCCGGACGAACTCCGTCCGCACTGGGAGCCGTTCATCCGGTCGCTCTCGGATCTTGGTAAAGATGAAATCGCGCGGCGCTGGAAGACAGCGCGTGAACGGATTCGGGAGAACGGGGTCAGTTACAACGTCTACGCCGATCCGCTCGGGATGGATCGCCCTTGGAGTCTAGACGCGATTCCGCTGCTGATTCCGGCAGCCGAGTGGCGCGACCTCGAGCAGGGCTTGATTCAACGAGCACGGCTGCTGAACTGGATTCTGGCGGATCTCTACGGCCCGCAACAACTCTTATACGGCGGCCACATTCCGCCCGCACTGGTGTTTGCGAATCCCGGATTCTGGCGACCGTGTCACCGGGTCCCGGTAAAAGGCAACACGTATCTTCATCTGTTGGCGGTGGATCTGGCGCGGTCGGCGGACGGCCAATGGTGGGTGTTGTCCGACCGCACCGAAGCTCCATCTGGAGCAGGGTATGCGCTCGAAAACCGGATCGTGTTGGCCGAGAGTTTCCCGGATCAGTTTCGCGAATTACAGGTTCAGCGAGTGGCTTCGTTCTTTCGTGCGCTGCGCGACTCGCTGCTGCAGCTTTCGCCTTCGAATCGGGATAATCCGCGCGTGGTGCTGATGACGCCCGGTCCGCTGAACGAAACGTATTTCGAGCACTCCTACCTATCGCGATATCTGGGATTCACGTTGGTGCAGGGCGCCGATCTAACGGTGCGCGACCGTAAGGTTTTTCTGAAGACGCTAGAGGGCTTGAAGCAAGTCGATGTGATCGTGCGTCGCGTCGATACCAGTTTTTGCGACCCGATCGAACTCCGGTCGGACTCCTATTTGGGTGTCGCGGGGCTGATCGAGGCGGTGCGCGCTGGCAACGTGGCGGTGGCCAATGCACTGGGTAGCGGCCTGATAGAAACATCAGCGTTCATGCCTTTTTTACCTGGACTTAGCCGCAACCTCCTCAAGCAAGAGTTGAAGCTTCCTTCGGTGGCGACGTGGTGGTGTGGGCAGCCTCGAGCGGCAAAGTACGTCGCCGATAATCTCGATTTCCTTGTGATCAAGCCGGCGTTTCCGTCGCTGGGGGTGGAGCCGGTTTTCGGCGGTAAACTGACCCGCGACCAGCGGACACGGCTGCTCGCGCAAATGCAGGACCGGCCGTATAATTTCGCGGGCCAGGAGTTGATGCGGCTCTCGAATGCCCCGGTGTGGTCGGATGGCGGGTTTACGCCGCGGCGCGTCGTGCTGCGCGTCTTTTTGGCTGCGGCGGGCGATTCGTGGGTAGTGATGCCGGGAGGTCTGGCGCGAGTCTCACCGTCATCGCGAACTTCGGTAGTTTCAATGCAGCGCGGCGGGGGCAGCAAGGATACGTGGGTGCTTTCCGACCGCCCCGTTGTCGATACCTCCACGCTGCGTAGACATCCCGGTCTGCCGGTCGAGTTGGATCGCGGCAGATCGAGCGACCTTCCAAGCCGTGCGGCCGATCATCTCTTTTGGCTAGGACGCTACGCGGAACGCGCCGAGCATTTGTCGCGTGTCGTGCGGTGCTTGTTGGTGCGGCTAAGCAGCGAATCCGGCGGGTCGAGCGTGGCCGAGTGGGATTCACTGATGACGCTGCACGATTGCCTGGAATCGCCGCGCTCCCGCTTGGCCAAGGACGATCCCCAAGGGCATTTAGATCAGGCGCGCGATCTGGAACAGGAGATCCTGTCCCTGATCTTTGAGGAGCGGCGCAGCGACAGTTTGGGTTCTAATTTGAATCGGGCGATGCGTTCCTCGGCGCAAGTCCGCGATCGATTGTCGAGCGATATGCTGAGGATCGTGAACCAATTCGGCACCGTCGCCCGAACTGCCGACAGTTCGGCATGGGGGTACGTTTCGACAGGGGATGCCTTAACGGTCCTGAACCATTGCATCGGCCTGCTGGCAGCGCTCCGGGGCATTGAACTGGAGAATCTGACGCGCGGCCCGGGATGGCATTTCCTCGGGATCGGGCGGAGGATTGAGCGCTCGATCCAATTGCTGGAACTCTTCCGGGCGATCATCGTGCCGCTGTCTTCCGAGACTTGGGCTACGCTCGATATGCTGCTCGAAGTAGCGGACAGCTCGATCACCTACCGGTCACGGTACTTTACCAGCTTACAGGCGGGACCAGTACTTGATCTTCTGATGAATGATGATCTTAACCCACGATCTCTCGCGTTTCAGTTGAAAGATCTTTTTGTGCATTGCCGGCGTCTTTCCAACACTCCTTCGGGCAAGGATTGGCCGCAGGCAAAGCAGAAGCGGATGGAGGACGCGGCGGACCGGCTGCTGAAGGCCGACGTTGTGCGGCTCTGCCAACCGACCGTGGGAAATGTGCGTCCTGAACTCGATTTACTGTTGGCCGAAGCGCTGGCGACCTTGCCGGAGTTTTCTGACGCGATCACTCGTACCTTCTTCAGCCACGCCGAACTGGAGCAGGCTACGTGATTTATCGCGTGCGGCACATCACCACCTATGATTACGCGGACCCGGTGTCGGTGTCGCATCACGTATTGCGTCTTACGCCGCGTGAACTGAAGCACCAGAAGCAGCGTGCCGTTCAGATCACGGTTTCGCCGGCGCCGCCGGTGCTCGCAGCGGAAAAGGATTACTTCGGCAACGCCGTCACTTATTTCACCCTGCAAGAGCCGCATAGCAAGCTGACGGTGGAAGCCGTGAGTGAGCTGGAGGTGCAGCCGGTGGGCAAGCAGAACTTTTCCGCATGCCCGGCGTGGGATACGGTGCGCGATTCCCTTCCCTCGGATCACTCGCCAGACGCGCTCGATGCCTACCAGTTTGTTTTCGATTCGCGGCGCGTTAAAGGCAGCCCGGAGATGGCCGCGTACGCGCGGGAATCGTTCGGCAAGGGCCGTCCGCTACTCAATGCCATGTTGGACTTGACGCAGCGGATTCATCAGGACTATAGTTTCGATACCAAGGCGACGGAGGTCTCGACGCCGGTAGAGACATTCTTCGAGAAGCGCCGCGGGGTATGCCAGGATTTTGCGCATCTGCAAATTGCGTGCATGCGGTCGCTCGGCTTACCGGCACGTTATGTAAGCGGCTATCTCCGCACGATGCCGCCGCCTGGCAAGCCGCGCTTGGTCGGTGCCGACGCTTCACACGCGTGGTGCGCCGCTTGGTGCCCGGGAGCGGGCTGGGTGGATTTCGACCCGACCAACAATTGCGTGCCGTCGGACGGGCACATCACGGTGGCGTGGGGGCGGGACTACAGCGATGTGAGCCCCATCCACGGAGTGCTGCTGGGCGGTGCGCACCATACGCTGGATGTGGGCGTGGATGTGATGCCGATGGAGGGGTG
>JBBROU010000134.1:0-12421 GCA_038229055.1 Bryobacterales bacterium | reverse complement strand
GCTCTTCACCCGCGCCAGCACGGCCGCGCGCCGCATCTCCCCATCGCTCATCCCTGTTCTCCCCAATCCGGAACCCCTCTTCGAGGTTCCTCTTATGGGGACATTTCTAATAACCGCTCAAGGGGACATTATCAAAAACGCGCAACAGAGCATTGATAGCTCTGTTTTCGAATCGAATCCGCGATATCCTGGCTATCACCCATGAATTGCCCCTTCTGCGGACACCTCGAAGACAAGGTGATCGATTCGCGCGAAAGCAAGGAGGGCGAGGCGATCCGCCGCCGCCGGCAGTGCCTCGCGTGCGAAAAGCGCTTCACCACCTATGAGCGGATCGATGAAGTGCCCTATATGGTGGTCAAAAAGGACGGGCGTCGGGAGAAGTTCGACCGTCAAAAGGTCCTCGCTGGGCTGCTCAAATCGGCCGAGAAGCGGCCCATCAGCATGGCCAAGCTCTCGACGCTGGTGAATGAGGTGGAGGCGAAAGTGACCGATTCGCCCGATCGGGAAATCTCGACCACGGAGATCGGTGAGCTCCTGATGGACAGTTTGCGCGATATCGATAAGATTGCATACGTTCGTTTCGCGTCGGTTTACCGTGATTTTCAAGATGAACAGGCGTTCTTCAATGAGCTTAAAAACCTGATGCGCCAAAAGTCGCCGTAGTGCGTCTAAACAGTTGAGGGTTGGAGAGTTTTCACGCTGCCGCGCAGCGAAAAAATGTAAGTTCTGAAACCCTGGATCGCATTGCACATCAGTAAAGGAAGGGCTAACTTATTTCAGTTTTGTGCTATGCTCATGTCAATCCGGTATTTTGCCGGATCGAATTATCTTCGGTGCGGGCATTTTTCCGGTCGTTCAAATTCGTATCCCAACTACCACAGAGGAAAGAAGTTAGCCGCAATTCATTGGGGAAGGTGAGTGTACGTTGGACAACTTTGAAGATCAATTTATAAACGAAAGTCCGCTCAGTATCAACTTCGACGAAGAAGCCACAAAATTCTTCGATCCGGAGGCCGCGCAGGAGCCTGACTTCCTGCATCCGCAACAACCCGTCGAAGAATCCATCTACACTGACGATCCGGTCCGCGTTTACCTGCGCGAGATGGGCGCTGTGCCGCTGTTGACGCGCGAAGGCGAAGTGAATCTGGCGCGACGCATGGAACGCGGCAAGCTTCGCATGCAGAAGGCGATTAGCCGGTCCGCTTTGGTGCAGCTCGTGGTGATCGAGTTGGCCGAAAATCTGCGCACTGGGGTGGACGAACTCGAGAACGTCGTTGATTTAGGCGAACTGGAAGAGGGCGTGGTCGCCGATACCCGGCGCCGCGACGACTTGATGCAGTTCTTCGTGGATGTGGTCAATTTCCATAAGAAGCAGCAGCAGCTCGCCGAGAAATTGGAAGCCGCGCCGCTCAGCAATAAGAAGCCGCGCAAGCGCATCGCCGCCAAGCTGGCCCGCGCGCGCGTTGAAACTTCACAGGCCATCCGTAAGACTCCCTTCCTGCTACGCAAGTGGAAAGATTTCAGCAAAGAGATCGAGCAGGCAGTCGAAGAGTTGGGTCATCTGGATCGTGAGCTGCGCAAGACGGAAGCGCGCGGCGGCGCGGCAGCCCAGAACCGGGTGCGGGAGCTGCGGCGCGAAATTCGCAAGCGCGAGCAGACCGCCGGAGCTTCGCTCACCGAGCTGAAGCATACTCTCACCGTGATCCGGCAGGGTGAGCAGGAAGCTGAGCGCGCCAAGAAAGATCTGGTCGAGGCCAACCTCCGCTTGGTGGTCTCGGTCGCCAAGAAGTACGTTAACCGCGGCCTGCATCTGCTCGATCTGATTCAGGAAGGCAACATCGGCCTGATGCGTGCCGCCGACAAGTTCGAATATCGGCGCGGCTACAAATTCTCGACCTACGCCACCTGGTGGATCCGGCAGGCCATAACCCGCGCCATCGCCGATCAATCCCGCACCATCCGTATCCCCGTTCACATGAACGAGAGCATGAACAAGTTCCTGCGCGCCTCGCGCGAGCTGGAAAAGGAACTGGGGCGCACGCCGACAAACGATGAAATTGGGCGCCGGATGGATATTCCGGTCGAGAAGGTTCAGAAGTTGAAGACCATTTCGCGCGATCCGGTGTCGCTCGAAACTCCGGTGGGCCGCGATGGAGAGTCCGCGCTAGGCGATCTGATCGAAGACCGCTGGGTAGGGTCGCCCGTTGACGCCGTGATCGAATCGAACGTCCGCGACGAAACCGCCGGCATTCTGAAGACGCTTTCCCCGAAAGAGGAAAAAGTCATCCGCCTGCGCTTCGGTATCGGATGCGAACGAGAGCACACGCTCGAAGAAATCGGCCAGGAATTCGACGTCACGCGGGAGCGGATTCGCCAAATCGAAGCCAAAGCTTTACGGCAGCTTCGCGCCCCCGAGCGCGCCCGGCGGTTGCGCGCTTTGATGGCCGCGCGTTAGTTCTCCGTCGAACGGCTTCCTAGTGTCTTGAGCGAGAAATTCGTTGCCTAAATCAGGCTGGCCCCGCATACTGAGTCGTGCGTAGCGGTCGTCCAAAGAAACCCTTAGAGATCGCCTCCGAGGATCGGGGCAAGCTGAATCTGATCGCGCGCCGGTTGAAGTCTTCGCAGGCGTTAGCCACTCGCGCCCAAAGGCGGTTTGGATGGCTTGCTCGATGAACCGCGAGTGGGCGCGCCGCGCAAAATCACCGATGGGCAGATTGAAGCAGTCGTGACGAAAACTTTGGAATCGATGCCTGCTCAGGGCGCCCACTGGAGCACTCGTCTGATGGCGCAAGAGATGGGAATAACCCAGAATGCCATCGTTCGGATCTGGCATGCGTTCGGATCTGGCATGCGTTTGGCTTGCAGCCTCATCGTGGCGATTGTGTTGTGCGTCGATGAGAAGAGCCAGGTGCAAGGCCCTGAATCGAACCGAACCGATTCTGCCGCTCGCGCCGGGGGCACCGGCCCGGCAGTCGCATGATTATCAGCGGCATGGCGTCACTTCTTCGTTCGCCGCCATGGGTGTCGCCTCAGGAGTAACGATCAGCACCTCCTACCGGCACCATCGGCATCAGGAGTTCTTGCGGTTTCTCCATTAAATCGAAGGCAGCCTGCCAGAACCCACAAAGTCGCAAAAGTTCAGAACTGGCTAGCCCGCCACCCTCGCTACCATGTCCATTTCACGCCTGCCAGCGGGAGTTGGCTCTATGCTTTCGTACCTGGATCGAAGGAACGCGAACCCCAAGCCTTTCGTCTGGACTGCCAATGCCGATATGATCTTGTGAAAGGTCGAGAGATTTCCCCCTCACCGTGAGCATGACCGGGCGCTTAGTCTTCTTGGGCTGTTTCATAATTGCCGGGCTGCCGTTGAAAGGCCGTCAGCGGCTGAATGTCTTTGGTGATGTCAAAGCATCGGAGCCCTTCTGCTATTCTCTCGAAATGCCATTCCTCCGCTCCGCCGCCATGCTGTTCGGCTCGATGTCCCTCCTCTCCGCTCAGGGCCTCGAATACATCAAAGCGAACTACAGCAAGTACGAATTCCAGATCCCCATGCGCGACGGGAAGAAGCTCTTCACGTCGGTCTATCTCCCCAAGGACGATTCCCTCACGTACCCCATCATGTTCGACCGCACGCCGTATGGCGTTGCGCCGTACGGCGTCGATCAGTTTAACTCCACCCTCGGCCCTTCCGAGCTCTTCGCCAAGGACGGATTCATATTCGTATATCAGGACGTTCGCGGCCGCTATATGTCGGAAGGCGAGTTCGTCAACATGCGCCCCCAACTCACTGCTTATAAGTCATCCGCCGATGTCGACGAGAGCACCGACACCTACGATTCCATCGATTGGCTGGTCAAGCATGTACCGCTTAACAATGGCAAGGTAGGGATGTGGGGCATCTCCTACCCCGGCTTTTACACCAGCGCCGGCATCATCAACGCGCACCCCGCGCTTAAAGCCGCGTCGCCACAGGCCCCCATTTCCGATTGGTTCGTGGGCGATGATTTTCACCACAATGGAACACTATACCTGCCGCATGCATTCAATTTTCTCGCCAGTTTCGGGCATCCGCGGCCCGAACCCACCACCACGCCGAACAAGCCTTTTGAACACGGCACGCCCGATGGTTACAACTTCTTCCTGAAGCTGGAACCGCTCTCCCGCGTTAACGAGAACTACTACAAGAATGACGTTCCGTTCTGGAATGAGCTGGTCCAACACCCGAATTACGATGCTTACTGGCAGGCGCGCAACTTACTCCCTCACTTACAGAAGATTAAGCCCGCCGTGATGACCGTAGGCGGCTGGTTCGATGCCGAAGATCTCTATGGCGCACTGAACACTTATAAGTCGATCGAGAAATCGAGTCGCGGCGCCATCAATATGCTGGTCATGGGTCCGTGGTATCACGGTGGTTGGTCACGCTCGGACGGCGAAGCGCTCGGCAACGTCCATTTCAACTCCAAGACGGCGGTGTTCTATCGCGAAAAGATAGAACTTCCCTTCTTCCAGTTCTACCTGAAAGGCAAGGGCGATCCGAAGCTTCCGGAAGCCTATGTATTCGAGACCGGCCTCAACCAGTGGCGCCGCCTCGATTCGTGGCCGCCACGCCAAGCAAAAACGCGCACATACTACTTCGGCCCGAAAGGCACGCTTTCCATCGGCGCTCCCATTGCCGACGCCGCTTTCGACGAATACCTCAGCGATCCCGCCAAGCCCGTCCCGTTCATCGCCGAAACCGCCACCGGGATGACGCGCGAGCACATGACTGAGGATCAGCGCTTCGCCGCCCGGCGCCCCGACGTGCTGGTGTATCAGACCGATGTTCTAACCGATGACGTCACCATCGCCGGCCCAATCGCCAATAGTTTGCATGTGTCTACAACGGGCACGGATTCCGACTTCGTAGTGAAACTCATCGACGTCTATCCTGACACCTTCCCCGACAATACGCCTAACCCCGAAGGTGTCAAGATGGGTGCTTACCAGCAGTTAGTGCGCGGTGAAGCAATGCGCGGCAAATTTCGCAACAGCTACGAAAAACCGGAACCATTCACGCCCGGCGCGGTATCCAAGGTTGACTTCGTGATGCCCGATGCCTTTCACACGTTCCGGCGCGGGCACCGTATCATGGTGCAGGTTCAGAGCACCTGGTTCCCGCTGGTCGACATTAATCCGCAAAAGTTCGTCGACATCTACAACGCGAAAATGACCGACTTTCAAAAAGCCACTCAGAGGGTCTACGTGGATTCTAAGCACCCTTCTGCAATCACCGTCAACATCCTGGAGCCCTAATCTAACGGCTGCCGCCGCGCCTGGTAATCAGCAGCCACAAAATCCCCGCGACAATCGCCAACGGGGGTACCACCAATATCAATATCCCGGAGTTCAGCACACCCGCGCGCGCGCCCTGCTGCGCCGCCGCCGTCCTCATGCACATAACACATTGCGCTAACAGAACCGGCATTCAAAGCCCCTGCAAGTCCCCGTTACTGACGTACAACCCAAAGAACAGCACGATCCACAAGGCATTCACGAAGTGAACGAAGTAGGCCGCGTTGACAAAACCGCGCCGTCGCGAGGCCACCACGCCAAGGTACACCACGCCCGCCGCGGCATGCGCCGCATAAAAAAGCGATAGCCCGAAGAAGCACTCCAGAAAAATCGCCGGATGCCCGCGACCGAAGAAGAACAGCCGCCCCAAATCGAGCGCTTGCAAGAAGAGGGCGCAGAGCCACCCGCCCGCCGCGACCGCCGCCCACCGTCCCGCGGATACCGCATCGCTGCGCTTGGCGACTTCCATCATCACGCTCGCCGACACCGCAAACATGGTTATCGCGAACGCCATCAGCACCGATGGGAAGTGGATTGCCTCCGGCCACGTTGGCGCCTGCGCGCGGAGATACACATACGCCGCGAATAGCGCCAGAAACACGCAACCATCCGCTACCAGAAACAACAGCATACCGTTCGCCCGTCTCATGCGGCGTAATGGTGGATGATGAGCATTAGAAATAGCCACAGAACATCCAGGAAGTGCCAGAAGAATGTGCTGACCTCGACGGCCGTGCGCCGGCTCGGCCCGAGCTCAAATCGAAATGCCTTCCAGGCCACGAACAGCAGCGCCAAAAGTCCGCCCGCCGCATGCGCCGCGTGCGTCCAGGTGAGCACGTAAAAGAATGAGTGGCTCGCGTTACTCGCCAGGTATACTCCCGCTTCCCCGAGCTGCCGCCACGCTACGATCTGCCCGGCCAAAAATCCGGCTCCAAGCAGAGTGCCAGCTCCCCAGAGCCAGTTGAACGAAATGCGGTGATTGCGCCGCAATTGCCGCCTCGCCAAGTCCAGCAGCACACTGCTGAGCAGCAACATCGCTGTGTTCGGCCAAAGAATCCACGGAAGCGGCATGGCCTGAAAATCATGGCCCAGCCCGCGCCGCACCACCAGCGCGCTGACGATTGCGGTGAATGTCATGACGCTCGCGCACATCAGCACGAACAACCCCGTCAATGACGCTTTGCGATCCACGCCCGCTATTGTTTTTTCTTCCGCCAAGTCATCACCATGTTTAACAGAAACAGCATTTGCGCCCCCGCGGTTGCGTATGCGGACCACGTTATCCACCTATGGATGGGCATCAAGGGCGCCAGAAATTGAAAGGTTGTGAAATCCGAATAGCGCCGTGGATTCCCGGCAATTCCCACGAAGTGCATCGGCAGAAAGATCGCGTAACACCCGATGAACGTCAGGTAGAAGTGCCATTTACCCAATCCGGCGTGCATCGCCGCACCCAGGACTTCAGGGGCCCAATGGTAGGTGGCCGCGAAGATCCCGAAGATCGCCGCCACGGCCATAATGATGTGGAAATGCGCCACCACGAAGTATGTGTCATGGAAGTATTGGTCCAGAATCGGCTGGGCCAGGAACAGTCCGGTCATGCCTCCGGTCACGAACATCGATACGAACCCGAGTGCGAAGAGCATCGCCGGAGCGAACATAATCTGCCCGCCCCACAGCGTCAAAATCCAGTTGAATGTCTTCACGGCGGACGGCACACCGATCGCCATAGTCAGCACCGAGAACGCCATCGTCGAGTATGGATTGATGCCGCTGATGAACATGTGGTGCCCCCACACCAGCAGCCCCAGCACGGCGATTGCAATCGACGAATACACCATCGCCTTGTATCCGAACACCGGTCTTTTCGAATACACCGACAGCACGTGCGACACGATGCCCATTCCCGGCAAAATCGCGATATAAACTTCCGGGTGCCCGAAGAACCAGAACAGATGCTGCCACAAGAGAGGCGACCCGCCCGATTTCGCAGTTAGCAACTGATCCCCAACCAGCAGCCCCGCGGGAAGAAAAAAACTTGTGCCGCCAACGCGATCGAGTAGCAGCAGCATGCACGCCGGCAGCAGCACCGAGAACGCCAGCAGCATCAGAATCGCCGTCACAAACCAGTTCCAGCAAGTCAGCGGCATCGCCATCAACTCAACCGTGCGGAAGTCAATTACGGTGGCGATGAAGTTCATTGCGCTCATCACCGACGCCAGGCAGAAGATCGCGATGCTAACAAGCCACAGCGTCTGACCCATTCCCTGCCCCGGCCCGGCGATCGCCCCGACCGCGCTTAATGGAGGATAGGCCGTCCATCCCGACAAGGGTCCGCCGCCCTGGGCCAGAAACGCGGCCGACATCACAACCAGCGACAGCACCGTGGTCCAGAACGAGAGCATGTTCAGCGTCGGAAAGGCCATCCGCTCGGCGCCGATCTGTCGCGGCAATATCAAATTTCCGAAGGCATTCTGCGGTGCCGTGGTCAGCACGAAGAACACCATGATGGTCCCGTGCATCGTCATAAGTGACAGATACAACTCGGGCGTAATGCCGTAAGCGTCCGGATTGACGAGATGAAAGCGCATCACCAGCGACAGCACCGTACCCGCCAGCACCGCGACCAGCGAGAGATAGAAATATTGGCGCCCGATCACCCGGTGGTCGCGTGAAAACACCGTCACTGCCGAGGGCTCGCGATCCAGTGCGCATAATCTGCTTTCGACATCACTTCCATCGTGCTCCGCATTTGGCTATGCCCCAGTCCGCACAGTTCCGAGCACGCAATCTCATATACGCCCAAGCGCTCGGCGCGGAAGCGATACGGAATCTCCATCCCAGGCACCACGTCCTGTTTCAGCCGCAGCTCGCGCACAAAGAAATCGTGAATCACATCGCGCGCTTTCAACAGAAGCTGAATTTCTGTATCCACCGGAACCCGCAGCGTGCTGGTCATGCGGTCATCGAGCGCGGCAGGGTCGTGCCGGTCCACCCCGAACGGATTCGCCGCTGCATCGTCGATTAACTTCACCTCTGTCCGCCCGAATTTTTTGTCCGGACCCGCATAGCGGAAGCTCCATGCGAACTGATGCGCCGTAACCTCTATGGTCTCCATATCGGGAACAGCGGGCGGCGCGCCCGGACCGCCCCAGAGCCGCGCGCCTGTCAGCCCGAGAAGCGCGAGGGTCGCTGTCATCGCAACGGTCCATAGAATCTGCATTCCTCGAAAACCGCACCAGCTCGAAACCGTCCGGTCGCGGTTCCGATACCGCATTACCACGTAAATCAGCAGCAAGTGCGCCGCGACGAAGAGTACTCCCGTCACAACCAGCGTCAACGCGAACTGCCGGTCGTAGTTCCGGCCCAGCTCCGTAATCGCCAGCGGCGCCCATGCGGGTGGCCAGACGCAGAGCCACACCACGGCCGCGGCGAATATCAGCAAAAGAGGCGCTAGCAACATGTATGGGCTGAGTCTCTATCAGTATAGATAGACGCCCAGCCCGGTTTGGTGGAGAGGTTTTATGAAACGGGGGGTAAAGTGAGAGAGGCCTTCGCGAGAGCTTTTTGGAGGGTGGCGGTAGCTTCCTCCTGGTCCATACCGCGCGCAATCGAAAGTTCCGATACCAGCATGTGGCGGGCGCGCTCGAGCATTTTCTTTTCGCGGAACGACAACGGCTTGTCCGCCTGCAAAATCAGCAATCCCTTCAGGACATCGGCGATCTGAAGCAGATTCCCGCTCTGCATTTTTTCACTGTTGACCTTAAAACGGCATTTCCAATCCGCGATATTTGAAACCACTCCGATCGAGAGATAATTCAGTACCTTGGCTATCTCTGACGTTTTTGTAATCTTCCTCAATCCGATGTTTCCGACGTTGGAGAACGGAACCATCACGGTCATGCTGGTATAGACCAGCCGCAACAAGTAAAACTTCTCGAACTGAGTGCCGAAGGATCTGGCACTGATGTTCTCGATGGTCCCAACGCCCTGGTTGGGATAAACGACTTTTTCACCGATCTCGAAGGTCATACGAGGATCCCCCACCTAACCACCGGTGTTCAGTTGCTAGAATTTAACTCCGTGACGAGCAACTTATATTAATATCATGAAAAATTAATGTCAAGGGTCTAGGCCCGAAAAGGCTGTTTTACAGGGTTTGTCCGGGTTTACGGCTTCCGCCCTTCGCGGCAAGGCAGTCGAAAAGCAAAAATGGAAGCGCTTGGCACACAAACGATACACCCGCGGCTGGTGTTATTTTCTGCCGGCCTTTTTGGCCCTCTCATCCAGCAGCAATCGGCGCAAAGTCCGCAAGTCGTTGAGGATTCGCCGGCTTTCGGTAATGTGGGTGCCCAGCTTGTTCAATTTGAAGCAAACCAACTGCAGCGCCTCTTTGCGGCGGTCGGCATCGTCTTCCACAGCCGTCGCCATCTGCTCCTCGACATCCGCCTTGGCCTCCGCGATCGCCTCAGCCAGCAACGCGACGTAATAATGCGAGCTCTCAATATTGTCGAACGGAGTTTCCGATTGATAGCCCACGCTCACCTCCCCAAGGTCTGTCGAGCCTTATGTTCGCACAGAATTTGGCCCCGGCTCCGCTGCTCTGTGCTACCATCGAAAGGTCTGCAATCGCGGGGACGTAGTTCAGTTGGTTAGAACGCCGGCCTGTCACGTCGGAGGTCGCGGGTTCGAACCCCGTCGTCCCCGCCATTTCTGACTCTCACCTCTTCCTCAAAGTTCAAGTTGCGCCCCCGAACGAACATTTCACTAGCTGGCTGTGACCTGCGCCACTGAGTCCCACCCCCAAACGACATTCTCGGAGTCCGGGCCAATGTTAGTAACCGTACTCACCGTCATTCCCAATCGTGTGTTGTAAGACAAAAGGCCCTTTACAGAGCCTAGGTCGTAGATATCGCGACGTGTACCATTGTTTTGGGTCTAACCCTAGGAGGAACTAACATACAAATGAAAAAGATACTCTTTAGCTTCGCGGGCGCAATATTGATGTCCACGATCGCCAATGCCAGCTTGATCCCGTCTCTGACTTCGGTTACCGGAGGTCCAGGCAACTTCACCTTCACTTACACCGCGACTCTGTCGTCAAATGAGGGTCTATATCCATATCAGACGTATACCCCCGCGACATGCCCGGGTCCCGGCACTAGCTTCACACTTTGCAACCCCCCGGGAACGTTCCTGACCATCTACGACTTCGCCGGCTTCAATGGCGTAACTACAGCTCCGGCCAACTGGACGATGACTTCCTCCGGCACCGGAACCACCCCGTCTTCGATCACCGGAGTAATTTTCGATGATCCGACCGTCGCCAATGTGACGTTCAACTACGGACAGTTCGCTCCCAACGTACAGGGCCCCGCGACCTTCGTCTTCACGATCGGTTCCATTTACGGCGGAACCAGCGCCATCGGCAACTTCAGCTTCCAGAACACCAAGGCGGATGGCAGCCCATCGTCCGGTCTGACCGACCAGGGCGATGGCGGTGTTTCGGTTCCGGTCGCCGGCGTAGTATCCGGCGTTCCCGAGCCCGCGTCCATGATGTTACTTGGCAGCGGACTTCTCGGCCTCGCTCTGGCCAGCCGTAAATTCGCCAAGCGCTAACCGATCTGGTTCGTTAGCTTTCACCAAAGGGCGGTCTTCGGATCGCGCTGTACCCAAGGAGGCCTGGCACGCGGTTTCAGTTCCTTACCGCGTGTCAGGTCACTTTTGTTTTTGGACCTTCAACTTCCCTCGATAGTTCGGAGCCGTTCCGCCAAAAGCTTATAATTACCATAGATGCTGCGCGTGAACCTTCTCCTGGCATTCTGCCTTGGCCGCGTGGCGGCCGCTACCCCACCCACGGTCTGCCCGGCCGGTGCTCCCATTGGCGATATCGACCTCCGCGTTGCCTCCGCATCGCTCAAAGCCGAGCCGGCGCTGCCGCTCCGTACCATCAATCGTCTCGAAGAAGGCGATACCCTTTTATACAAGCCTCTGACCCGAGGCGGCGAGAAGCGCAAGGGCGAGGTGGCGCTGGTTCTTGTTCCCGCTAACAAAACTGCTGCTGGCGAAAAGCTCATTATTCTGGATCCGCGACCCGCCGAAAAACCGCAGCAGTGGCAGGTTCCCGTCCGCACCGCCGTAGTGGCATATGTGTACGGTCCGTCCGGCTTGAGCACCAAGAAAGTGCGCAGTTTCCTTACGCGCGACGATGAATTGGTCACCCAACTCGCCGATTACGCCGAAAAGACGGCTCAGACAGAGGCTTTGATCGCCGCGCTCTCTTCCCCCGATACCTCAGCCGCCGCGGTGCAATCAGCGCTGCAAGGCTTTTCCGCGCAGTACGGCTTGAATACTCGTCTGGACAAAACCGCGCCATCGGATCAGCAGGCTCTAGCCATGTTTCGCGCGCTCAACCCCCAGATGGCGAATTACGATCCCATCACACCGCAGCGCACGCGCCAGTTCAGCCAGACGGCGAGCTTGGCCACTTCCGTTGCGGCGCTGTTTTTCGGAAGTCCCGTCGGCTTGGCAGCCGGGGGCACGGCCATGTTGATGGAAGTTCACTCGCTGATCTTTCCGAACGCGGAATTTCGCTCTTCATTCGGACAGCCGATCGGCGACGATGGTGTGGGACTCTGCGGCCGTCGCGATGGCGTGGCCGCGCACACCAAACTGGCTTATCTTTGGGCGATGCGCGTCCCGAATATCGGGCCGCCGCATCTTGAAATCGAGAAGGCGAATTCCCTTCCGGCCGCCCTCAAATCCCCACTTCCTGTGTCGGGCGGCGACGCGGATTGGCGCTACGTGCAGCGCGCTCGAAATTGGACGCTCATTCCCGAGTCCGGCAAGCCCATCCCAATTTCCGTTCTGAAACTTGGCGAAACGCGCAACCTGGAGCTCGACATCGGTCCGGCCATTAAGGCCGGGACGTACACGCTCGCCGGGAATTGGGATTGGAACAAATTCACCGTCAAAGGCGAAGTGGTGGTGCGTTCCCTGGCCGATTTCAATGCCGCGCGGCTGACGGCTCCCTCGCAGGATTTGCTGGTCGCGAAGACGGGCAAAGTGCCTGTGACTTTGAATGGCG
>JBBROU010000133.1:0-12501 GCA_038229055.1 Bryobacterales bacterium | reverse complement strand
CAGGGCTGGCGCGAGGCGCTTCGGCAGTTCACAATCCGCTGGCCCGACCGCATTGAGCAGGCGCGCGCAGCTTAAAGTCAAAACCTTCCTAATGAAAAGGAAAAGAGCCGAGTTTACACAAAACTATTGACACTACCCCGACAAACGGCCCGCGGCGATTCATCTGCGAAAGCCGCGCACGTGGAAGCGGCACTCGAAGCTGACTTGGTAAGTGAACTGGACGCCAAGTTCAGTCCGAGTCGCTTCGTCCCTTTTGTTTTGATGCATGAGTTCGAAGGTCTGCTCTTCAGCGATTGCGCGGCATTCAGTCAAGGTATCGGTCGGCCGCAACTCGCGTCTCAATTTCAGACAGTCCGCGATCGATTTAAGAGCCCGGAAGAGATAAACGATTCACCTGCCACCGCTCCCTCTAAACGAATCGCCGCGCTCGTCCCTGGATATGAGAAGCCTTTGCTCGGCGTTCTCGGAATTCTTTCAATCGGTCTCACGAAGATTCGCACCGAATGCGGCCACTTTGATCAGTGGATAAGAAAGCTTGAAGCGTTAGCGAAGGCTCATCAATAACTCTGCGACATCACTCGCCAGACCAGCAGCGCAGCGGCCAGCATCATCCCGGCCAGCGCCTGGTATTCCTGATTTTTCCAATAGAGACCGCCCTGAAATTGCGCAGCTTCCGCTTGGCGCCGGGACATGCGCGGCCACAGTGCGGGCACCCGGCCCGCGTACTCCGCGTAGCTCGGAAAAATGGTCCGCAAATGCTGCTCCTCGAGTTCAATTACCGGAAGATAGACCAGAAAGAAAACCAACGCGAACAAAAGCGCAAGCGCCCAACTCCGCGCCGCCACCACAAATCCAAACGCCACCACCAGCGTTCCGATATATAGCGGATTGCGCGTGTACGCGTATGGCCCTGAAGTCGCCAAGTCGCGATTCTTTGCCAAGTGGCCCGCCGCCCATGCGCGCAACGCCAAGCCCAGGAAAGCGATCGGCAAGCCCACCATTACTGACTTGACGGTCGGCCGTGCAAACCATGCGAACGCCGCGAGCAGCAGGAATCCGAACGGCACGCGCAGCTTCGCAACCCGATCCGCGTAAGGCTTCGGAAACCAGTACCGCCGAGTCACGCCGGACAGACCGTCACTGCGCGCAACGCCGCTATCACCATCTCGGCCGAGATGGCCAACATGCTTGAGTCGGTCGCATTGCGCCGCTTGTAAGTGGTCGCCGCGCCAGCCGGTCGCAGCACTGTCAGCGTGCCGCCATACGGCCCGTTGCGCGCCGGGTCGGTCGGGCCAAAAATAGCAACTCCCGGCTTGCCCAGCGCTGCCGCAAGATGCATCGGGCCGCTATCGACGCCAATCACCGCCGTCGCGCACCTCGTCGCATAAATCAAACCCGCAAGGCCGCCCGTATTTACATGCACTGCCGGAACCGATGCCAGCAACTCTCGCGATTCCAGCGGTCCGTTCAAGACCAGCGCCGCCCCGCAGTCCTTCCGCAAACGTCGCGCCAGCTCCGCATAATTTTCTAGCGGCCATTGCTTGCGCTTCCACCCCGCCAGCGGGCTCGCCAGCACAAAATCGCCCTCCGGCAACTCGCCTTCAGCCGTGCCTTCGGGAATCGGGAACGCCTTCAACAGATTCGTCGCCCCAGTCGCCGCCGCTAAATCCAAATTGCGATCCACCACATGGATCGACGCGCTCTCTACCCGATTCGAATAGAACAGCGCTGCCGGCCTCTCTCTCACTTGCGATTGATGAAATCCGAAAATCCGTTCCGGCCGGCCCAGCGAAGCCGTCAGCGCGGATTTAATCAAGCCCTGAAAATCCACCGCTATCGAGTACCCTCGGAGGCGCAGTGCCGCGCGCGCTGAACGCCACGACCCCGGCCGCCTCCGATCAAAAGCAATCACATTGTCGACGAACGGATTCCCGGCCAGCAGCGGCGCCCAACGCGGTTCCACAATCCAGGTCACGTCCGCCGAGGGGAAGCTATGCTTCAGCGAGGCCACCGCCGGCAACGCATGAATCACATCGCCCATGGCGCCTAGCCTTACCACCAGGATGCCGCTAGCTTTTATACTTCCGCTGGACATGCTGGATCAACTTTGCCGTGCGACGCTCGTCCGCCTGTTCTTCGTGGATCGCCTCGAACGGTTTGAGCACGCGAAGCAACTCGGTCGCATCGTCAGCCACGGGCACAACGTAGTCTATCACTTCTAAACCCGCCGCCAACTCGGCGCGCGCGCGGGCCGCAAGCAGCGGATTGGGAGGATCCAGCACCACCGCAACCACGATCGCCGAGGCTTTCGAAATCGCCCGAAGCGCCTGCATCAGCCCCGCCTGCAGCACATCGAAATACCCCGTCACGGCGATGACTCTTCGGTCGCCGATCAAAGCAGGAGCCAGCTCCGCACTGACGATCTTCTCTCGCGTGTCCACTCAGCCCTATTTCACCAGATCCAACGCCGCTTCCACTACACGCTCCGCCGGCACGCGCGTCATGCAGCGATGGTCGATCGGGCACTCGCGCAGCATACACGGGCTGCACTCGACGTGCTCGCGAATTACGCGCGCCCTCGCTCCCGTCGGCCCCGTCGTGATGTCGTTCGTCGCTCCGAACACCGTGACGGTAGGCACATTGAGCGCACTCGCAATGTGCATCGCGCCGGAATCGTTAGTCAGCACTACTCGGCACGCCGCCGTCATATCGATGAATTGGCGCAGCGTCGTCTGCCCTGCAAAATTGTGCACAGGCCGCGTCACCATGCTCGAAACTTGCTCGCACAAGGCGCGCTCGCCTGCCGATCCGAAGAGCGACACTTCGGCGTCCAACTCAGCCGCCACGCGCGACGCCGCCTCCGCGAATCGTTCGGGCAGCCAGCGCTTCGCATTGCCATACGCCGCGCCTGGATTCACGCCGACAACCGGTCCCTGAACTCCGCGTGCCGCAAACAGCCCATGCCCGGCTGCAGACGCGTCCGCGATGCCCTCCAAACGAATCGGCTCCGCTTCCGATGGCAATTTCGCGATCAACCTCGCGCGCCGAAGCAGCTCTAAATAGTAAAAGCGTTCATGCGCCGGAATCTCGCCCTTCTTCGGTACGGAGATCGCTTCCGTCAGTAGCCACCCGCGCCCATCGCGTGAGTATCCGATGCGCCTCGGAATCCCGGCCAGCCGAGCTACCATTGCCGCTTCAAAGGCGTTTTGAAAAATGACCGCGCAGTCGAAATGCTTGTCGCGCAACTTCCAACCGGCGCTGAGTTTTTCGCCGATGCTCCGCGGCGCATACGGAATGACCCGTGAAATCGCCGTCTCGCGCGCATACAGATCTGCCACCCAGGGTCTCGCGAGGACTACAATCTCTGCCCCCGGAAACGCACCAGCCACGGCTCGCACCGCCGGCAGCGACATTACAGCATCGCCGACCCAGTTCGTTGCGCGAACCAGAACACGCATCACCCGCCCGCGCTCGCCGCGCGCGCAGCCAAACCCGACTTGCCCCAATCCCGCGGCGATGTGACGCGTCCGCGCCCGTATGGCGCACCCGCCTCTTTCACTCGCATCCGGACATCCGCTCCGCGCACGTCCACTTCTGTATGCGCGAAGAACCACCCGTCCTCATACTGCTTCGTCCCGCGCAAATGCCCGCCCGCGCTCGGCATCGACAGATACTCCACTCCATCCATCTCGGCCCGAATCATCTGATGTACGTGCCCCGATATCACGTATTGCACACCGAATTTTTTCGCCAGCCGCTGTATCTCAAAACTCGGAATTCCCAAATACACGTTCAGAATCCACGATGGCCGGTGAGAGATTACAAACTTTATTCGCTGCCCGGCATGCGCGCGCAGATCGGATTCCAGGAATGTCATTTCTGCATCGGAGAACTGGTCCGTCCGGCTATTATCCAGAATCGTGAAATGCGCCGGCCCGTAATCGAAGCTGTAGTGCGGCGCGCGGCGCGCGTGCTTCCAAAACAGCGCCTCGGAATCTTCCGACCAGATGTCGTGATTCCCCGGTGTCAGATAGAAGGCGATCTTGCGGTAAGGCGACAAAATGCGCTCGACCTGCCGCCATTCCGCCTCAGCGCTCGAATCGTGCTGCCCCTGAATCGTATCGCCGACCGAAATCACGAATGCCGGATTATCCGCCGCCGTTTCCTTCCAGACGCGCTCGTAGACCCCCGGCTGCGCTTCGCCCGTCCGGTCTCCCAGAATCACAAACTGGAACGAATCGCTAGCTGGCTGCGCCGCGACACTCGCGAACACCGCCGTCACCAACGCGGCGAATGCAAGGGCGTGTCTCATGAACGCCAATTAGTTAGCTCGCGATCTCCAGCTCGATCCGCTTCTTTTCAGCATCCAATCGGGTAATCCGGAAACTGCGCACCTCACCGGCACGCGCCGGCTCCCGCCGCGCCGGTCCCGACTCCGCGCCTTGCCCCAGCTTCCACTTACTGGCCAGCATCGAACTTAACGCCGAGACATCCGTCTTCGCGTCTTTATTCTGCTTATCCGGCCGCACATCCCCGCCGACATTGCAGGAAACGCGAATGCCCTCGCCCAGCTCCACCGTCGCTTTGCCGCCGCTCTTCACGTCGGCCACGCGCCCCGTCACCACATCGCCTTCCTTGTGTTCGGCAATGTATTCGTCCACCGACGTGGGCTGCAATTGCTTCATCCCCAGCCGCAGTCTCCGCTTCGCGCGATCCATCTCCAGCACCACCGCGCGCACGTCCTGCCCCACTTTCACCACGTCTTGCGGATGATTGATGCGCTTCTCCGCCACCAGATCGCCCACGTGGATCATGCCTTCGATGTCTTCCGCCACCTGCACGAACGCTCCGAATTTTGTCAGGCTCGTCACTTTGCCTTCGACGATGGAGCCCGCTGCAAAGCGCGTCTCCGCGTCCTGCCACGGATCGCCCAGCGCCTGCTTCAGACCGAGCGAAATTCGCTTGTCGGCCGGATTCACGCCAAGCACCACCACTTCCACCAGATCCCCCGGCTTCAACACATCGCTCGGCTTACGGATCTTCTTCGACCACGACATCTCCGACAAGTGAATGAGCCCGTCGAGCCCCGGCATCAGTTCCACGAATGCTCCGAAATCGGTCACTCGCGAAACCGTGCCCTTCACACGATCGCCCGCCGTAAACTTCTCCGCCGCCAGCGACCACGGGTCTGGCTGCAATTGCTTCATCCCGAGCGAGATCCGCCGCTTCTTGGGATCCACCTTCAGAATCTGAACGTCGACCTTCTGCCCCACCGCAAGCACGTCCGCCGGCTTATTCACGCGGCCCCATGAAATCTCCGCGACGTGCAGCATCCCATCCACACCGCCGATGTCGATGAATGCGCCGTAGTCCATCAGGCTGCGCACGGTGCCGTTGACCACCATGCCTCCGTGCAGTTCGGTGAACAGCTTCTCCTTTGCCGACGCTTCCTGCTCTTCGAGCACCACGCGGCGATCCACCACTACGTCTTCATCCGCCGCATCTACCTTGATGATCTTGCAGGAAATTTCCTGGCCCACGAGTTTCTGCATCTCGGCGGCGTCCTTCGCTCCGCTGCGCGATGCCGGCATGAATGCGCGCACGCCGATGTCAACGGTCAGACCGCCTTTCACAACGCCGGTTACGGTGCCCGCAATCTCGCGCTTCGCTTCCATGGCCTGTTCGAGCGAAGTCCAATCTTTCGGGCGGTCCACCTTGATCAGCGATAGCCGGTAATATCCTTCTGGATCGCGCCCCGTAATCGCGACGCGCATCTTGTCTCCGGCTTTCATTTCCACCGTGCCGCTCGCATCGCGCACCGCATCGGCTGGAATAATGCCTTCGGTCTTCATCCCGATATCGAGAAAAATCGAATCTCCCGAAACCGCGATCACCGTCGCTTCTCTGCCCTCGCCGCCACCGTCGGTTTTCTTGGGATGCGACTGTTCGAATTCGTTGAGGAGATCGCCGAAAGAGGTGTCCGACGCGCTGTCGGGTTGTTCAGACACAGTCTGGGCTTCGGTCGGACGATCCAGCGATGATTGATTGGGCATGAGTAGTACTCTTGCTATTTTGGCACAGTGCGGCGAGGTTGGAATGGTGGGCATGACAACCCGGTGTAGCCTGGAGTCTATGGCCAGTCGAAATTCGTTTGCGGATCAGCCGGTCGATACTTGGCGTCTGCCATCATTTCGCGCCGAAAACTTCCCGTACTCGGGGCCTTACCCGTGGCTCGATCAGCCGAATGCGCTGGAGGAAATCGAGCGCCGCATCGTCGACAAGGCAATCGGCGATAGCGACGCTGCGCTTTGCCGGTCTTGGGTATCGAACGGCTACGTCATCATCGAGAAGATGTTTGACGAACGCACGTTAGATGAGGTTTGGCAGGCTTACGAGGGAGCAGTGCAGAACGGTAAGATCCAGCTGCGGCCCGAGCGCATCGGTGACGATGATCCGTGGCCCGGCCGCTACCTGAATCCTCACAAGAAAGTCGGCGACTTCTGCCGGATTCTAAAAAATCAAGCGCTGCTCGGCTCCATACGGCTGCTCATGGAACGCGAGCCGAAGTCTCTGCAGACGATCGCGGCACATAAAGGCTCCCAACAGGGATTGCATTCGGATTCGATTCACATGACCACTTATCCGCTGGGATATCTAACGGCGGCTTGGATCGCCTTCGAAGATATCCATCCCGATAGCGGGCCGCTGGTGTTCTACCCGGGAAGTCACCGCCTGCCTTATGTATTCAGCAAGGATGTCGGGATCACGGAAGAAGAATTTAAGCGTGAAGGTTACGGGCCCTATCATGCGAAGTACGAACCGTATATTCGCGCATTGGTGGAACGGCACGGCCTCGAGCCGCATTATTTTCACGCGAAGAAGGGAGACGTGCTCATCTGGCACGCGAATCTGATCCATGGCGGCTCGGACAGGCGGGATTTGCGGCAGTCGCGCAAGTCGGTCGTCTGCCATTTCTTTGTGAAGAATGCATTCGTTTATCATGATCTGGCCGCGGCGCGATCCAAGCAGCAGTATCTGGGAACGTGTCTGCTGCGGGACGACACGGGCAAGATCCGGCTCTTTTGACAAGAGATTCCGAGACTCGCGAGCACTTTCTGCCGACTCTGGTTGGCTGGCGAGCGATCGCCATCAGTATGGTAGTCGTCAGCCATGCGGCCACCGTGGGATCGACGCGCAACGGCGGCATCATTAATCTCCTCACGTTCCGGCTCGGTACTTTTGGGGTTATGCTGTTCTTCGCGATCAGCGGATTCCTGATCTGCACGCGCCTGCTGGTCGAAGAAGAGATAGGCGGCGCGATATCCCTGTGATCGTTCTACATCCGGCGTATCTTTCGGATTTGCCCGCGGCTTACACTTACCTTGCGGTAGTCGCAATCTTGGTCGCGGCCGGCATGGTTACGGGCGAGCTGGAAGGACTTCGCCGCCGCCGCGTTCTTTTTCAGTAACTACGTCATTTCAACTTCTTGGTTCACGGGACACTTGGTCACTTGCGCTTGAAGAGCACTTCTACCTGTTTTGGCCGCCAAATTCTGGTTTGATTCGGGCGGAAAGGTGCGTTGCTGATCGGCGCGATTCTGATTGCGCTAACCGTCTTCCTTCGGTTGCACACGACGCACGCGCTCCCGGGTTCGGACTTGCCGGGAAATACACAATTGCGATTGGACGCGTTCATGTTTCCCTGTATCCTCGCCATCGCCCTACGCGATGGGCGCCTCGCGCCCCGGTTCCGCGAGATGCTGACGCCTTGGGCATGGTGGGCATTGATTGTTGCTCTCGCCGCCGGCATCGCGGTCGCGGCCTTTGCACCAATTTGGAGAGAACCGCAGCGACTATGCCAATCGGCTCTGCTGCCGGTCATTATCGCGACGGCGGTAATGCGCCCCGATGATTGGCCTGGCCGGTTGCTGCGGCACCCGGCGACCGAGTGGCTGGGCCGCATCTCTTACAGCGTGTATCTTTGGCAGCAGCTTGTATTCGGATTCGCTCCCCGCTCTTGGCCGGCCAGGGGCTTGGCTTTGACGTTTCTCCTTTTGGCGATTCTCCTGATCGCCGCAATCAGCCGAAAGTGGATCGAGTTACCCCTCATCCGCTTAGGTCACCGAATAGCGGAATGGTCGGAGCATCGACTGGCGCAACGCAACCATGCGCGGATCCATCTCGGAGAAGTCGTTTAACGACTGCGGAACCAATTCACGGATCAGTGGGCCGCGCGGGTCGGTTGAGAAGTCTGAAGTGCCCGGAGCACGACGTCTTCGGCGTCCTTAAATTCACCTGTCTGGAGGCGTTGATTAATGAGCGCCACAATCTTGGGATTAGTGAACTCAATCGTTATGGAAATCTCTCTCGTATATGTCGCGCCGGTGCAGGGAACCCATTCCCCCGTATGCCGAAAGTGAGTTTTAAACCTTTGCCCCAAGTGTTGCGCGGCGTCGGAATTAACGGCATACACGAGGATGTTCGCATCGATAACGCCCGGTTCACCGGGTAGAGATCCCGCAGGTTCCTGTACGGAAACCAGTGCTGCCAGTCCGCGTGAATCTCAACTCCGGCTTGACCAGCGTTGACGCCGACCTTCAGTATGTGGGCGAAGCTCCCATGCTGGTCTCCGGCGCCCTGCAGGTGAACTTCCGCGTGCCGGTAATCCATGATTTCGGAGCTCCACCGTATTTCGTCTATCTCGGGCTCAACGTCGGAAACTTCGCCGCGGATACAAGCCGCGTGTTGGTTGTTTCTCAATGAAACTGTGGTATTCGCGTCCGTCTCGGCGCTGAGCGGCGACGTTACTTTCGCTTCGGGCAGCTAAGATAGCACCGTGCCCCAACGCCGACCCAGCCCGCAGGACATCGTCCTCGTACTCCTCTTCGCGGGCATGGCCGCGGTCAGCCCGACGCACGATTTCTGGGAAGTCGCCATGATCGCTAGCCTCGCCGCGCTGCAGATTGCCGAAGCCAAGCTCGCGCTCCTGGAATCCACGCCCGGCAGGGTCATGTGGATTATGCTCAAGCTCACGCTCGCCTATCTGCTCATCGGCTATACCGGCGGGCTCGCCAGCAGTTACTACCTCATGCTGCTTCTCCCCATCGTCTCCGCTGCCAGCTACCTCGACGTCTGGGCCACACTCGCGTTCAGTCTTCTCGCCTGCGCCGCCTACCTTTCGTTCATCCTCTTTGTCGATTGGAACCAGTTCCACATCGATCCCGATCAGACCCGCATCCTCATTCACCGCCTCCTGTTCCTCGCCGTCGCCGGCAACCTCGTCAACGCCTTCGCTCAAGCCCTCCGCGTGCAAGCCGAGCAGCTTGCCGCCGCGAACATGAACCTGAGAGAAGCGGAAGCCGCCGTCCGCCGCACCGAGCGTCTCGCGGCGTTGGGACAGCTCTCGGCCGGCCTCGCGCACGAACTCCGCAATCCCCTGGGGACCATCAAAGCCTCCGCTGAGATGCTTGCCAAGCACGTCTCCGCCGGCGACGAGATTACGCGCGAAATGGCCGGCTTCATCTCCTCCGAAGTCGATCGCACCAACTCGCTGGTCACCCGCTTTCTCGATTTCGCCCGTCCCCTGCATCCCAAACTCGCATCGACCGGGATCGCATCCGTCATTGACCGCGCCATCGGAATGACCAGGCTCGACGCCGAAAAAGCGCGCGTCACCGTCGTCTCCAAAGACCTCTCGCAACTCCCCGAAATCCCCCTCGACGCGGAGTTGATGGAGCGCGTCTTCTACAACCTCCTGCTCAACGCGATCCAGGCCTCGCAGCCCGGCGCGACGGTCACGGTCAAAGGCCGCCTGCTCGATCGCAATCTCGAGGTCTGCATCATCGACAAGGGCTCCGGCATCGATCCCGCCCGGATGGAAACCATCTTCAATCCCTTCGTGACCACCAAACCCGAAGGCGTCGGCCTCGGACTCCCCATCGTCTCCAAAATCGTCGATGGCCACGGCGGTAAAATATCGGTGGAGAGCGAACCCGGCAACGGCAGCACCTTCCACGTCTTTCTGCCCCTCTCATGACACAACGCATCCTGGTCGTCGAAGACGAAGAGAAACTTCGCCGCGTCATCGAGCTCCAGTTGCTCTCCGCCGGCTTCGAAGTCGACAAAGCCGGGTCCGCCGAAGAAGCGCTCCCCCTCATCGATCGGGCCAACCTCATCCTCACCGACCTGCGTCTCCCCGGCATGAGCGGCATGGAAATGCTGGCGCTCATCCAGAAACAGAACACGCGCGCGCCCGTCATCCTCATGACCGCCTACGGGACCATTGAAGACGCCGTGAAAGCCATGAAATCCGGTGCAGCCGACTTCCTCGCCAAGCCGTTCTCGCTCGATCACCTGATGGCAGTCGTCAACAAGGCCGTCGAGATTCGCTCCCTGCGCGATGAGAATCGCCAGCTTCGCGAAGAGCTTGGCCGCCGCTACGAGTTCGACAACATCGTCGGCCGCAGCCCCGCCATGCAGGAAATCTTCGGCACCATTCTCCGGGTCGCCCCCACGCGCGCGACGGTTCTGCTCGCCGGCGAGAGCGGCGTCGGCAAGGACCTGATCGCACGCGCCATTCACTTCCATTCGCCGCGCGCCGAGCGGCCCCTGGTCAAGATCAACTGCACCGCCCTTCCCGAAAATTTAATGGAGAGCGAACTCTTCGGCTACGAGAAAGGCGCTTTCACCGGAGCGATGACCTCGAAGCCCGGCAAGTTCGAGCAAGCCGACACCGGCACCGTCTTTCTCGATGAGATCGGCGACGTTCCGCTGGCCGTGCAAGTGAAACTGCTGCGCGTGCTGCAAGAGCGTGAGTTCGAGCGTCTCGGCAGCAACAAGACGCGCCACATCGACGTGCGGGTCATCGCCGCCACCAACCAGGATCTCCGCGCCGCGCTGGAACAGGGGACCTTCCGCGAAGACTTGTTCTATCGGCTCAACGTTGTCCCGATTGAGATTCCGCCCCTGCGCGAGCGCAAGCTCGACATTAAGTCCCTGGCGGAGCACTTCGTCCAGAAGCTCGCCGCCGATTCCGGCAGCCAAGTCCAATCCATCACCCCGGAAGCACTCGACAAGCTGCTCTCCTACGATTGGCCCGGCAACGTGCGCGAACTGGAAAACGTGATCGAGCGAAGTCTGGTGATGTGCAGCGGCACCGCCCTCGATGCGAAGGACATCCGCCTGGATCTGAATCCCCGCCCGCGCCACGCCAACAACGACTTCGGCATTCCCGACGGCCTCAGCCTGGACCAGTACGAGCAAGAGTTGATCAAACAGGCACTGAAGAAAGCCGACGGTAACAAGAGCCAAGCCGCCCGGCTGCTGGGACTCACGCGCAATGCACTCCGCTACCGGCTCACGCAAATGGGCCTCGAATCGTGATCGTTGTTCGCCCGCCGAACTAAAGATCAGTCGTGATAACATTCGACCAATTGGAGGCACCACATGGCCCACTGCTCCAGACGTAATTTTCTTCGGACCGGACTTGCCGCGGGCGCGCTCGCTGGAGCCGGTCGAATTTCCTTCGGCGCAACCGGCGGCAGCGCTACCGATTGGGTGACGCTCGGCAAGTCTGGCGTCAAAGTCACCCGGCTGGCGTTCGGAACTGGAAGCTTCAGCGGCCGCGTGCAGCGCGAACTCGGACAGGATCAGTTTACGAATCTGGTGCGTTATGCCTATGACAAGGGCATCCGGTTCTTCGAAACCGCGGAGTCATACGGCGAAATGCACAAGATGCTCGGCCTAGCGCTGAAAGGCATCCCGCGCGACAGTTACCGGCTGATGTCGAAGGTGACCACGCGCGAGGGTGTCAATCCGCAAGACAAAATTAACGAGTTGCTGAAACTTGCAAACACCGACTATTTCGACGTGATGCTCCTGCATTGGCAGCATGTTGCATCGTGGCCAACCGATAGTATGCGGTGGCAGGACGGGATTCTGGAAGCCCAGTCGAGAAAGGCTGTCGTCGGGCATGGCGCGTCGGTTCACGGGCTCCCCGCATTGCGTCAGGTCCCCGCGAACAAGTGGCTCGATCTTGCCATGATCCGCATGAACCACAAGGGTACCGCCATGGACGCCGAGGACTACAACGCGCGCATGGGAAACGTGGGCGAGGTTGTCTCCCACGTGCAGCAGGCCAGGAAGCAAGGGATGGGCGTAATCAGCATGAAACTCGTGGGCGAGGGGGCCTTCACCAATCGTGAAGACCGCCAAGCGGCCATGCGGTTCGCGTTCAAGAACGCCGGCGTCGATTCGGTGACGGTCGGCTATAAGAACACGGCGGAGATCGACGAAGCTATCGAGAATCTGAATCTGGCCCTCGCCTAGATCTCGGGATTAGTTGGACCAGTTGAACCCGCGACGCTCGCGCCGGCGCCGATTCCGAGCGCGAACCCAGCATCGCGGCGCAGTGGACCCCAAGCTATACTTTTTTAAACTGAGGGCATAAATGAATCGAGAAATGGCTCTGAAGATCGTCTTGGCCTTGGTGGGAGTGCTTTTT
>JBBROU010000132.1:0-12641 GCA_038229055.1 Bryobacterales bacterium | reverse complement strand
CTTCAGAAGTGGAAGCGCAAAACGCCCGTGATACAGGACACCGAATTTGGAAAATTATATAAATATTCACTTTGAAAAGTCTTCGACTCGGGTTCTCCATTGCCCTTAGGCACTCTTGGCAGGAGGATTGCAACCTAATTAAACATGCGGACCGTTGTTCTCTTGGCGATGCTCCTGGTCCTCACCGGAGTCGCGCAGCCGGTAATGACAAGGCGCAGGCATCCCTACGTGAAGCACTGGAAACACGAAACATTCGGAAAGCGCGCGGTGGCTGGAGTGGCCGCCGGTGCCGCCGTGCAACACGTGAGGCATCACCCGGGTAAGTATGGCCGCGGCGTAACGGGATTCGGAAAACGCGTTGGAGCCGGTTTCGCGACCCACGCGGTGACAACGACAGTCGAGCACGCCATCGCGGCGCCTCTGCACGAAGACTTGCACTACCATCGCTCGACCAAGCGCGGCTTTGGGCCGAGGATGCGGCATGCGCTGGTAAGCACTGTCGTCACGCGCAACACCAAGACTGGAAAGCACACGGCGGCGGCCGGACGCATCTCCGGTCATGCGGCGGCGGGCGCATTTACTCAAGCGGCACTGCACACGGCGGGTGGCGCATCGACCGCCGGCATCGGGCTGGCGGCAGATGCCGGTGTGAATGTTGCGCGCGAGTTTTGGCCGCGTCACAAGCGCCACCACAGCCGCAGGCGCTATTCTAGACACCGCGCTTAGCCGTTCGATATACTTGCGGTCGGTATGACTTCCCACTTGCTTTCCGGCCTCTTGCTGGCCGTTGCCGCATTCATTTCCGCAAGCACAAATGCGATGGCACAAGGCACGCCGCCGAAGACGGAAAATCACGATCTCGGGTTCACCGACACCCCGATGCTCCCAGGGCTTCCCTTTCATGTCCATGATCCCAACCGCCCGCATTCGCCGGTCGTGACGCCAGCTGATGCTCCCGGCGGACCGCCGTCCGATGCCATCGTGCTCTTCGACGGGAAAGATTTGTCAAAGTGGTCGGCGCATGCCAGTTCGATCACCCATGCAAGCGGCAGTAGTGATCCCGAGTGGAAGGTCGCCGACGGCTACATGGAAGTGGTGCCGAAGACCGGTGACATTGCGACTAAACAGCAATTCGGCGACTGTCAGTTGCACGTCGAATGGGCGTCGCCGTCCGAAGTCGAAGGCACCAGTCAGGCGCGCGGCAATAGCGGCGTCATCCTGATGGGACGGTTTGAAATCCAGGTGCTGGATTCCTATAACAACCCGACCTACGCCGACGGTCAGGCGGGAGCGATCTACGGACAATGGCCGCCGCTGGCGAATCCGGTGCGCAAGCCCGGTGAGTGGAATTCGTACGATATCGTCTTCGAGGCACCCAAGTTAGACGGCGAAAAGCTTCAGAAGCCTGCTTATTTCACCGTGTTTCTGAATGGCGTGCTCATGCAAAATCATCAGGCCTCGATGGGACCGATGGTTTACCGGCAGGTGGCCCACTACAGCGCGATGCCTGAGGAAGATTCGCTTGTTCTACAAAACCACAACTCGAAAGTGAGGTTCAGAAATATCTGGGTGCGGCCGCTGACGGCCATTAAGTAAGCGCGATGCGAACACGGATCGTCTTTATCGGTTGCGTTTTTACCGCGGCCGCGCTCGCGCAAGACGGTCCGACACGTCCCCCAATCGTCGGTGTGGCACACATCGGTCTGAAGACGACCGATCTCTCCTCGGCGCGCCAGTTCTACGGCAACCAGCTCGGCTATCAGGAGCCCTTCACAATTGACAAACCCTCGGGCGGGTTGATGCTGACTTACTTCAAGGTGAACGACCACCAGTACATTGAAGTGTTCCCCAATCTGAAAACGCCGACTGAAGATCGGCTTTCGCACATTGCCTTCGAGACACCGAATATCCAGCAGCTCCGCGACTATCTTGCGGCTAACGGAGTGAAAGTCCCCGCTACGTTGAAGCCAGGTCTCGATGGAAACGTGAGCATGATGTTGTCTGATCCGGATGGGCACAACGTCGAGTTCGTGCAGTATATGCCGGGATCTCTGCATACCAAGAACTTCGGCAAGTTTCTTCCTGAGACGCGCATCTCGGGCCGCATCATCCATGTGGGTGTCACCGTTCAGGACCGCGCGGCTGCCGATCGTTTCTATAAAGAAATATTGGGCTTCCGCGAAATCTGGCACGGCGGCATGAAGGACGACCGAATCGACTGGGTAGACATGCGCGTACCCGACGGAACCGACTGGCTCGAGTACATGCTGAACGTGAAGGACCCTTCGCCGAAGACGCTCGGGGTCATGCATCACTTGGCGCTTGGGGTGCCGAGCGTCGAAGCGGGCTACAAAACCCTCTTGGCGCGAGGCGCGAACCCGCCTCAGCCGCCGAAAGTTGGCCGGGACGGAAAATGGCAGCTCAACATGTACGATGCCGATTTCACGCGGTCGGAGTTGATGGAACCGAAGCCGGTGCAAACACCGTGCTGCTCACCGATACTCGATAAATAACGCGTCAGGGCCGGACAATATTTAACGTCCGCCTCCAGCGCGTCTTGGTAAAGAAATGCTGTGCCAAGTCGGCCACGTGGTGCCAGTTGTACTCCAGCAGATCTTCTGAAGGCGCATCGTACGACCACAGAATCAAGACGGGTTTGCCGACGATGTTCTCGCGCGGCACAAGTCCCCAGTAACGGCTATCTGAAGAGTTGTCGCGATTGTCTCCCATGCTGAGCTTGTCGACGATCACATGGTCGCCCGTCATCAACGTGCTCTCCATGGAGGCCGAGGGAATCACATACGGGTAGGCAATCGACCCCGCGCCAAAGATGAGTACGATGATGTTAAACGTCCATTCCGCGATCTCGCGGGCCAAGCCTTTGCTCTCGTGGGCGTGCGGCATATTCGTTACAATCAACGCAAATGCCCGCCGAAATGTTCCCCATCCCGAGCAACACGCATTCGCCGCGAGACGCCGCGGGCCGCGCCTGTCATAATAAGTCGGCATGAAGGTGCGAATCTTGCCCGCAATTTCGCTGATGTTCTGCGCTGCACGCAGCGGCGTTGCGGCACTTGAGCCACGGGAGAAGATTTCCGATTATCCGTCGCACTTGGATGCCGGACAATTCACGCTGGCGGCCGATTACATGGTCCACAGCTTCACCAACGGCAAGCAGATGTACTTTACGCCCGACTTCCTGGTCGTCGAAGTCGCTGTATTTCCGGCCGCGAAGACAGGACCGGAATTCGAGGTTACCGACTCGCAATTCACCCTGCGCATTAATGTCAAGAAGACCGGCAAGAAGACCGCACTCCCCGCGCAAACCGCCGGGCAAGTTGCAGCGTCGCTAAAGTATGCGAACTGGACTCAGCACTCGAATCTAACTCTGAACGGGGGTATCGGCGATACCGGTGTGACGGTTGGAGGCACTCCGCGCGTCAACCGGTTCCCCGGCGATCCTGCCGAAGCGCAATCGCGTTTGCCGCGCGCTCCGAAGGCCCCGGACACCCTGCATCCCGGTGTTGAACAAGCTGTGGAAGCGCGCGCCGAAGATGTGGCCGTAGAGAACGCATTTCCGAGCGGCGCGGTTCGCAATGCCACCGCCGGGTTCCTTTACTTCGCTTTCAGCGGCAAGGCCGAAAAGATTCGCAGCGTCGAACTTCTTTATCGCTCCTCCAGCGGTGAACACTCGCTCTCGTTGAAATAAAACTTCACCGAAGCTTGCCATTCCCGATTCGGCGTGAGACAATTTTGTACGATTCAGCACCAACCAAGTGAGTATGTCTCCGTCCAATAATTACTCAAAATGGTCAGGCGAGGAACTGCGACAAGCTGAACTCATCGCAGGCCGGTTTCTTTCCAATCACAATCACGAGATCTATCAGAGTTTTCAGGTCCAACTGCTCGCGATGGCCGAGCTTTTGCACCGGCTTCGCTCCAACACGTGTTCGCTTGAACAGCGCCTCGATTGCTTTGCCCGTATCTCCGAGCTTTCGACCATGATCCAGGGAGACGCTCAGGCGCTCTTCGATCTCGCTTCTGAACCAGTGGTCGCTCGGCTATTGTCGCGCGCGAGATAGTCTTTTACACCCGTAGGTTCTCGAGATCCGCGAACTCCCCGACCGTAGTTCCCAGCGTGCCGGGCAGTATATTTTTGAGCAAGCCAGCGAGCACTTTTCCAGCTCCGACTTCAATCCATCGGTCGACGCCCTGCGCGGCCAGATATTGAATTGATTCCATCCAGCGCACCGGGTTCGGGATCTGCTCGAAGACGCCCTCGCGAGCCGCTACACCGCGCACCACCTCCCGTGCCTGCCAGTTGTTCACCAAAGGAATCTGCGGATCGCGAAATTCCGTCCGATCGAGAAGAGGGCGCAAACGAGCTTGCGCGGGCCGCATCAGCTCGCAGTGGAACGGCGCGCTGACCGGCAGTAGCACGGTCTTTTTCGCGCCGGCAGCTTTGGCGAGGGCCATCGCGCGCTGCACGGCATCGGCGTGACCTGCAATAACGATCTGATCCGGCGAGTTGTAGTTGGCTGCGCTTACGGTTTCGCCCTGTGATGCCTCCGCGAGCACTTTGTCCAATTGATCGAGAGGCATTTTCAAGAGAGCGGCCATGGCACCCACGCCGGGAGCCACCGCCTCCTGCATGAAACGCCCGCGCTCGCGCACCAGCCGTACGGCATCCGAAAAACTGAGGCTGCCAGCCGAAACGAGTGCTGAATATTCCCCGAGACTGTGGCCGGCGACGTAGTCGGGAACGATTCCTTCCTGGCGCAGCACCGCATAAGCCGCTGTTGAAACAGTCAGCAGCGCGGGCTGCGTATTTTCGGTGAGTTTGAGTTCGGCTTCCGGACCTTCGAAGCAGAGCTTGGAAATGAAAAACCCAAGCGCATCGTCGGCCTGCTCGAAAACACTTTGCGCGGCTGGGAAATTCTCGGCCAGACTTTTGCCCATACCCGCGGCTTGCGAGCCTTGGCCGGGGAACAAGAATGCGGTCTTGCCCATGCGACTACTAAATCTCCATGATGACCGGCATGATCAACGGACGTCGTTGAGTCTGTTTCGAGATGTAGCGCTTCAAATCGGATCGCACCTTCTCTTTCATCACGCCCCAATCGGTTTTTTCTTCCACCGAGGAATTTTCCAGCGTCTTGGCGACAATCAGGCGCGCGCCCTGCATCATCTCCGATTTTTCATCGCTGGCAAAGCCGCGGCTGACGATCTCCGGCGTGCCTTCCACCTTTCCGGTGTGCTTGTTGATGGCGATGATCGTGAGGACGATGCCGTCTTCGGATAGATGGCGGCGATCGCGGATTACGGTATCGCCGACCACTTCGTCGATCACGCCCGAATCGATGCAGACGCGCCCGACCGTGACTCGCCCGGCTTTGCGCGCGCCGCGGCTGTCAATCTCCAGACGGTCGCCGGTTTCGAGAACGAACGATTCTTCGAGGCCCAGATTGCGCAGATGCTCGGCCAGCCGCGCGTGTTTCGAAAGCTGGCGATATTCACCATGCACCGGCACGAAATATCGCGGCCGCACCAGATTCAAAACCAGCCGGAGCTCTTCAATGCTGCCGTGCCCGGAAACGTGCAGCGGCGGATTCATCGCTCCGTACAGCACATCCGCGCCGCGCCGCGATAGATGGTCGATCATTCGGAATATGGGCTTCTCATTGCCGGGAATGATGCGCGCGCTAAGGATGACCGTGTCGCCTTTTTCAGCGGAGACGTTCTTGTGGTTGTCCACCGAAACGCGCGAGAGTGCCGACATCGGCTCGCCCTGCGTGCCGGAAATCAACACCGTCACTTTGTTCGGCGCAGTGTCCATCACGTCCTGCGGCCGGATCAAGATTCCGTCCGGGATCTGCAGGAAGCCGTGGTTGTGTGCGATCTCTGTGACCGCCGTCATGCTGCGCCCGACAATCGCCACCTTGCGACCGAAGTCCTGCGATAAATCGAGAATGAGCTGCAGGCGGTGAATCGATGAGCTGAAGCAGGAGACCAACAGGCGTCGCTCAGCGCGATTAAATGCGTCTTCGAGACGCGGGCGAACGGCGCGCTCGGAATCCGAATAGCCGGCTCGATCGGAGTTGGTCGAGTCCGATAGCAGCAGCAGCACGCCGCGCTTTCCGTATTCGGCGAGCGTATGGAGATCGAACAGTTCGTTATCGGTGGGCGTAGGATCCACCTTGAAATCACCCGTGTGGATGATGACGCCGAGCGGCGTGGTGATCGCAATCGCAACCGCGCTGACGATGGAGTGCGTGACGTGAATGAACTCGATCTTGAACGGACCGATCTCGATGATCTGTTTGGGCTTGATGGGCCGCAGATCGACTTCTTCATCGAGCTCATACTCATCCAGGCGGCGCTCAACCAGGGCCAGCGTGAACGCCGTGCCATACACCGGAACATTTAGTTCACCGAGAAAAAACGGCACGGAGCCGATATGGTCTTCGTGACCGTGAGTCAGCAGCAGCGCGCGCACGTGAGCGCGGTTTTCCTTGAGGTAGGTGAGATCCGGAGTTACGAAATCCACTCCAAGCAACTCCGCTTCCGGGAACATCATGCCGCTGTCGATCACGACGATATCGTCGCCATACCGCAGGCACATCATGTTCATTCCAAACTCTCCGAGGCCGCCGAGCGGAATGAGCTGGATCTTCTTATCAGTCATGTTTTGTCTTAGTTAAAGATACCAGCTACGGGGTTATCGATATCCCGCGGCCTGAAGTTCGAAAAGTTCGGCATAACGGCCGCCCAGCGCGACCAGACTGCGGTGACTACCCTGCTCCTCGATCTTTCCGCCTGCCAGGACTAGAATCCGGTCGGCCATCCGGACGGTCGAGAAGCGATGTGAGATGAGCACTGACATCCGGTCGCGCGTCAAATCCGCGAATCTTTGGAAGACCTCAAATTCTGCGCGAGCGTCGAGCGTGGCCGTAGGCTCATCGAGGATCAGAAGTTGCGCATCGCGCATGTACGCGCGCGCAAGGGCGATCTTCTGCCACTCGCCGCCGGAGAGATCGACGCCACCCTCGAAGCGGCGCCCGATCACCTGATCGAACTTGGCCGGAAGTCTTGCGATTAGTTCGTCGGCAAGCGACTTCCGCGCGGCACGCTCGAGCCGGTCGGGGCGATCCATTTCTTCGACTTTGCCGAAGCCGATGTTTTCGCGGATCAGCAGGTCATAGCGCATGTAGTCCTGAAAGATCACGCCGATCTCGCGGCGCAGATCGTCGATCGAGTAATCGCGCAGATCGGTTCCATCGAGAAGAATACGTCCCGACGCGGGGTCGTACAGGCGCGCCAGAAGTTTGACCAAAGTCGTCTTCCCTGCCCCGTTCTCTCCAATCAGCGCGATCTTCTCGTGTGGTTCCAGGCGGAAATTGATGCTGTCGATCACCAGGCGGGAACTGCCCTGATATCCGAAGCTGACGTTCTGAAACTCGAACCCAATCCGGATCGGACGCGGAGCGGGAAGTGAGCCGGGAGTCGTGCGAATTGCCGGCTGCATTTCAAAGAACTCGAACAGGTCTTTCAGGAAGAGGGCCTGCTCGGAGATGTCGGAGAATCCGGACAGAATCTTCTCGATGTACATTCGAGAACTTGAAAACGCGCGGGTCAGAAAGGTGAAATCGCCAAGGCTCAAAACCCGGGCCAGAGTTTGCTGCAACACGACCGCATAGGCGCCGTAGTAGCCGCCGGTCGAAACCAGGTTCAAGAACGAACCCATCGTCGCCTTTTTGATGGCAAGCGATTTGTTCTCGGCGAAGACCCTGTCGGATACGCGGCGGTATCGATCGGCCAGATAGTCGCCAAGGCCGAAAATTTTGATCTCCTTCGCGCTCTGGGTGCTCGCTCCCAGCATCCGGAGATAATCGAGTTCGCGGCGCTGCGGGGTCCACTTGTAGAGGACCGAATAAGCCAACGAGGTGAAGTGCGTCTCGCCGAGGAACGAGGGGATGACTGCCGCGACCAGGAGCAACATCAGCCAGGGTGAAAAAATAATCAGCCCGGCTGAAAGCGAGGTCAGCGTTACCGTGTCCTGGCAGATATTGAGCAACGATGCGATCAGACCCAACCGGCCCGTCGTTTGACGCCTCGCACGCTCCAGTTTGTCGTAAAATACCGGATCTTCGAAAGACACCAAATCGAGCTTGGAGGCGTGCTCCATGAGTTTGACGCTGATCCGGTTGGTGAAACGGTCGCCCAGCAGGCTGTCGCAGAGGGCGTTTGCGCGGCCAAGAAGATCGCTCAGAATCGCCAACGCGACCTCGAAGGCTACCAAGGTCCAAATGTGACGGAAATCGCCGTGGCGGGCGGAAATCCAAGCAACCACGGAATCGACGATCAGCTTGGCAATCCAAAGCGTCGCCAGCGGAATCAGAGCGCGAACCAGGCGAAGCGCGATGCTGGCCAGAATCAGCGGGGGGCTGGTGTCCCAGACCATCCGGAGAAGCGGCCGGATATTGCGAAGGGACGCCAGGCGCGAGCGCCAGTCCGTCTCGCCCGCGGCGCGCTTCGGCATGACGGGGTGCATGGAACCAGTGTAGCCGAGGCGAAAACAAGAAAAGCCCGCCGAATCAGGGCGGGCTTTCGCAATCCCCCGGTTACCCGGGTGATGTTTGGGAGAATCATTTTCAACGGCTTCGCAACCGCTAAAAACCTAAGTGATTGGATCTTAAATTTTCCGGGGTACCCCCGTCAAGCAAAAAAACGGGTCGAAAAATTGGGCGGTAAGCGGAACTAAGCAGGGTACTTACCGGTTATCCACATTTCCACAGATTCGGGGCCAAGGGCCAAAAAGCCCATATTTTCCGCCTCTGAATGGCTCTAAAGGCAACAAAAAAGAGCCATTTACTAATCTGTAAGGTGCAAAGAGATCATGGAATCGCCCTCCCCGGTTTCGCCTCCGCGCCGGAAAAGGATGCGCAATCCGCCGAAAACCAAGCCCGACGCGAGCGCAAACACAATCAGTATCCCAATTAGAATCAAGATGTTGAGTAAGAGGTTTCCGGGATTGTCCTTGCGGCTGGGCGGTTTGTCCCCCACCGTGATCGAGGCTTCGTAGCGAATTGCCGAGAGCAGCCGCTCGGCCTCGTTGGGATCGGATGGACCCGCTACTACCGCGAGCAGCGGTCCGGTTCGCTTGGCAATCAGGCCCGGGGTTTTGTCGAATTGCGCGAGCCGGTCGCGGGCGATGGCCGGGGTCGGGTACGTAAAGAGCACCAGCTTGAGGTCGCCCTTGGGGCTGTGGAAAAGTCCGAATTGCCCCTCGGCCCCCATGCGGAATGCGGCTATGGATGGCTCAATTTCGGGGGCGAACTTCTGCAGGCTGGCGGGCCCCAGGATGTAACGCTCCGAGTTGGGCGCCAGATCCTTGACGGGGAAATAGCCGGGCAGCGTCGGCAGGGGTCCGTTTTCCAGCCGCGGCATAGCGCGTACCAGGTCGGAAATCTCTTCCGCCGTCGGACGGTAGCCCTCGAACGCCAGCACGTAATTGCCAGTCGCTAGAACGGTGCCGTTGACCGTATCGACCGAGAGGTTCGTCAGTTTGGAGATCCGCTCCCCCGAAGGGCGCGATCCGGCGGCCCGCTGCCAGTCGAAAACCGCCAGAGCGCTGGTGGTGTCGGACAGACGGTAAGCGGTCGCTGTCACCGTCTTGCCGCCCCCGGCGAAGGTGGCCTGCTCAGATTCCTGCAGGCCGTATTCAGTCCACAATGGCGCGTCGGAAAGCGCGACCGGGTGGACGGAAGCCAAATGATAGGGACCTAACGAATCCGGGAAAAGCGCCCCAAAGCCCGGGACTGCTACCAAGAGCGGGAAGAGCAAACCAATCGCAAATTTCATAAGGAAAACGGGTCAGGCCGCGCCGTGGCACTTCTTGTATTTTTTGCCGCTGCCGCAGGGGCAGGGATCGTTCCGGCCGACCTTGTCACCTTTTATGACGGTTTCGGTAGCGGTGCTGGTTCCGTCGCCGCCGATAAATTGCAGCGCGGCGAGCTCTTTATCTTTCTTGCGCTGGATGTTGCGCGTCAGATCCTGGGCCTGAGCTTGCGCCTGGGCCTGAGCGGCCAGGCGCTGCCGCTCATGAATGGCCTCGCTATCTTCCGGTTCGTCGTCTTCCTCGTACTCGTCATCATCGGTCGGAAACGGAAGGTTCGGCGGCGCGCCTTGCTCAAACCGCATGAAGAAGAGGAAACGAATGGTCTCGTCCTCGATGCGGTCCATCATGTCCTGAAACAAGACGTAGGATTCCTTCTTGTACTCGACCAGCGGATCTTTCTGGCCGTAGCCGCGGAGGCCGATGCCTTCCTTCAGGTGGTCCATGGAAAGCAGATGATCTTTCCATTGGTCGTCCACCACCTGCAGCATGACCATGCGCTCGGTCTGCCGCATCACTTCGGGGCCGACCAGGTCTTCCTTATCCTGATACTTCTGCGTCAACTGCTCGACTAACGTATCCTCGATGACGTTGCGATTCTGGCCGGCGAATTCCGCGATCTCGAACTTATGGCCGAACTGCGTCAGAATATCGGTGCGGAGGCCAAGCAGATCGTACTGATCGATATGCGTGCCTTCCGGACAGCGCATATCGATGAACGCGCCGAGCACACCGCGCATCATCTCGAGCACCTTGTCTTTTTGATCCAGGCCTTCGAGCAGATTGCGCCGCATGCCATATACGGCCTGGCGCTGTTTGTTCATGACGTCGTCATACTCAAGCAGATGTTTGCGGGCTTCGAAGTTCTGAACTTCAACTGCCTTTTGAGCAGCCGCGATGCGCTTAGTGATGAGGCGCGATTCGATCGGGACATCTTCTTCCATGCCGAGACGCAGCATGAGGTTCTGCATGCGCTCGCCGCCGAAGATGCGCAGCAGATCGTCCTGTAAAGAGAGGTAGAAGCGCGAACTGCCGGGATCGCCCTGACGGCCGGCACGACCGCGAAGCTGATTGTCGATGCGGCGCGATTCGTGCCGCTCGGTCGCAACGATATGCAGCCCGCCGAGAGCGACCACTTCCTCGTGCTCCTTCTCGGTCTGGCTCTTGTACTTGGCGAGCGACTGCTCCCACTCTTCTTTGCCAGCGGGAGTTTCCATCAGCGCTTCGGGCGACTTGCCCTGCTTCTTCAGCGACTCGCGCGCCAGCGATTCGGCGTTGCCGCCCAGCAGAATATCGGTACCGCGGCCCGCCATGTTGGTCGAAACCGTAACCGCGCCCTTCCGCCCGGCCTGCGCCACGATGAAGGCTTCACGCTCATGATTCTTGGCGTTCAGAACCTCATGCCGGATGCCGATTTTCTTCAGCAGCGCACCGAGACGCTCGGACTTCTCGACTGAGATGGTGCCGACCAGAACGGGTTGCCCAGTCTCATGCAGCCGCGCGATTTCTTTCGCGGCGTTGCGGAACTTTTCTTCCTCGGTCCGATAGACGACGTCTTGATTCTCGAGGCGCCGCATCAAGCGGTTGGTCGGAATCGCAACCACATCGAGCTTGTAGATTTTCTGGAATTCGGCGGCTTCGGTTTCGGCGGTACCCGTCATCCCCGAAAGCTTCGTATACATGCGGAAGTAATTCTGGAAGGTGATGGTCGCGAACGTCTGGGTTTCGCGCTCGATCTTGACGTTCTCTTTGGCTTCGACGGCTTGGTGCAGCCCATCGCTCCAGCGGCGGCCGGGCATCAGGCGGCCCGTGAATTCATCGACGATGAGGACTTCATCGTCCTTCACCACGTAATCCTTATCGCGAATAAAAAGCACGTGCGCTTTGAGCGACTGCTGCACGTGATGGTTGATGTCGATATTGGCCGGGTCGTAGAGATTGCCCAAATTCAGCAGCTTCTCAACTTTGGTGACGCCTTCTTCGGTGAGCGCGACGGAGCGGTGCTTCTCATCCACGGTGAAATCGCCGGTGGTGAATTTCTCGCCCGGCTCTTTGCCATCGATGACCTCACCGCGCACCAGCTTGGGGATAATCTTGTTGACCTTGTAATAGTGATCGGGAGACTGCTCGCTGGGACCGGAGATGATGAGCGGCGTTCGCGCCTCGTCAATCAGGATGGAATCGACCTCATCGACGATGGCGTAATTGTGGCCGCGCTGCACGCAGTTCTCGATGCGAAACTTCATGTTGTCGCGCAGATAGTCGAAGCCGAACTCGTTGTTGGTTCCGTAAGTGATATCGGCAGCGTAACTTTCTTTGCGCTCGGCGTCGTCGAGGTCGTGCACGATGATGCCGACGGTGAGGCCGAGAAATTTATAGAGCCGGCCCATCCACTCGGCGTCGCGCTTGGCGAGATAGTCGTTGACGGTGACGACGTGGACGCCTTTGCCGTTCAGGGCATTCAGGTAGCTGGGGAGGGTGGCGACGAGCGTTTTGCCCTCGCCGGTCTTCATTTCCGCAATCTGGCCGCGGTGCAGGACGACGCCGCCGATCAACTGAACGTCGAAGTGGCGCATGTTGAGCACGCGGCGACCGCCTTCGCGGACGACGGCGAAAGCTTCCACCAGGAGATCGTCGATAGTGGCGCCGTGGTGCAGCTTCTCTTTAAATTCGATGGTTTTGGCGGCCAGATCGATGTCGGAGAGCGTTTGGAGGTGCGGCTCCAGAGCGTTAATTGCGGCGATGG
>JBBROU010000131.1:0-12799 GCA_038229055.1 Bryobacterales bacterium | reverse complement strand
GGAATTCGCGAGGGCCGAGCTGAGCCGGCACACGCATCGCGCCCGGTCTTATTTCACGCGGGCACCCAGCAGGGCCATTCTCCTGACGTGCTTCGGGCCATGGGTGCGTTCGGCGTCAAGCACATTTGCAGCGGCGAGATATCGCCGCGTCTCGATGAGAAGTGGTCCGTCGACGGTCTCTCGCGATTTCGCGAGCAAGTGGAGTCATACGGACTGAATCTGGCAATGGTGCCGCTGCCCATGGCGTCGGTAACCATCAACAAGAATAACTACCCGAACATTCTGCTGGGCAATCCGCGGCGGGACCACGACATCGAAGAGATCAGCACGATGATCCGCAACGCCGGAAAGGCGGGCATTCCGGCGATGAAGTACAACCTCACTTACCTGGGAGTTGTTCGCTCCGGCTTCACGCCGGGACGCGGCAACACGCGCAGCAGCACCTTCGTTTACGACACGGCCAAAGTAGACCCTCAGGTTTTTGAAATGGTGAAAGCCGACGGCGACACCATGTGGGAGCGTATCGAGTACTTCCTGAAGCGCATTGTTCCGGTGGCGGAAGAGGCGAAGGTGAAGCTCGCTTGTCATCCGAATGACCCAGGTATGCCCAAGGGCGGATTTCACGGCGTTCCTTCGGTCTTGAGTTCCGTGGACGGTCTGAAGAGATTCGTGGATATAGCCGCCAGTCCTTATCACGGATTGAATTTCTGCCAAGGCACGGTCTGCGAGATGCTGGACCAGCCGGCTAAAGAAATCCCGGATGTAATTCGATATTTCGGTTCGCGTAAGAAGATCTTCAACGTGCATTTCCGGAATATTAAAGGTCACAGGCTCAATTTCCGCGAGACCTTTCCGGACGAAGGCGATATCGACTTTCTGGAATGCGCGCGTGTATACCGCGAGGTCGGCTATAACGGCATGTTGATGCCGGACCACGCCCCGCAGATCTTGGGCGACAAAACCGGACTCGCTTTCGCATTTGAGATCGGTTATATTCAGGCTATTGTTCAAACGGTTAGAAACGAAGCGTAAACTCGGCTAGGTAATGCCCTCGCTCAAACGCCTTCGCACGTGGTTCGCTCTGCTAACGGCGATCCTTGCGGTTCTTCTCGCCGGAAGCCGCGCGCGCACTCAGACGGGTCCCGCGCCGTTCGCGCCGCCGGGTCTTGAAAAGATCCAGCATTTCGTTTTCATCATGCAGGAGAATCGCAGCTTCGATCATTACTTTGGGACGTACCCCGGCGCCGAAGGGCTGCCACAGGGCATTTGCCTTCCGGGTCCCACGGGCGGACCCTGTGTTGCGCCGTCGCATGACACCAATTTCGTCAATCACGGGGGCGCGCATAACTGGGCTAATGCGCTGGCCTGCATCAACGGCGGTCTGATGGATGGATTCCTCGCTGGGGTACGTAGCGCGCCAGCCGACGTCATGGGCTGGCATGACTATCGCGAGGTAGCCAATTACTGGAATTACGCGCAGCTTTATGTGCTGCAGGACCGGCTCTTCGAATCTGTCACTTCTTATAGCCTGCCGGCACATTTGTATATGCTGGCTGCGCAGAGCGGCGGTTACATTGGTACGGGTCAGCCGCGCCCCCCTTCCTATGCCTTCCCGGAGATCACCTTGCTTCTGGGCAGTGGCAAGATCGACTGGCGATACTATGTCAATCGCGGGAAAACGGCCGGCGCCGCGGACGGGGGAACAGCCAATGTGGACGCCGACGAGACCACTTACTCCTTCTGGAACCCGCTGCCCGCCTTCCCGGCAGTTAAGAACGATTCCACTCAGTTCAGCCGCCTGACAAATGCCACACAGTTTTACACCGATGCGCAGAATGGCACCTTGCCTCAGGTGAGCTGGATCATCCCCAACAGCGATCTGAGTGAACACCCGCCGGCCAGCATCGCGACCGGGTCAAACTACATAACCGGTTTGGTCAATGCGGTCATGAACTCGCCGCAGTGGAACTCGACGGCCGTCTTTATTTCCTGGGACGACTGGGGCGGATTTTACGATCACGTGCCTCCACCGAAGGTGGACCAATACGGCTTGGGAATTCGAGTTCCAGGTCTGGTCATCAGTCCGTGGGCGCGCCAGGGCTACGTCGATCACAAGACCTACTCTTTTGAATCGTGGCTGAAAATTGTCGAGGAGCGATTCGGAGTTACGCCGATGACCGGGCGTGACAACACTGCGAACGATATGACTGACGCGTTCGATTTCACGCAGCAGCCGCGCCCGCCGATTCTTCTGGAGACGGCTGGCTCGCCGTATCCGCCTGCGCCGCAGCCTATGGCTCATAACGCCGCAACATTGAGCGCTACCAATTCCGCTTACGGCACTTACGCGCTCGCGCCTGAATCTATCGCGTCAATCTACGGATCTGGATTGGCGGCCGCCCCGCAACAAGCTCAGTCGCAACCGCTGCCGTTGTCGCTGGGCAGCGTCTCTGTCAACCTGAAAGATGTAAGCGGCGCTATGTTCCCGGTTCCGCTTTTCTACGTTTCCCCGAACCAGGTGAACTGTTTCATTCCGAAGGGCGTCGCTGCGGGCGTTGCGACTCTTACCTTGAAGAATGGAAGCACAACATTTAGCGGCACCGCTCTGATCGGCGCGACGGCGCCGGGTTTATATACTACGGGGCAAACCGGATTGGGACCTGCCGCGGCGCAAGTGGTCAACAGCCAGGGCGCGTACTCCAACACTTTCCAGTGCGCTTCCGGCAGCGCCTGCGCTCTGGTTCCCATCGATGTGAGTGCTTCCAGCTATCTGATTCTCTATGGAACAGGAATTCGCGGAGGCACCCAGGCAGGCGTAAGCGTAACCATCGGAAACATCGACGCTCCAGTCTTGTTCGCCGGCCCGCAGGGACCACTAGCGGGCCTCGATCAAGTGAATGTTGCTCTGCCTGCAGCACTAAAGGGACGCGGTCAGCTTGTCGTCACCGTCTCGGTGAACGGGCAAGCGACGAACATGGGTCAGTTGGCCTTCCAGTAGATCAGAGTGCCGCGTCGCCGCGTTCTTCGCTGCGAATACGGATCGCCTCGCCGATGTCGGAGACGAAGATTTTGCCGTCACCGATCTTGCCCGTACGCGCAGCTTTTAGGATTACCGCGACCACGTCCTCGGCCCGGTGCGATGGCGTGACGATCTCGATCTTCACCTTGGGTAAAAAGTCGACTCTATATTCCTGACCGCGATACACCTCGGTGTGACCCTTCTGGCGGCCGTGCCCACGCACCTCGCTCACCGTGATACCGTCCACCCCGGCTGCGATGAGCGCCTCTTTGACCTCTTCCAGTTTGAAGGGCTGGATGATAGCTTCTATCTTTTTCATTTTGCTCTTTGAAAATGGTAGCTCAATTCCGACTCTGCGAGAATACAGGGGTGATTGAACAGCTTCAGCCGGGTGTTTCCGCGGCGCATACGCGCGTCTGCCTATTTGATTTTGACGGCACCATCTCCACCATTCGATCGGGTTGGATGGAAGTGATGATTCCGATGATGGTGGAGATCCTGCTCGACCTGAAAACGGGCGAAAAAGAGGAGGATTTACGGACAATCGTTGAAGAGTTCGTGGGCCGGCTCACGGGCAAGCAGACCATGTACCAGATGATCGAACTGGCGGAGAATGTCGAAAAGCGCGGCGGCACGCCGCTGGAACCGCTGGCTTATAAAACGATGTACCTCGACCGGCTGCATGAGAAAATCGCCTACCGGCTGGAAGAGTTGCGGTCGGGCCGGGTAGATCCCGAGAAGTATATGGTCCCGGGCGCGCGGGTGTGGCTCGAACTGCTGAAAGACCGCGGAATGAAGATGTACCTCGCCAGCGGCACGGATCACACTTATATGAGCGAAGAGGCGCGATTGCTGGACGTCGTGAAATATTTCGATGGCGGCGTTTTCGGCGCGCGCGACGATTTTCGGAGCTTCTCGAAGAAAATTTTGATCGCACAGGTGATTGCATCCGACGAGTCGAAAGGCGAACAGTTCTTGGGCTTCGGCGACGGGTATGTCGAGATTGAGAATGTGAAGGAGGTCGGCGGCGTCGCCGTGGGAGTTGCTTCGGATGAGCCCGACTGCATCGCGGTCGACGGCTGGAAGCGCGAGCGGTTGGCGAAAGTCGGGGCGGACTTCATCGTGCCGAATTATCTTGCCTGGCAAGAGCTCTCGGCGGCACTGTTCCCGAATGCCCAGTAAGTATGGACTGTTCGATCGCTCCCGGCTAACGCTCCGGCCGCTAAGCGAACGCACCCATGACCTCCACGCCGACCGCTGGTTGCGACTCTCCGACGCGGCGCCGGAATTTCGGGATCCCCGTTTAACGCAGTTGGCGGTCAGGTTGCAAGCAGCGCGGAACCGAAATGCCGCGCGTATTCTGATGATGGGGGCGCATGTGCTACGCAGCGGCGTGAGCCGGCATCTAATCGATCTGCTGGAGCGCGGCTGGTTCACCCACCTCGCGTTCAACGGGGCCGGAGCGATCCACGATTTCGAACTGGCACGCGTCGGCGCAACCACCGAGAGCGTAGCGCGTTACATTCGAACGGGCGAGTTTGGTTTGTGGACCGAGACTGGCGAGTTGAACGACTGGATCGCCGACGCCGCAAAGGACGGTGAAGGTTTAGGCGAAGCCGTTGGGCGCCGCATCGAACAAAGCGATTTCCTGCATCGCGATATGAGCGTATTTGCCGCCGCGTGGCGATGCAATGTTCCCGCAACGGTGCATGTCAGCATCGGTTATGACATTCTCCACGAGCATCCAAACTGCGATGGCTCGGCCACGGGTGCGGCGAGCTATCGCGATTTCCTGATCTTCGCGCGATCGGTGGAGAATCTGGAAGGCGGGGTGCTGTTGAGTTTCGGCTCGGCCATCATGGCGCCGGAGGTCTATTTAAAAGCGCTCGCGATGGCGCGTAATGTGGCACATCGGGAAGAGCGGCGGGTTCGCGAATTCTACACGGCGGTGTTCGACATCGTGCCCATTTGCGGCGACGTTCACACCGAGTTGCCGAAGAGCGATCCGGGATATTACTTCCGTCCGCAAAAGACGATACTCGTGCGGACGGTGGCGGATGGCGGAGAGAGCGATTACTTCCGCGGTGAGCACCGGGCGACAGTTCCGGCGCTTTGGCGCGAACTGCTGCTGCGCGGAAGCGGGGAGGAGAATTGACCGACCAGCAGATCCTCGAGTGCATTCCGAGCCTCTCGGCCTTGGTGATCGGAGACATTTGCCTCGACCGTTGGTGTACCTATGACCCAGCGTACGCCGAGCCATCGCTCGAGACCGGAATTCCGCGAGTGGCTGTCGTGAAGACGGAAGTCACTCCTGGGGCGGGCGGAACGGTGGCCAACAATCTCGCTGCGCTGGGCGTCGGGCGAGTGGCCGTGCTGGGCGCGGTGGGTGACGACGGGTTCGGATACGAGTTGATTCAGTCGTTGAAGCAGCGCGGAATTACATCGGACTTGCTGGTCCGCGCGCCGCGTATGCCTACCTTTACTTATACAAAACTGACCAACGCGACGACTGGCGAGGAGGATCTGCCGCGGATTGATTTCATTTCGAAGGTCGCGCTCGCCCACGAGACGGAACGCAAGCTCCTGGATGCAATTCTGCCCGCCGTGGATGCGTTTGACGTGATCGCGATTGCAGACCAAGCCGAGACGGCGCGGGGTGGCGTCGTAACAGAGGCGGTGCGGACTCTGCTGGCTGAGCTGGCGCCGGCTTACCCCGACAAGGTCTTCCTGGCGGACTCGCGAGCGCGACTCGCCCAATTCCGAAATATCGCATTGAAGCCGAACCAGCACGAAGCCGAGCGGGCCTGCCACGATCAGTTCGGGCGTGTGGATTTTTCCGCCTTGCGAACGCGGGTGCAAGCGCCTTGGATGATGGTGACGCATGGCGCACGAGGGGTGTTGACGGTCGGCGACGATGGCGAGCGTTGGGTTCCGGCGCGCGGGGTTACCAAGCCAGTTGATATCTGCGGAGCCGGCGACAGCTTCTGCGCGGGTGCGCTGTTGGCCTATTGGTTGACCCGTTCGCCGGTGCGCGCGGCGGAGTTTGGGAATCGCGTCGCCTCGATCACGATCATGAAGCAGGGAACCGGGACAGCCACTCCGTCTGAACTGCTTGAGTTGACCCGGTGATCACGCTCGCGATCGATATTGGGGGCACCAAGTTCTCCATGGCCGTGTTCGATGGCGAGGCCATGGTGCGGCGGGAATCGCGGAAGACGGATGCAGCCGGCGGCCGCGAGTGGATGTTGCGCGCGGTGGAGGCCGTGATCGCGGAATGGCGTGGTGAGTTTCGGTTCGACAGGTGCGGGATCGGCTTCGGCGGTCCGGTCGATTTCGTGGATCAACGCGTGGCCCTGTCCACGCATGTGGGAGGTTGGCGCGACTTCTATCTGCCGGCGCACATTCAACGGGTGATCGACGCGCCGGTGATTATGGATAATGACGCCAACGTTGGGGCCCTGGGGGAAGGGCGGTTCGGAGCAGGCTCGAACCACTCGCCGCTTTTCTATATGACTCTCTCGACGGGGATCGGGGGCGGCATCCTGATCGACGGCGCGGTGCAGCGAGGCGCGGATGGGTGGGCAGGCGAAATCGGCCATTTGAACGTCGTGCCGGACGGTCCGGAATGCTTGTGCGGGTCCCACGGATGTCTGGAGCGTATGTGCTGCGGCTTATGGCTGGTGCGCGACTACGGGCGCACTGGCGAAGAGTTGATGCGGGACGCCGAATTTGTGAACCGGTACGTGGTCAATCTCGCGCGCGGCCTGAAGGCCTGTATCATGTTGTTGAACCCGGCGCGCATCGTGATCGGCGGCGGAATCAGCAAAGCGGGCGCGAAACTTTTCGGTCCTTTGCGGGTGGAATTGAGACAGCAGATCACCTCCTGGTCGGGCGCGCGAATCGATGTGGTGCCGGCTGAGTTGGGGGATGACAGCGTGTTGTGGGGAACGCTGCCATTGGCGGAAACATTATGAATTTTGCGGACAAATATCGAAGCGAATTGGCGAGCGTGGTGGATTCTATCGACACGGGCCGGGTGCAGCAGGCGATTTCGCTGTTTGAAGAGGCGCGTGACCAGAACAAGCACATTTTCGTCTGCGGGAACGGTGGGAGCGCTTCTACCGCTTCGCACTTCGCGTGCGACATGGTGAAGGGGGCCAGCTATCAACGTGACCGGCGGTTCCGGATTATGGCGTTAACCGATCAGTTGCCGACACTCACCGCATATGCCAACGACGTGAGCTACGACTGCGTGTTCGTGGAGCAACTGCGAAACTTTGCGCAGCCGGGCGATCTGTTTATGGGAATTAGCGGGTCAGGGAACTCGCCGAACGTACTGCGGGCTATCGAGTACGCGAATGAGAGCGGATGCAAGACGATCGCACTCACCGGTCGCGATGGCGGTAAGCTTGCACCGTTAGCGCAGCTCAACATTCACGTTCCGGCTCCGCATATGGGGCGCATCGAGGATGGCCACATGATTGTCTGCCACATGATCGCCTATTACTTCATGGAGCAGTTACACAAATAAGGTAGCGACTTCGACGGGCGACCGGTTGCCCTCGACCACGACGATTCCGCTTTCGGTGACATGGTGGAACCTCTTGTCGTGCTCCAGGTCATAACCTATCAGAGTGTCTTCCGGGATGCGCACATTCTTATCGAGAATGGCGCGGCGGATCTTCGCGCGGCGGCCGATATCGCAGTTATCCAAAATGATGGAGTCTTCGACATGCGCGCCGCTGTGCACTTTCACGCCGCGCGACAAGACCGAATTCTTCACGGTGCCGCCGGATAGGATACAGCCTCCGGAAACGACGGAATCCGTCGCATGGCCGCGGCGCGTGTCCTCATCGAAGGTAAATTTGGCGGGCGGGTCGGGAAAGCCGGTGGTGCGCAACGGCCACTGCCGGTTGTACAAATTGAGGGACGGATGCACGGCGCGCAGATCCATATTCGCGTCGTAATAGGCGTCGATGGTGCCGACATCGCGCCAGTACGAAGGCTGGTCGGGGGGCTCGCCGGCGATTGAGTTAGTCTGAAAATCGTAGGCGTAGACCTCGGAGCGCTTCACCAGCGAGGGCAGAATGTCACGGCCGAAATCGTGCGTGCTGTCGGGATTGGCGGCATCGTCATGCAGCTCGCGCAGCAGGGTACGTGTGGAAAAAACGTAATTCCCCATGGAGGCGTATACGCGCTGTGGATCGCCTGGGATGGTGGGAGCTTCGGGATTCTTTTCGTGGAAACAGACGATGTGACCGCCGGGCTGCGTTTCGATCACGCCGAATTCGCTGGCGAGTTTGCGTTCCACCGGGATCGCGGCGACCGTGCAGGCGGCACTTTTGTTCTCGTGGAACTCCACCATGCTGGTGATGTTCATCCGATAAATATGATCGGCGCCGAATATCGCGACCACGTGCGGATCGGCCTGCTCGATCAGATTGATGTTCTGGTAGATGGCATCCGCGGTGCCTTGATACCAAGTCTCGGTGGGCGAACGCATCTGCGCGGGCACGGGAATAATGAACTGATTCTTGAGCAGGCCGCCGAACTGCCAGCCTTCGCTCAAGTGCTGCAGCAGCGACTGGCTGCGGAATTGAGTCAGCACGTAGATAGAATAGATTCCGGAATTGATGAAATTACTGAGAACGAAATCTACAATGCGGTACTTGCCTCCGAACGGCACCGCGGGTTTCGCGCGCTCCTTGGTTAACGGATAGAGCCGGGTACCCTTGCCGCCGGCCAAGACAATCCCAAGCACGCGCAATCGCATATGGCAAGGCTATTGTGCTACAGCCTATGCGCAATAGGCAATAGATATGATACTTGTGGCGTTCGGAGTGAATCGGCATGAAAAAACTTCTGTGTCTCACGGCGCTCTTTTCGTCGGCGCTCACGCTGCTGGCCGTGTCGAGCGTGAAATTGGAAAACAATCGCGTGAAGGTCAGCGAGGTGGTTTATGCGCCGGGCGTGCCACGCGAGCGTTCGATTCGCGCATCGGATCAGGTGATCGTTTTTCTGGACGATTGCAAATATGAACGGATCGATCCGGTAAGCGGTGAGAAGACCGTGCGTGAGCGTAAGTCGGGAGATGCCATCTGGCATGTCAAAGGCGAGGATGCGCCGGTGCTCAATAATGTCGGCGACAAGGCGTATCGCACTCTCGTCATCGAATTGAAATGATGTCACGGGCCGAAGCGGCTGCGCAATTCGGGCGCGACAATCGGGCATAGGCCGACGGGCTTGGGGTAAAGACGGTGACGAACCCTGGCTACCCCGGCATAAACAACGTTACGAAAGTTCGCCGGCACGAGGCGGCCGAGACGGGACAGCAGCGCCCAAACTCCGCCGAGCCGTTCTAAGACGTGGAGCACAGCGTCCGAACGAGTGAGAACGACGCCGTCATCACGTCGCACGACGACGCTGGGCGGGAGCGTCGCACGAACTTCGCTGGGCACGATTTGACGGAAGGTTTCGCCCACGCGCGGCGCGAACCGGAACTGCGCCCGGCGGTCAATCCCGATGATGAACTTCACCCAGCGGTGGCAGAAGCCGCAATCGCCGTCGTAGAAGACCCATTCGGGTGTCATCTGAAACTTAACCTTCGTTGCGCTTGAGTTGGCCGCATGCGGCAAAGATGTCGAGACCGCGGGGTTTGCGCACGAAGCAGGGCATGGCTTGCCGGACGATCTGTTGAAACGAAGCCAATCGCTCGGCGGTGGGCTTCTCGAAAGGAATGCCGGGGCCGGGATTCAACGCGATCAGATTCGCTTTGCAGTTGAGGCCGGCGAGCAATTTCACAACGCGGCGCGCGTCGGCGTCGGTATCGTTCACACCTTTCAACAGGACATACTCGAACGTAAGAGACTCCCAGGCGCGAAGAGGATAGGCGCGGCAAGCTGCCATCAAATCTTTCAAGTGATACTTTCGGGTGATCGGCATAAGTTGCTGCCTTTTCTCTTCGGTTGAAGCATTCAGCGAGATGGCGAGTTTGGGACGGACGGCAGCGCGGCCCATCTCCTCGATCTTAGGAATGATTCCGGAAGTCGAGAGCGTGATGCGGCGCTCCGACATGCCGCACCCCTTCGGGTCCGTCAGAATCCGAGTCGCTTTGAGCACGTTGGGGAGATTCAGAAGCGGCTCACCCATGCCCATCATGACGATGTTGAAGCGCGAGCGCTCTTCAAGGAGGCCGTTATCGCGCGCGACGAATAGGACTTGCCCGACGATCTCGCCGGCGGTGAGAGACCGCTCGAGCCCCATGAGCGCGGTCATGCAGAATTTGCAGTCGACTGGACAGCCGACCTGGCTCGAAATGCAGACGGTGTGGCGGCCTTCTTCCGGCATCAGAACCGTCTCAACAGTTCGGGCATCAGCGAGACGCAACAGATAACGGCGAGTGCCATCGACGGAATCGAAGACTTTATCGAGAGCCGGAAGTCCGACTTCATGCGCGGCCGCGAGAGATCCACGGAGCGCCGCGGGAAGGGTTGAGATCTGAACCAGATCGGCGATCTTCTTATGGTAAAGGGCCTCATAGACCTGCTTGGCGCGGAACTCGGGCTGGCCCGGTCCCAGGGCCTCACGAAGATCGCTAAGTTCCATTCCCACAAGCGGTTGCGGCACTTTTCTAGAGTTTAACACAGTACCTAGGTAGCCAGAACGGTCGGGGAAGTGGTACAAGGGATTAGGTTCAATCAGTTGGCTACAACCCAAACGGCACCATCTATAGTTCGTGACATAGAGATCACCACGCTTAAAAACGGGATGAGGGTGATCACCGAGCCGATGCCCCATGTGCGTTCCGTATCCGTCGGTGTATGGATCGGAACCGGTTCACGGCGCGAAACGAGCGAGCAAAACGGGATCTCGCACTTCATCGAGCATATGCTGTTCAAGGGAACGGCCACACGGTCGGCGGAAGACATCGCGCGATCGGTGGATTCGATCGGCGGCAATCTGGACGCGTTCACAGCCAAAGAGCTGGTCTGCTTCAACACCAAGGTCCTGGACGAGCATTTGCCGCAGGCCTTCGAAGTGGTCGCGGACGTTATTTTGAACCCGTTGTTTCGTGACGAGGATATTGCGAAGGAGCAAGGCGTCATTCTGGAAGAGATCAAGATGGACGCGGATAATCCCGATTATCTAGTTCATGAGATTTTTTCTGGTAACTTCTGGAAAGATCATGCTTTAGGTAAACCGATTCTTGGTACGCGCGAGACCGTGAAGCGGTTTGATCGAGACATGATTTCCAGCTACTACACCGAGGTCTACACGCCGAGCAACCTGCTGATCACAGCGGCCGGAAATCTATCGCACACACGGCTGGTCGATCTGGCGCGGCAATACTTCGAAGGGCTTTCGACGCGCAGCGACGCGCCGGCTCAAGCCGTCCCGTCAACGCACGCACGGATCGCGCTTCGCAATAAAAAGGAACTGGAACAGGTGCATCTCTGTTTAGGCGTGCCGTGTTATCCGGTTTCGCATCATCAGCGATTCGCTTCCTATGTGCTGAACACAATGCTGGGCGGGGGAATGAGCTCGCGGCTATTCCAGAATATTCGCGAACGGCAGGGGCTGGCCTACGCGGTCTTTTCGGATCTGAATCCATATCGCGACACGGGCTGCATGTCGATTTATGCAGGCACGTCGATTGAAGCGGCGCGCAAAGTAGTGGATTCGATTCTGCGCGAGTTCACGCTGCTGAAAGAGGAACGCATCGCGACGGAAGAGTTGCGGCGGGCCAAAGATCATCTCAAGGGTTCGCTGATGCTGAGTTTGGAGTCGACGTCGAGCCGCATGTCGAACCTGGCGCGGCAGGAGATGTACTTCGAGCAGTTCTACACACTCGATGAACTGGGTGAGCGGATCGAAGCTGTCACCGCCGATGAAGTGCAGGCGATCGCCCGGACGTTCTTCGATCAGAAGCAGATCGCGCTCACGGTGCTTGGAAACCTTGACGGTTTCAAGATCACGCGCGACGATCTGCGCTGCTAGGAGGCGAACTCACCGGGGAATTTCGCTTGAAGGAGCCGGCTGAGGATTGCCGGATCTTGTTCGCTCGCCCCAACGTCGGCCAGTGCGGCGCGGGTGCGGTCACCCATGACGCCATCGATTGTTCCCGGATCGGCTCCCAGCCGAATTAATCCGGCTTGCAAATAGGCGATACCCTGGTCGGCGACGGTGTCGAGGTGCACGCCGATGGCGGCGATCGCGCTACGGGCCATCTGGGAATAAGGAGCTCCCGTTCCGGCTCTGCCGCTTTTCGCGTAATCGTAAACCACGCCGTGGCTGCCGCGATAATCGAAGTGCCAGCACTCCTTTTGGCTGGCGTCGGGTGTGGAAATGATCGGAACGAACCCATTCGCCTTGGCAATTTCCCAGAAGCGAGCGAGCGGAACTCCGGCCGAGGCGAGGTCGACATCCATGGCGCGCCCGGCTTCGTGCATGCTGCCGCCGGGCGCGGGGCTGAAGGCCTTCTTACGTTTTTCGACGAAATCGAGATGCGCCGCCTTCTGCATCTCGTAGCTTCGAAACAGATCGCTGATTAGCAGCTCGTGGCCCAGGGCGCGCAGATCGGCGACAACGGCGTGAAGCGCGGCTGCCGTGTCCGGAGTGCATTTCGCCATACGCGACGGTAACGGAGAATTCTGATAAATCGACCCAACCGTAATTGGAATTAGTGGTGTTAAAGCCCCTGGCATTCTGGGCCGAGTGTACGCGCGGCAATTCAGATTTCAGGTCCTGATATTGGCACCGATTTTAGTCAAGTCTATCGTT
>JBBROU010000130.1:0-12809 GCA_038229055.1 Bryobacterales bacterium | reverse complement strand
TGGGAACCCTCACGAAGCCAACAATTGCGGACGGTCACGACGAGCAACTGGTCCGGTACATCAATCTGAAACTTGCGGCGCTGGGGCAGCCTACAAGCCAGAGCACGGCCGACCCCTACTTTCTCGAAATCGCCGGGCCGCTGCTGCGGAATTTTTATCAGAAGGACCAGTTACTTGGGGACCGGCAGTGCCCGGCGGACGCGCGCGTCCAGGCATTTCTCGATGCCTATCTGGGTGACGTTGCGCCGGGCGGGGCGGCTCGGCTGCCGGTCAACACGTTCGCGCTGGACCGGCCGGGGCTGGCGCGTGTGATGTCGCTGCCGCCGAACGCGGACACCCTGGCATCGCCGTACCTGCAATCGTACCGGCTGCCGCAGGGCATCCTGCACAATCCCAAGAGCGACCGCCGGACGACGAAGGGAATCTTCCACATCGTCGAGGGCGGCTTCCCGATTCCGGCGGATAAGATCGGCGTGCCGAAGCAGACGTTTGCGGCGCTGCTCGAGTTGGCGCTGCGTCCGTCGCCCGAAGTGCTGGCTGTGCCGTTTACCGCCGACCAGGCGCATCAGGCGCGCATGTTCGTCACACTGCTGCTGCGACCGCTGGTGTGTCCGGCGACGGGGACCGAGCCAGCGAAAACCATGGAGACGCGCTTCTTCGCGCCCGGCAGTCTGGTGAGCAATCTCGATTTCGTCGAAGGCATTTTCGGCAATGGCGGCGATCCGTATCTTCCGGAGAATGACGCCGCGCTGGACGTGACGCACTGGACCGGGCACACGGGTTGCGTGATTCTGGCGCCGCATCTGGTGGGTATAAGAAAGAAGGATGTCGGCCTGCCGCACTGGGACCAAGGCACGGAACGGCAACGGCGCGACGGCATGTGCTGGCGCGACGCGGATGAGCTCTACGGCGAACTTTACAACAACGGCGGCGCGTTCAAGATTGCCTGCCGCGACGCGCGCGGCGTTATGGTGACGATCATCGCCGACAACTATTACGGGTACTGCAAGAAGGAAGTAAAAACGCAGATCAGTTTCGCGGCGAACCTGTTCGGGATGTGCGAGGAGGAGCATGCCGGCGGAGCGATCGCGTTTCCGGCCTATGTGCTGGGGCCGCAGTTTTACGCCGGTCGCACGGTGCTGACTAAGAAGGTGACGTTCACTGAAGCGATGCGGTGGCTAGGGGATCGCGTGCAGATTCGGCCCGAAGGGTACGCGACGGATCGAAAGTACGCCGACATCTTCTATGTGCCGGAGAATGCCGAGTTCAGCGTGCGCGAGAGTTCCGTGAAATGGCAGCGCGCAAGCGGCGAGTGGCACCAACTGACGCTGCGCGCGGGCGAGACTTATCTGCTGCCCTGGGGAACGAAACTGCGGTTGGAGAAGCAGACCGGGGGCACGGCATGGCGTCTGGTGGCGTCGCGCGCGGATGGGATTCTGTGCCACAAGCCTTGCACGGTTTCGGGAGGGGGAAAATCGGAGATTTCGAAATCCATCGGCAGCATTATTTTGAAGGGGCCGATATTCGTCAGCGATTATCACAGCGATATCGAGCAGGTCGCCGAGATCCTTAAGAAGGGCTTTTCGAATATTTACCGGCGAACACATTCGGAGCAGCGCGCGAGGCGGCCCATCCTGAGTCCGGAGCGCTCACTGGGTTCGGTGATCAAGCTGATGACGGTTTCGCCGGATTACACCGACGAACACAACGAGTGGCTGCGGAGCATTCCGGAAACCGTGCGGCAGCTTCTGGTCACGGTGAAACGCTATTACCGGCTGGACTGGGGCGAGGACTGGCGCGAGCACTTCAGCGTGGATCGCATCAACGGGCTGCTGGGGCATGAGCTGAAATTCGAAAACCAGAAGATGGTGGGGAACTACCTGCGGATGGGTTACGATCCGAACGGCTCATGGCGCATCTATAAGCTGCGCCCGGACTTCAATCCGGCTGACAAGGTGCAGGTGGAGGACGACATTACGGCATCGGTGGTGCTGCCGCGCGAGAGCTTGACTTATCTTGACCCGGAGTATCCGAACCTAAGTGTCAAGTTAGTGGAGAACTGCGAGCAGTTACTCTTTCAGCGGCCCGACGACGCAATTCATCGGGGATTCGATAAGGATGCGGAGGCGGATCTGGCGTCGCCCGGAACGTTCATTTCGAATTTCGAACCGATTGCGGCGGCGGCCTGCCAGGCGCTGGTGGATCAGGTGGTCGATTTCGACAAATATACGCAGCCGATGAAGCGGCTGCTGCTCGATTTCGCCGAGCACGCGCCCACGGAGTTCGTGGTGTCGTCGGCGCATCCGCGCGTTGTGGATGGGAAGCCGTCGAAGAACCCGCGCTATCTGCAGAAGCGGCCGGATCTAGAGAATCCGCGGAACACGTATCTGGCGGAGATCGGGACGCGGCTGGCGCGCGAGATACCGGCGGATTGCCGGGTGTACTTCCCGGTGAATGCGGTACTGGCGGGGCGGCGCAACAATCCGCCGGATGCGAAGGCGGGGATTCCGCCGCTGGCAGTCTACAACCCGATTCACTATCAGGAACTGCCGGAACTGTTCATGGATTTCATCTGCAGCTTGACGGGTAAGTCGCCATCGACGACGGGGTTCGGGAGCGAGGGCGCACTTACCAAGGGCCCGTTCAATGCGATGCCGCCTGTGATCGATATCAACAATGCGCTGGTGTCGGCGATCGTGACGGGCTATGCGGGATTCACGACCGCGGCGGGGCATGTGGGCCCGAACTATCGCGTGGACCACGACAACTCCATGCTGGTGCCGGAGCTGTGGTGCCGAATGCGGGTGGCCGAGCGGGATCCGCGGTTTTTGATTGAAGGCGGGTATCTGGAGAAGATCGGGGACTTTGAGTTCGAGGGACGCACAATGTTGGCCAGCCGGCTGGGATATCGCATTACAGCGGCGTTCGTGGACCGGTTTCTGGGTCGCATCTTCGAGACGCCGGCGGCGGTGTTTACCGAAGAGCTGCTGCGTCCGGAAACGCAGGACCTGGCGGTGTATGCCGAAGGGGTGAATGCACCTCAGAGGATGGAGGCAATGAACTATTTCGAAGATGACAGCGTGGAGGCGGCATGCCCGCCGATCAAGGCCCTGCTGCACATCATGGCGCACGGCGAGTTCGAGGGGATGCGCGAGAACGACCCGAAACTGAGGGCGATGTTCACGCGCGAATATTTGCTGGGGAGCGGCTGGTATCGGGAACGGTTGAAGGCGAAGCAGGCGATCGATATTGCGCTTTGGACGCGGCACGCGCAAGCTGTGGCGAATGCCGGTCAGGGGGAGTTAGCAGAGGCGGCGCGGGCGCACTTAGCGCATGTGCGGAGCGATGGGTATCTTGGGGAGTTAGTGGGGACGATCGGGGCGGACCCGTCGGTTGTGGCTAAATCGTGATTACAAGATAATCATACCGATGGTCTCAATGACAAAGGCGATTTTTTCGGGATTGCTTAGATTCCGCCGGGGCTAAGCTAGTGGTGTGTGTCATGCAGACCGCACATTATTGAGGGCCTGACGGGCGCGAGTGACTTTCTGGAGAATGCGAGCCTTTCTGTCAGGTCGCGGTTTACTGGCTCCAAAGATGTTTGGCGCGCGCGTGACGTGGAGGCTATTTGCTGCGTCTCTTCACAGGAATCGAGATTGCATCGCCAGTGCGGGAGCGCATTGAAAACGTGTTGCGGCGGTTGCGGCCGGCGGCACCGCTGCAATGGGCTCGCGACGAAAACCTGCACATCACGACGACCTTCATCGGCTTCTGGCCGGAAGAACGCGTCGGCGAATTGACCGAAGCCCTCGGTGGAGTACCACTGGCAGAGCCGTTTGAGATTGCGGTCGCGGATGTCGGTTTCTTCCCGAATGCGCAAACCCCGCGGGTTTTGATGATCCCGGTGAAGCCGTCGCCGCCGCTCGCGGAACTCGCGACACTTACCGCTCAGGCGATGGAAGCGCTCGGCATCGCGCGCGAGGAACGCCCGTACACGCCGCACATCACCTTGGCCCGAATCCGCCGGGGAACCAGACTCCAAAATCTGCGGGATGCGATTGTGCGGCAAAATATGAATTTTGGGACATTTCAAACTCGCGAATTCCATTTATATCGGAGCGTCAACGGGGTTTACACAAAGTTAACGACCTTCCCAGTACACTAGTCGAGTGCCCGTGCTCGCGCTCTTACTCGCTTATCTGATCGGCGCGATCCCGTTCGGCTATCTGCTTGTACGCTTGATGACGGGCTCGGATGTGCGAGCATCCGGAAGCGGCAATATCGGCGCGACGAACGTACTGCGCACCACCGGCCGGGCCGCCGGCATGCTTACTTTGATCCTGGATATCGCTAAGGGCTACGCCGCCGTATGGCTGGTGTCTTGGCTAACCGGCGGCAGCGTCTCATGGATGAGCGCGGCGGCGCTCGCGGTGATGGCGGGTCACGCGTTTCCGGTTTTCCTGAAGTTCCGCGGAGGCAAGGCCGTCGCCAGCTTCATCGGAGCGTTTCTCTGCCTGACCCCGGCCCCATTACTTGCCGTACTGGTCGTTTTCGTCGGCGTGGTGGCCGTCTCGCACTTCATCTCACTTGGATCCGTTTTGGCGGCGGGCACGTTTCCGTTAGCCGTCTGGCTGATTCTGCATCCGCGGTGGCCCGTACTCGCGGCCGCCGCCGTTGCCGGGGTCTTCATTGTGTACCGCCATAAAGAAAACATCGCGCGCCTTCGCGCCGGAAACGAAAACGTCCTCTCCCTGCGGAGCCGAACGAAGTGACGAATTTGGCGATTATCGGCGGCGGGAGTTGGGGGACGGCTCTGGCGATCGTCCTTGCGCCGCGCTGGCAGCGGGTTCATCTGTGGGTTTATGAAGAAGATCTGGCTCAACGGATGCAGTCAGTCCGGGAAAATGACATTTACCTGCCCGGCTTGGCTTTGCCGGCAAACGTCGAAGCGACCTCATGCCTGGCTGCGTGTCTAGAAGGATGCAATCTGGTTCTGGGGGTAATGCCGTCGCATTTGGCCCGAGGCGTTTATGCGCGTATGGCGCCATCGCTCACGCCCGACATGCTGTTCGTCAGCGCGACCAAAGGCTTGGAGAACGGAACGCTGCGGCGCGTTTCTCAGATTATCGGGGAAGTAATGATTTCGCGCTTCCAGCCCAGAGTCGGCGTGCTGTCCGGCCCTACCTTCGCGCGCGAAGTAGCTGGCGGCAGCCCGACGGCTCTGGTCGTGGCTTCCGAGGACGAAGAGCTGGCGCGGATTGTTCAGTGCGCGCTGTCCGGCCCCACCTTTCGTGTCTACAGCAGCTCCGATCCGGTGGGGGTGGAAATCGGCGGCTCCATCAAGAATGTCGTCGCGATCGCGGCGGGCGTCTGCACCGGTCTAGGCTTGGGTCACAATACCATTGCCGCGCTGATAACACGGGGTTTGGCTGAGATGACGAGACTAGCGGCCGCGATGGGAGGGAGGGCGTCTACCCTCGCCGGCTTAGCGGGTCTAGGCGATCTCGTCCTGACTTGCACTGGAGAGCTGAGCCGCAATCGTTCCGTCGGCATCGAACTCGCGAAGGGGCGCGCAACAGACCAGATCACCTCATCCATGCGTATGGTGGCGGAAGGCATCAAAACTGCGCAGGCGGCGGTCGAGCTGGCCGAGCTGTATGGCGTCGATATGCCAATTGCGCGTGAGACGTATGCGATTCTGGCCGGAACGCGCTCGCCCTCAGACGCCATTACCAGGCTGATGCACAGGACTTTGAAGCAGGAGTAGTACTTTTGCCTGAATTTCTATACGGACCTCGAAACTCTTGAAGGAACAAAGGGTTAGCACTGAAATGGGGGCTTCAACTGCCCTTGACCTCGACGCGCAGCTGATGCTTAGGGTCAAGGACGGAGACGGTGCGAGCTTCGGCTTGCTTTTAGAGAAACACCGATCGCCCGTGATTCACTTCTTGTATCGAATGGTGCAGAATCACGCAATTTCGGAAGAGCTGGCGCAGGAAGTTTTTTTGCGCGTATATAAGTCTCGCAACACTTACGAGCCCACAGCAAAATTTACAACTTGGTTGTTCCGGATCGCTACCCATTTAGCTTTGAATTGGCTTCGCGACGGGAAAAACGAGCGCAAGCAGGAGCGTCTGGACGACGATCTGGATGGCAGGCCGCGGCTGCAAGTGTCGGACCGGAAGCCATCGGTCGAGCAGTCCATGGTCTACAAAGTAAAGCTGGACGAGGTTCGCAGCGCGGTCGCATCTCTTCCCGAGAAGCAACGCGCGGCGGTTTTGATGCACAAATATCACGAGATGGAATATTCCCAAATCGCAAAGGTGCTAAATTGTTCTGAATCCGCGGTAAAATCTCTGCTGTTCAGGGCCTACGAATCTCTTAGATCCAGTTTGGCGCACATGGCATAGGTGAGGTGTGAGGATGATTTGCCCAATTGAAAATGACGACGTTGAACTCCTGCTGGCATATTGCTCGGGAAAGGTGACCGACCCGGAGTCCGCCCAAGTGAAATTGCATGTGGTTCGCTGCCCCGAGTGCGCGTCGTTCGTGCAACTGCAGCGGGCAGTGTGGAATGCCTTGGATGTCTGGGAACCGACGCCGGTCACTTCGGATTTCGATCGGCGGCTCTACGCCCGCATTGCGGAAGCGGATCGGGAGCCGTGGTATGCGAGGATGTTTGACTTCGTGCGGCCGGTGTTCGACCAGCCCGCGCTGCCGTTGGTTGCCGCGACGGTGATCATCGTAGCAGGGTTCTTCTTCGATCAGAAACAGGTTATTTCTACAACACCGAGTCAACCCGCGGCAATCCGTGTTTCAGTTACCGAAGCTGAGCAGGTGGAACGTACTTTGGACGATATTCAGATGCTGCACCAATTCGATTCTGACGCTCAGGAGGCCGAGAAGCCGTCGAAGTCAATGTAATATGGCAAACAACCGGTCTATAACGATTGTATACGCTGGAATGCTGGTCGGTCCGTTCGTGACCGAGACATTTGCCCAAGCGGGGCCTCACGCGGGCATGGGCCGGCCCAGCACGATGACGCGTCCCGCGCGTCCAGAGAAGATGCGGCACGGTCCACCGACTCCAAAGAAAGGGCCGGAGGAGCGTCTGGAAAAGCTGGAACAAATGTCAGCGGAAGAGCGCCGCCTCGCGCTCCAGAACCTTCCTGTGGACCGGCAGCGGAAAATCGAATCCAAGCTGGAGGACTACAAGCGCCTTTCGCCGGACGCGAGAGAGCAACTTCACGATCGCCTGCACCGCTTTGAAAGCCTGCCGGTTGAAAGGCAGAACCGGATCCGACAGTTGGCAACTCAGTTTGGCGAACTTCCCGATTCGCGCCGGCGCACGGTTCGCGATGAGCTGGATATGCTGCGGGTCATGCCTGAAACCGAGCGCCGTTCGCGGTTGAACAGCGCCGAGTTTCGGAACAGGTTCACTGCGTCCGAGCGCCAGATGTTGCAGGACGCCTCATCCGTGTTGCCCACCAGCGATCAATTTTAGCGCCGGTGTGCACCTTCAGAATTCACTTTAGACGTGGGCGTCTAACATCTTCTGAACATCGGACTTACCTACCGCGCCGACTCGCTGCTCGACCACTTGCCCATTCTTGAAAAGCAACAGCGTCGGGATGCCGCGGATGTTATAGCGCGCCGCAGTCTGGCTGTTATCGTCGACGTTCAGCTTGCCGACCGACGCCTTCCCGTCGTACTCGGTGGCGATCGTGTCGATGGTGGGTGTCATCTGGCGGCAAGGCCCGCACCACTCCGCCCAAAAATCAACTAAAACCGGGACATTCGATTTTAGAACGTCCGCGTCAAACGCTCCATCCGTGAACGTTTTCGTGTTGTTGCCTGCCATTTAAACTGCCTCCCAAGACATTAGAATCGTCTAACGGGCCATTGGATTCAAGCCAGCCTATTTCAAAGTAGCACTTGAGGTCCCGTGACGAACAGATGCTGGCGGCGCGAACGTCACAGTGGTCACGATGGCAATGGTAAACTAACAAATTGCGGGCGGCATTCCTCTGAATCGATTTCTCTTTTCCCTTTTGGTGACTTGTCTGGCAGTTGGAAGCTCTGTTTCCGCGGCGGACCGCCAAAATTCCCTCGATGCCGATAAGACGCTTTTTACCGTGATGGCGGCGCTGAACGCGGCCGGCTACGATACCGATGCGAATTCGGGCACTAACGACCCGATTCGGGATCGTATCCGGAAGCAGATACAAGCAGACAAACCGGCAGTTTTGGCGGATATCGGCGATTACTACAGAGCACACGGGTCGGATGTCAACGCTTTTATCTCGTTAGCCCTTTCACTCACCCCCGCGTTCGAGTTCAAGACGAGGACAGTTGAAATACCGCCGGACGCCGCGGCGCTGGATGGCTTTCGCCCGCTACTCACGCGGTTTGCCGCGGACGCCAACATCGATCGGCTTTGGGCGGAAGCGCAGCCCCCGATTGATGCGGCGCTGACCCGTTACCAGCCTCCGGTATCCGAAATGGTGTTGAAGGTGAATAGCTACTTGCGAAACCCGGTGGCCGGTTATCTGGGCCGTCACTTTCAGGTATTCGTTGAGTTGCTTGGGGCGCCGAATCAAGTGCAGACGCGCAGCTATGGAAACGACTATTATGTCGTGGTGACCCCTTCCGCCGAATTGCGCGTGAACGATATCAGGCACGCCTACCTGCACTTCGTTCTGGATCCGCTCGGAACCAAGTATGGAATGGAATTACTGGAAAAGCGTGCCATCGGCGACTACGCGGCGGGCGCGCCCGCTCTCGGTGACGCATATAAATCCGATTTCGTTCTGCTGGCTACCGAGTGTCTCATTAAAGCCGTGGAGAGCCGTTTGGCGGGCGACGCGAAAGTGATTACCGACGCGCTGCATGAAGGCTACGTGCTCACCCCCTACTTCGCGGAAGAGCTTGTGCGCTATGAAAAGCAGCCTCAGGCCATGCGATTGTTCTTCCCTGAGATGGTGACGCGAATCAACCCCGTCCACGAGCACAAGCGGCTCGCCGACGTGCAATTTGCCCAGGCGCCTAAGGTGCGCCTGGCGCAAGCCGCGCCTGCCGTTCACCTGGTAAACGATGCGAGTCCCGCGTCGCGCACCGCGGAAGAGGCCGAGCAATTGTACGAAAAGCACGAGCTGGATAAAGCTCGCCAACTCTACTTACGGGCTCTGGAAGAACGCGGCGAAGCTTTCGAGCATGCTCGATCGTATTACGGACTGGCGCGGATCGCCGTTCGCCAGAACGACGCCGAGGTGGCCGAGCGTTTGTTTCAGAAAACGCTCGAGTCCTCGCCCGAACCGCTTGTGAAAGCCTGGGCGTTGGTGTCGTTGGGCAGTCTCGCCAAGATCGGCGGCGACCGCGAACAGGCGAACCGTTACTTTCAAGATGCAAAAGCTGTTGCTGGCGCGTCTGCAAGAGCGCAACAAGAAGCCCAGAAGGGCCTCGAAGAGACTAAGCAACCTTAGTGATTCAAACTTAGGAGATTTCCGATGAACCGATATTTTCTTCGTGCCGCGCTGGCCATGGCCAGCTTCGCTGCCCTGATGCAGGCCCAGGCGCCGCCCAAACCGAAATCGCAAAAGGAAGTAGTGGCACTGCAAGCCATGTTTGGCGCGGCCGACCCGGACGCCCGCATTGCCGCCGCCGACAACGTTCTGACCCAGTTTGCCGACACCGAGTTTAAAGCGATTGCGCTTTACTTCACCGCCGCTTCCTACGAACAGAAGAACGACTTCGAAAAAATGGTTGTCTACGCCGAACGCACGCTGGAAGCCGATCCTAAAAATTACAATGCCATGCTGATGCTGGCGCGCGGCTTGGCCTCGAAAACGCGCGAAAACGATTTGGACAAGGAAGAGAAGCTGAGCAAGGCTGAGAAATACGCGAACAGCGCACTGGAAATCATCAAGGACGCTCCGAAGCCCAACCCGCAAATTACCGACGCGCAGTGGGTGGATGCGCGGAAGGATCTGAGTGCCCAGGCTTACGAAGCACTAGGAATCGCGGCGATGGCGCGCAAAAAGTACGATGTGGCAGCTTCCCAGTTCAAGCTTGCCGTGGACACGCCCGTAAAGCCGGAACCGGCCACCATGGTGCGTCTGGCGGCCGCTTATAACCAAGCTAAGCAGTACGACAATGCCCTCGCCGTGCTGGAAAAGGTGATGGCCACTCCCGAGCTGAACCCCGCGGTAAGGCAATTTGCTCAGGCTGAAAAAGTCCGTGCCACGAAGTTGCGCCCCGCAACTGCCCCCGCCCCGGCACCGAAGCCGTAGTACCCGCATGGTGGCGGCAACCGCTTGCTGACCTCCGCTGAACTCGTCGCGCTGCAGGGAATCTTGCGCTACCACTTCCGCGACAAAGAACTTCTGCTGCGCGCACTGACGCACAGTTCGCGAGTGCATGAAGCAGCGCCCGCGAAAGTTTCGGATAACGAACAACTTGAGTTTTTAGGCGACGCGATCCTCGGCTTTCTTGTCAGCGATCTTCTGGTCGCGCAGTTTCCGCACTACGCCGAAGGCCGGCTGACGCAGATGAAAGCACATCTGGTGAGCTCGACCCATTTGTATGAGGTCGCGCTCGCGCTCGATCTTGGCCGTTTCCTGCAGCTTGGAAAAGGCGAGGAGATGAGCGGCGGCCGCACCAAGCGAACCCTGCTTGCCGACGCTTTCGAGGCGCTGCTGGCGGCCATGTATCTGGATGGCGGCATAGATCCGGTGCGCGAGCTGGTGAGTGCGCGAGTGATGGCGTGTCAGGGCAGTGCGCTGGAAGCGGCCATCCCCGCAACGCAGCCGGATTTCCGGCGGACTCTGGAAGATATGGCGCGCGACCGGAATCTGCCGGCGCCGCGGTACACGCTGGTCTCGGAACAGGGCAAGGATTCGAGCAAGGTATTCACCATCGAAGTTCGCATTGGCATCGACTGGACCTGGAAAGCGGAGGGCGGCTCCAAGAAAAGCGCTGCCCAACGCGCCGCGCGCGAACTCTGCGAGCGAATGGCCCGGTGAAGCCGTTTTGGCTGCTGCTGCGCCGGAATCCCAATTACCGCGCCACTTGGCTCGGTCAGGTGGTGAGCGAAGTCGGCGATCACTTCAACAGCATCGCGGTGCTTAGCCTCACGCTGCACCTAACCGGCTCAGGCCTGGCGGTGGGAGCGGTGATGATTGCGCGCGTGCTGCCCGCCATTCTTGCCGCCCCAGTCGCGGGCGTTTTGCTGGATCGCGTGGATCGCAAGAAAATCATGATCCTGAGCGATCTGGTGCGCTCGGTCGTCGCGCTCCTGTTCATTCTGATTCCGATTTACAAACAGACTTGGCTGCTTTATCTGTTGAGCGGCATGCTGACTTTCGCCGGGCCTTTCTTCACCAGCGGACGGTCGGCGATTCTGCCCCGCGTCGCCACCGGAGACGAACTGCACAGCGCCAATGCATTGACGCAGACCACCTCATGGCTCACGCTTTCGATCGGCACGATGCTGGGCGGCGTGAGTATTATGCAGTTCGGCTACGGGTGGGCGTTCGTGGCGAATTCCGCATCATTTTTGTTCAGTGCGTGGGCGATTGCGAGCCTGGGCTCTCCAGTTGGCCACTTCCGTCCCGAGCGCGGCGCGGCCAAGATTGCGAAGCCGAATGCGTGGGGCACATGGGGCAAAGACTTCTTCGAGAGCGTGCGTTACATGCGGAAAACGCCGTTGATTCTGGCCATCGGCTTGGCTGGGGTCGGATGGGCCAGCGGCGGCGGCGCTGCCCAGATTCTGTTCACGCTTTTCGGCGAGTTAGTGTACAAGCGCGGCGCGGGCGGCATTGGATTGATCTGGGGCTTCGCCGGAATCGGCCTCGTGATCGGCGGCATTACCGGGCACAGGCTCGGCCGGCGCCTGGGCTTCGCGGCATACAAAAATGCAGTGTTCCTCTGCTTTCTGGTGCATGGCATTTCGTACATGCTGTTCAGCGCGATGCCGACGATTTGGTGGGCGCTGGTTTTCATCACTTTGTCGCGCGCAGCCATGGGAATCAACTCAGTTTTGAATAAGACGCTGTTGCTGACGCACGTCCCCGACCAGTTCCGCGGCCGGGTATTTTCGACCGTCGACATGATGATGAACGCGACCATGATGATTTCGATGTCGTTAGCGGGAATCGCGACGGGGGTGTTCCCGATCCGTACGATCGGTGTGATTGCCGGCGCCCTGAGCACATCGACGGCGGTGTTCTGGCTGTGGGCGAATCTCGCGGGCAAGATGCCGGAGCCGAAACTTGAGGCGGGTGCCGAGGAGGAGTTCGAGGGGCCGGTTGTGGCGGCGTAAGCACTTACGTCGTCCTTTGCACAACACGTCTTGAACTTTCATCATCCGCTCCATCTCGGACGACGAGTACTGCCAGGTTTCTTCCACCACCTAGCATTACCCGCTCCGCCTTCGAGCGGACACATCACGTGTGAACTCGACCGGACAACTCCCATACTAGCGACAGGAAGTCGGGTATTTATTTGACTCAGGTAGCCCCAACCTGTAGTAAGCCGCTGGTTGACTGGTTCCGCCGTATTGGCTCGCCAGTCAAAAGAACGGCGCGCCAGCGCTCTCGGTTTGCAGAGGGTGCTGGGATTGGGCAGCTACAAGACAGCCTGGACCTGGTTGCACAAATTTAGGCGCCATGGTGCGGCCTGGCCGGGATCGTCTCAGCGGAACCGTGGAGGTAGACGAGACCTATCTGGGCGGCTTGGAAGAAGGTGTCAGAGGCCGGCAGACGGAACGGAAGTCGCTGATCGCCATCGCGGCCCAGGAGGACGGGGCAGGA
>JBBROU010000129.1:0-13077 GCA_038229055.1 Bryobacterales bacterium | reverse complement strand
TTCAGCGGCAATCCCGCCACTGTCAATGTCACCAACCAGATCATTCACCTCGCGCGCAACGTAACCGTGGGCGTAGGTCAATCCGCCGCGCTGCCGGTCAATTTGAACTCACCGGCTCCCTCGGGCGGAGTCACCATCACACTGGCCAGTTTGGATTTAACCTCGGTCACTGTGTCTCCCGCGACCGTCACCATCGCGGCCGGTTCCACCACACCTGTGACGCAACCCCAGGCAACAGGAGTGAAACTCGGCAGCGCGACCATCACCGCATCGGCCCCCGGGTTCGTCGGCGATTCCACGGGCGTCACCGTCAGCGTCACCCTGAATTTCTCGCCGCTCACGCAGTCGGTGCTCACCGAAAACACGGCGACGATTGCGCTCAATCTCTCATCGCCCGCGCCGTCCGGAGGATACGCCGTCGGATTGAGCATGATCGATTCGACCAAAGCCACAGTTCCAGCCTCCGTCACTTTCCCCCAGGGCAATTCATCTCAATCGATCACCATCACGGGCGTCGCTCCAGGCATGACGACGCTCATCGCAACCCTCGCCGGCACCACTGGCGCGACGGCATCGATCACCGTAAATCCAGCGCCGGGCATGACGCTCGGGGGCGTCAGCATCGGCTATAACCAGCAAATCGTAACGAGCGGCGCGTTAGGTTTGATCGCGCCTCCCGGCAATACCATCGTCAGCATCGCCAGCAACAACTCGAACGTGCTGCTCTCGACCGATCCAGCTCTCGCTGGATCGGCCCAAATTTCTCTCAAAGTCAATGCGGGGTCGACGGTCATCCCGAATTTCTACGTCCAAAGCCTCGCGGGTTCAGGCAGCGCAACGCTCACCGCGACCGCGCCTGGTTACGCCCACACCACCGCCACGGTGTCACTGACGCCGTCCGGGTTCGCGATTGGTACAGTTAGCTTCGGCACAACGACCCTCTCCCCGAACACAAACGTCAGTCTCGGGATCTATCCCTTGACTCCCGGCACCCTTACGATCGCGGGCAGCCCGCTACCGCTGCGGCCGAATGCTGCCGTGAGTGTGGCCGTGATCAGTTCGATTCCGGCAGTCGGAACGGTGACGAGTCCAGTCGTCTTTACCACCAACTCGTCGTCCGCAAGTTCTTCATTCACACCGTTGTCGGGCGGGGCCACGACGATCTCACTCACGCAACCGGCGGGATACAGCGTGCCGTCTGGCGTCGCGCCGGTAGTGGCCACAGTCACCGCGCCCCCCATCAGTTTCACTGCGCCTGCGAACCTTGGCAAACATCTGCAATCGATCGTCAGCGGGAGTCTTGGCGCCCCGGCCCCTGCCGGCAACACGATCGTCACTCTAACCAGCAGCGACACCACCCGCTTGCTTCTGGCTACCAGTTCCACATCTACCGGCTCCGCCTCCATTACTCTTCAAGGCAACGCCGGGTCGATGACGCTGCCAAATTTCTATGTTCTTGGGTTGCAAGGCAGCGGGAACGTCCAGATCCAATACAGCGCGCCGAGATTTACAGGGGGCAACATTCCAATTGCGCTAACACCCTCGGGCTTCGTGATCTACAACAGCGCTTGCGGTGGACCGCCGAGCGGAAGCGGCTGCAACACATTGAATATCACCTCGAAAACGGTCTCATCCAGTCTGACCGTGGCGCTGGCGCAACTCGATGCTTCAGGGCATTTCGTGACTTCCGGAACGCTGAGCCCCGGCGTCTCCCCAGCAATGGTGAGCGTCACCAATAACAACAACAGCATCGGCACAGTCACCACGTCGCCCTTGACTTTCAATCCTGGAGATACCTCCCAGACCACCGGATTCAAGCCGCTGGCCAGCGGTAACGGCTCGGTTAGCGTGAATACACCGACTGGATTCGGCAAGCCGACGCAGTATCAATCGGTCGCCGTCACCGTCACGGGAAACCCCATCAACCTTTACGACGTCGCGCTCGGCAAGAATCTCCAATCCTCGGTTTCGGTTAGCCTCGGCGCGCCCGCGCCTCCGGGAAATGTGCAACTGACCCTGACAAGTAGCGACCCCAGCAAGCTTTTGTTCACGACGAATCCCGCGGCTGTGGGAGTCGCGGCCGTGACCGTTACGGTGCCCGCCGGAAGTTATAACTCGAACACCACTATCTACGCCCAAGCCTTAACAGACGTGAGTTCGGCCACTTTGACGGCGACCGCGACGGGGTTCTTCAGCACGACTAACAACGTGACCTTTACGCCCACCGGATTTGTGATCGGCGATGGCGGCAATTGCGTGGTGAGCCACTACGCCTGCGCGATCAACACAACCACCTTTTCTCCGGACTCCGGCGTTTACGTTTACTTGGCGCAGCTCGATAGCTCCTTCAATATCACCAATGTTTCCTATTATGGCGGCGGGCCGACGATTCGCCCCGGAGTTACTGTAGCTGTGAATCTTTCCGATAACGCCATGTCAGTCGGAGCACTCACCGCGGGAACGGTTGTCTTCAACGGCGGCGATATGACTCAATCGGTAAACTTTCACCCGATCAACGCGGGGATAGCGACGCTGAGCATCGCTGCACCGACCGGCTATCCCACGCCGACAGGCTATCAATCGATGGCCGCTACGGTGACGGCCCCGCAGATTTCCATCGGCAACGGCTACGATTTAGGCAAAGATCTGCAAGAGCCAGTCTCCGTATCCCTCCCGGTCCAGACGCCGGCTAGTGGCGTCAGCGTCGTAGTGACTTCCTCAGATCCTTCCCGCCTGCTGCTATCTCTCGACTCCACGCAGACCGGAAGCGCCAGTGTGACCGTTCCGTTTGCGGGAGGGTCGTATGGCGGCGCAACCGTATACGCGCAATCGCTATCTGCCAGCGGGACTGTGAATATCACTGCCTCAGCCGCTGGGTTCGCGACCGGATCGTCGACGCAGACGTTGACGCCTTCCGGGGTGGTTATTCTTGGTCCGGGTTGCAGCAACTACTACATTCAAATCAATCAGCCATGCCCCGTATTCCCCACGACCGTCATCTCGCCCGATGCGCAAAGCAGCCTCTACATCGGGCCGCTGGACGCTTCGGGGAATTTCGAAACCGCCTATTCCCAATCCCAACTCCGCCCCGGCATGACTCCAGTAACGGTCGCGCTAGCGAGCGATACTCCCTCGGTGGGAACCGTGTATCCGTCTTCCGTGACGTTCAACCCCGGAGACAGCGCACAGTACTTTAACGTTCATTCGGTTGGAGCGGGCACAACCAACGTCTCCATCACGTCGGTCAACGGCGGTCTCACGACTCCCAGCAACTTCCAATCGTTCGCGGTGAACGTCACGGCCCCGGCGATTACGATTTACGACGTTACCGTGGGGAATAACATGCAAACCGCAGCGACCGTATATTTGCAAAACACGCCCGTTACCGATACGTACGTTACGATCAGCGTTCCGGACACGACGAACGTGATGCTGTCCGCGGACCCGAACGCGGTAGGAACGGCGAGCGCGACGCTGCTGTTCCCGGCGGGAACTGGTTATTCGCAGTCGCTTTACGTGCAGTCTGTGAAAGGATCGGGGAGTGTGACGCTCACAGCAACAGCTCCCGGCTTCGGGTCCGCTGCGGCGACCGCCACTCTGGTGCCTTCCGGCTTTATCATGCTGCCCTCGTCGTGCAACTTTTTTTATACCGTGTATTACAACACCCCATGCCCATTGAACGTGGACACGCTCTCACCTGACGCGCCAATCACCGTGGCCTTGGGCACTCTCGATCCGACCTTCCTGAACTTCTCCGACTACAGTCAATCGTCACAACTGCGTCCTGGCGCGACTCCCATCACAGTTGCATTAACCAACAAGACTCCTTCTACAGGAACGATTTCGGCTCCCTCGGTGACCTTCAATCCCGGCGACAAAATGCAACAAGTCAGTTTCCATCAATTGGGCGTCGGGACGACTACCATCGGTCTCACCACGCCCGCCGGCTACACTCCTTCGAGCAACTTCACGTCGATCGCAACCACCGTCTCGCTACCGTACCTTACGGCGAACGCGGTCACCGTTGGCCGGCAATTGGAAACAAACGGTTCCGGGTACCTTTCGGACTACACGTCTTCCAACGTACACGTCACGATCTCTTCGAACGATTCTTCCAAGATCCGGTTCAGTAAAGATCCGACCATTCTGGGAACTCCCACCCTGACGCTCACTGTGCTGGGAGGGAACAATTCACTCCCCAATTTCTACGTGCAGTCGATCGGGTCGACCACCGGATCGGTCAACTATAAACTCTCGGCGCCAGGATTTGCGGATGGAACCGCCGCCATTACGATAAACCCCTCCGGCTTCGTAGTCAGCAATGGTTTCCCGTACGTACCGGCCTCGTTTACCACCGCGGTAGGGGCTGCCGACTACACCCTGAGCATCTCTCCGGCCGTGCTCGATCCAATCACGCTCAACGCGACCGAACTCCAGACCCTGATCCCTGGCTCAACCAACACGCAAGTCCAAATCACGAGCAGCAACACTTCGGCCGGCACCATCACCGCATCGCCTCTACCCTTCCAGGGAGGCGAGACCGGCCCGCTGACCACCTCATTCCACGCTGTGGCGACGGGAACGTCGGTGATCCACGTCAGCGCGGCCTCGCCCTTCCAAGTGGCCAGCACGCCTAACGACATCACGGCGAACGTCCAATGAGAGCCCTATCGTCTTCGCCGGATCATGGCAACCAGGTACACCACGATCATCACATTCACGACGAACAGTCCGACCCGGATCCAGCTCAGGCGGCGGTACATCTCGTAAATCTCTAACGGGATAAAGAGAGCCGTCGCCGCGGCGGTCAGCCACTCGGCCCAGCGCTTCCGCATCACCAGACCCACGCCTTCAATCAGGCGCAGGCCGGCGTATAGAAACGTACCCACGCTGAATTCTTCCAGTTGCTTCGGCGTGACCGCGAACGCGCGAACCAGCAGCGCGTGAATGTAACGGTTGTGCGGATCCACGCGCAGCGCGTGAACCCAGTGCAATACCGAGGTTGCCAGGTCCCGGTGCAGCATCCGAACCGCTCCGAAACCGAGCGCAATCAACGCCACACCTTCGATCAGCTTGTAGATCCCGATTAGGTACAGGCCGCCGGCACCCCGGCCCGTCTCGCGTCTTGCCCCTTTTTTGATCGCCACCAACTACAGCGTACAGCGTCGTTCAAGAAGAAAGTGGCGGCTGCCACAGCTCAATTTTGTTCCCATCCGGATCGTAGATCCACGCGAAACGGCCGTAATCGTGATCCTCGCGCTTCGGGTCGATCTGCACTCCGGCGGCGGCGAGTTTCACTAGCAGCGCGTCCAGGTCGTCGACGATGTAATTCACCATGAACGAAGACCCGCTCGGGTCGAAATAGCTGGATGCTTGCGGGAAAATACTCCATGCCGTGATGTGCACGGTGTCCGGATTGTCGTGCGAACGCCATTTGAATAGCGCCCCATCGGGCCCTTGCTGAATCCCGAGGTGATTCTGATACCACGCGCGGAGTTCTTCATGCGCTGCGGACTTGAAGAATATACCGCCGATTCCAACCACTCGGCCAGGGGAATCGCTTCTGTTATCTGTCATTTTCGTCATTGATTATAAGTTAAGCAGCTTCTTGACGTGAGCCAGGCTGGCTTCCAGATCCTCACGTTCCCTTTGGCCCTCTTGGCCGCGCTGAACCGGTGGGATCGCATACGGCTTTCCGCGCTCGGCAAGTTCGGCGAAGCGCTCGAAATTCCAGGCCGGGATATCGCGGTACGCATCCCAGAATTTGGCTTCCCGGTAAGGATAGATGCGAGGGCCCATCACGATGCACTCCATGGAAAGAGCGCGGCCCGGGCAGAGGGCGGCGTATTTGCGGCAGTAATCGTCGATGTCGACATTGCCTTCCCCCATGCGCACCCAGGAGACGGCAGCGCCTTGCGGCACGCGCCAAACGGCGCTATCGCGAACGTGACTCGTAAGCACATAGGGATGCAAGGCTTCGAGCGTCGCGTGCGGGTTCTCAAGCGTCCAACACGGGTTGCCCGAATCCAGGCACGCGCCGGTGAACTCTTTACCAGCCGCTTCGATCAAGTTCTTCAACTCCCATCCCTGCATGTCTCCGGCGTGATTTTCGATGGCGATCTTGACGTTGGCATCCATCACGCGCGCGCGCATGTTGCGCAGCACTTTTACCGTGCTATCGATGTGCCTCGCGATGGGCCCGGGTGCGCGATCCTCCGCGCTGCCGAGCACGCAGCGCACGATTTTTGAGCCGACGAGGTTCGCCGCGGCGATCATTCGCGTCAGTTGTTCCTCGGCGGTGCCCGCTTTCGGCTCGAACATCTTCGATGTCGGGCAGATGGACCGCATCCCGATCTCGATTTCAATTCCTTTTTGTTCGGCATAGGCCCGCATCTTGCGAAGGTTGTCAGGCTCCAGGTTCCCGATGAAACGGATTTCGGAGAAATGCACCACCTTCGCCCCTTGCGAGGCACAGTAGTCGAGAAACTGCAACGGAGTCCAACTTTGTGATCGGATGCTGAATAAATCGATCCCCAGTTTAACGGGCATTGCCCGGGTGTTCTGCTGCGCGGCTAAGGGCAACGTGCCCGCCATTGCCAGCCAGTCTCGTCGTGTCATCGTTAAGCATCGTAACAAGACTGCCGGCCATCCAGGATGCCTTCGCGTACTCGGAAGGTTTCACCACCTGACTTTTCTTCGTAACGTTTTCGTCATTCTGTTGTCATGGTCGCCTGAGAAACTGAGGTTCTCTCAGGGGAAATGCAAATGAAAAGCTTGTACTCATTTTTTGCAACGACGATGTTGGCTGGACTGTTTCTGCTTGACACAGCTCAGGCTCAAAGCACGAAAGGCATCGTAACCGGACGAATTACGGACACGGCCGGGGGCATGCTGCAAGGTGCCCGGGTTCAATTGCAGCCGGGGAGCCTGACCGTTATTTCCAACACTCAGGGTGAGTTCAGGATCCCGGACGTATCGCCGGGCGTGCACCGCCTTGACGTGACATTTGTGGGGTTTTCCCCGATCGGAAAAGAAGTGACAGTGGAGACGGGCGCAACCGCGAGAGTCGATCTCACGCTTGAGGTCGGTACGCAGAATGAGCAAGTGCTCGTCACCGCGGACCGCCCGCACGGCGAAGCTGATGCCATTAATCGAGAGCGCACCGCGGAGAATATTTTGCAGGTGCTTCCGTCCGAAGTGATCACCAGCCTGCCGAATGCCAACGTCGCGGACGCGATTGGACGGCTGCCCAGCGTGACTCTGGAGCGAGACGAAGGCGAAGGCAAATATGTGCAGATCCGCGGCGCGGAGCCGCGCTATAGCAACGTGACCATTGATGGCGTGAATGTCGCGTCGCCGGAAAACGTCCGCCAGATCAAGTTGGACATTATCCCTTCGGATCTGGTCGAGTCGGTAGAGATCAGCAAAACACTTCTCGCCAATATGGATGGGGACGCCATCGGTGGCTCAGTGAATCTGCGGACCAAGATGGCGGGCGAGTCTCCCACTTTATCTCTCTATGGAATCGGCGGATACACGCCCATTTTCGATGGACGAACGGCGAATCAATTCGGGGGAACCATCGGAAAGCGCTTTGGTAAAGAGAAACGCCTGGGCATTCTCTTCGGTGGAACCTATGACTATAACGGGCGCGGAATTGACGACATCGAGCCCGCTCCCCAGGCCATCCAGTGCGCCCCGGGCGACTGCGGCAACCCCACCGACAGTTCCCCGTACTTTGGGACCTACGGCGGAACCGATCTGCGCGCATATCGCTATTACCGCGCGCGCTACGGGTTCAGCGGAAGCGTGGACTACAAGTTCTCCGACAAGGCCAATGTATATCTGCGCGGGCTGTACTCGCATTTCAACAACTTCGGCGACAGATGGGTCTACGGCCCCACCATCAACAGTTACACCACGTCGGCGTTCCAGGGCGGCGATGACGGGAATATCACTTTCAACGCACAGATCCGCCGGCCCGTGCAGGTTATCGGCAGTCTCGCAGGCGGCGGGCAGCACTATTTCGGCAACTCGTGGCTTACGTGGGAACTGTCTGGGTCGCGAGGCGCCACTGAAGATCAGGGATACTCCACGGCTAACTTCGGACCGGTGGCCGACAACTCACCCTTGAACGCGGTGCGATTCGGAGTCGATCTGAGCAACCCCTATCGGCCGCGGTTCCCCGTGCAGAACGGCGTAAATGTCTACGATCCGCATCAGTATTTCTTGGGCAATCTCGACTTCAACAAATACTACAGCCCACAGCTAAACCTGCAGGGCGGTGCTTCGGTCGCAAAGAACTACTCTGTCGGCGGGCACTACGGCACGTTTGAATTCGGCGGGAAGGTGAGGAACGCACATAAGTTCCAGGAAGCCAACGACGTGTACTACAACGCCGTTGACCCAAGCTCGCTTCCCATGACTGATTTTCTGACGAGCCTGCACAACAACAACTATTACGACAACAGCTACCAGATCGGACCCCTGGTGGATTACAGTAAAGTCCGGGCTTATTTCGGCGCGAATCCAAGTGCCTTCAACGTGAACGTACAGAGAATTCTGCAGCGCAACCTGCCGCAGAACTTCAATCTGCTTGAGCGCGTTTATGCCGGATACATTCAGAATTCAATCAATTTCGGAAAGTGGCGGCTGTACACGGGGATCCGGTTTGAAGCCACCGACGAAAACGTTCGCGGCAACATAGTTCGGATCGATAGTCACGGAAAATACGTCTCGACAACTCCGTCGATTAAGGGCTCCGGCTACACCGATCCTTTGCCTAGCGTGCAGTTGCGGTATGCGCTCACGCCGGAGTCCGGTATCCGCGTGGCCTACGGGCGTGGCCTCGCGCGACCCAACTTCTCCGACCTGCCGCCCTATCTTACAGTGAACGATCGCAGGAATAGCATCAGCGCCGGGAATCCGAATTTGAAGTCCACGTACGCCAATAACTACGATATTCTTTACGAGCATTACTTGAAACCGCTCGGCGTTTTCGAGGCCGGCTTCTTCTACAAAGACATCTCGCAGCCGATTTACTTCGTGAACACCGCGGTGGCCGGGGGAAGCTACGACGGGTATAGGCAGACGCAACCGGTTAATGGGTCAAGCGCTTATCTCTGGGGATTCGAAGCCAGCTACCAACAGCGGCTTTCATTCTTGCCGGGACCTCTTAGTGCTCTGGGGCTCTCAGCGAACTACGGATACACCGACTCGCGGGCCAATGGAGTTCCGGGACGCTCCGACCACCCCACGCTTCAACGGCAAGCTCCCCATAGCTGGAACGTGAGTCCAACCTATGATCGCGGGCGCGTCTCATTGCGCGTCGGTGTGTCTTACAACGCGGCGAATATCTTCCAGTACAACTACTCGGACGGCGCGCCGCTTGGGAAGACCGGCCCGAATGGCGACGTATACCTGTATGCTCACTTGCAGATCGATGCGCAGTTAAGCGTCCGGCTCACCAAGGGGTTTTCCGCCGTTTTCTATGGCCTGAATCTCAACAATGAAGTGTTCGGCTTCTATCAAGGATCGGGCATCTACACAATACAGCGTGAATATTACAAGCCGACCTACGCCGCCGGCCTTCGCTGGACGCTGCCGCTGTCCCGCTGAGTTTCGACTCGCGATGCGCTGGACCGCGGCGCGATGGGCACCCGACGGTGAAGCTCATGTGTTCGCCGGACGAGTACCGATCGCGCCACCAAGTGTGAAACGACCGCTACTTGTCGAAAACTTTCTTGATCTGGCCAACCTTGTTTTGAATCTTGCCGCCGATCTTTTCGTCCTGGCCTTTGGCTTCCAGTTCGGGATCGTTGACCGCCTTGCCAGTTTCTTCCTTCACCTTGCCCGCGGCTTCATGCAGCTTGCCTTTGATGTTATCCGTTGTGCCCGAGTTCATTGTATTCTCCTTTGCGGTTATCTCCGCCCTGAGCCAGAGAGCAGTTTTCAGGCCACCCTGCGCAAGAATGGAAGTTACCGATGGAACATTTGTGGTTGAGCAGGCGGTGCTTTGCGATAACGGCGGTACTTTCATGCCTGCGGTTGCGCGCTCAGACGATTGAGTTTTCGTGCCCGATGCATCCCGAAGTCCGGCAGCGGTCTCAGGGGAAGTGTCCGAAGTGCGGTATGGCGCTGGAGGCTAGAATCTGGGAGCCGCGGGAGTATGCGACCACCTGGCGATTTGACCCTCCGCAGATTCCTTCGGGGCGTCCTGTAAGTCTTTCGATTGCCGTTCAGGACCCGCACAACGGCGCGCGAGTTCGCAATTTCGAACTGGTTCACGAGAAGTACTGCCACCTGTTTATCGTGAGCGCGGATCTGGCTTACTTCGCTCACGAGCATCCATCGAAATCGTCCGACGGTCTGTTCCGGCACACGGTGACGCTGCCGAAACCGGGCGTCTATGAGTTCGGAGCGGACTTTTATCCCAGCGGCGGTGCTCCCCAGCTTACGCGCAAATTTGTCTCGACGGCTGGCGATCGGCAATCGCTGCGCAGCCATTTTGGAAGTCCCGCCGCCGATTTCCAACCCAAAGATGCAGCCAATCTTCGCGTGACAATGACGCTCGATCCGCCGCGTCCGATTCCGGGTCAAAAGACCCTGCTCTTCCTGCGGCTCGATCCCGAAGATGGCATCGAGCTTTATCTGGGCGCGTGGGCGCACATGCTGCTCGTCAGTGACGACCTGGTCGACTTGATGCACGTCCATTCCGATTTCTTTGAGTTGTATCCCAAGGCCGGCGCGCCCCAGGCGCAATTCGACATTTTTTTCCCGCGGGCGGTCACTTACAAACTCTGGGTTCAATTCCAACGGCTCGGACAGGTGAACACAGTCTCATTCACGATTCCCGTTCCGCCGCTCGGGTAGTCAGCGGCAGAGTAACAATTTCGCGGGCGGCAGCGCATCCACGAGAATTTGCGAGCCGGCGGGCAGGTCTAGAGGCTCACGAAACCAGTACGGCTGGGTAGCCCTCGCATGCGGGGGAGGGAAGTCGCGGATCCAAATCAGCCGTCGAACCTCGCCGCCCGGCAGTTCGGCCGCTGCTTCCAGATCGGCGCCTGCCGGCAATTGGGCGGCCTGTAAGCCTCGAAAACGGCCGCGAATTGCATGGCTTCCCGGCTCGATGGTTAGAGAAGACCCACAAGAGCGCGTTTTGACTGGTCCGCTTGAAACCGCAGCCGTTGCCAGGTTGATCTCGTCGCCCTTCGGAGCGCCGCCCTCAACCCAGTGTGTAATCATCTCGATTTCGAGCGGCATCAAACTGGGGTCGTCACGGAAGTCGCCGGCGCCTTTTACGGCTCCCCATGGAGGCATCTTGCGCGCAAGCACCTGGTCGCGAATCGCCTTGGCCCAGGGGCGCGCCTCTTCGTAAGTCGATAAGGGAACGTCGCTGCCACTCGCGTGGCAAGCGACGCAGCGTTTTTGGACGATGCGTGAGATTTCCAGCGTCCACGTGATCTTGGTCGTGATCACGTCGTGCGCGAACAGCGGCAGCGACGCAGCGGTTATCAGGCTAGCGAGCCAAACCGGCCTGAGCGGCGGGCGTCGCGTCGAGATACTCAATCCATCCGTCCATCATCTCCATCTCGCTCGCCTCGCCCCAGCGCACCACCTTCGTGGGATCGGGGTTCAGCGGATTGTTTGCTGAGTTGTCGAAGTGCGAGACGATCGCCAGCCGCGTCCCTGTCGGAATGAATTTCGGCTCGCTCATCTTGTAAGTAATCTGCCAGTTGAAATTGTAGTGCGGCACCAGCAGCAGAGTTTCCTTCCGGCCATCGGGATAGGTCACATCGAAGCGCGCATCTTTCCCGCGCAGATGCATGTGCGGCGTCAGACTGGTCATGTAGAGATCCTGCTTGAACGTATGGCATTCGGAGACTTCGACGTTCGGGTCGCCAGCCGGAATCCGGAAAGATAGGTTTGACAGGTCGACACGCTTGGCTACTTGCTTCGGCGGTTCCTTCGCGAAGATCAGACCAACGCTCGTGATATCGGTCTCCGGTTTCTTGGTCGCGCGCGAGTAGTGGATCTGGAATGTGACGTTTGCGCCCGCTGGAATCTTGCGCGCGGTGCCTTCGGGATACACGTCCGGCTCTCTTCCAGGCAGGTAGGAGCTGATCATTCCCCACTTGCCGAAATCCCCGTCCTTGGGTCGGTTGCCAGGCCAATAGCCGTTGTCATCCACCACGCAGCCGTCATCGATCACGGGCGCATCGGGGCGAAGCCACGACAACTTTCCTTCGTGAAGCACCAGCCACTTTCGGTATTCCTCTTGCGGATCTTTTGCCGCGTCGGCAGCCTTCGGTGGCGCGGGTGGCTCAGTGATGTAAACGTGAGCGTGGTGCACAATCTTGCGGTTGCCGGGCCGCAGTTCGGCAGATAACACCCACTTGTCTTCGGTGAAATTTGTCGGGACCGTGAAATATTCGTACTCGTCCGGCCCACTGGCCGAAAGCTCGTGCGGCGGAATAGCGATGATCGCGTCGGGTTTGCCGGCCTTCCAATCCGCGCTGAAAACAGGCGTCGGCGGCAGCAATTTCGGATCGCCTTCCTTCTTGCCCTGATCCACCCACGTCTTGATGGTTTCGATCTCGCGATCGCTTAAGCTCCAGTCATTCGACCATTTCCCGTAGTGCGGATCGGCCTTCCATGGCGGCATTTTGCGCGTCAGCACCGATTCCCGGATCGCCGCGGCCCAGGGTTTCACTTCGCGATAGCTCAGCAGCGACATCGGAGCGATGTCATTCGGGTGATGGCAATTGGAGCAACGCTTAAAAATGATCGGCGCGACGTCAGCGGTAAAGGTCACCTCGCGACTCCATGCGAAGGGCACTGAACACATCAAAATAGCGCTTATGGAAAGAACTTTAGGGAGCATGGGATATCTGCCGACAGAACTTATTTTACCGCGTTTGGCGACTGCCCCGCAGAAGTAATCATCACATGAACACCGCAAGCCCGAACCCAGGGGAGCGCGCGAGGGCAAGGCTTTACTGAACGGGGGCGGCGGCCCAGCGATGGGGCAATAGTTCGTCAAGCTTCTGAATCGAATGCTCGCCGATTCGCGAGAGC
>JBBROU010000128.1:0-13403 GCA_038229055.1 Bryobacterales bacterium | reverse complement strand
GCCTGGTGAATGAACCTTCCGCGACGAACGCCGCGCCACCTTCGGACGGCAGAGTGCCAATCAGCCGGAATCCGTTAGCTCCGCTAGGATCGCAGCCTGCCACTCCGGTCCAGTGTTGGCTGGCAGCCGGAAGGATCTCCCCCTCGACCAATGCCGATTCGGCAGCGGACAAGGTTACAGATTTGTGGACTGGAGCGGGCCGACCACGCGAACTTTGAAGTTCGGGCGTGGAGAAAATCGGTAACAATTGCGACAGAGAAGCCGCGGTCGCTAATGCCAACACAAAAAGAGCCTGGACGAGCAGTCTCATAAAGGCTGACTATTGATAAGCAATCTCCGAGGTAAAAGTGTACCCGCCGGATATTAAGCCTACGGTCACACCTGTCACCGTGAAGTTCTGCATATCCGTGAAGTTCCCGACCCGCAGGAATGATTTCGACGAGGGCGCCGGACTCGGAGGCAGCGTCAGCAAAACCGCCGCGGGAACCGTAAACGTCCCGGCGGCTACGGGCGCCGAGCAGTTGAAATAAGATCCCATGAGCGAGTTTGCCTCAGTCGTGCTCCCGCTGACGCTAACGTAGGTGCCCGGATCGCCTCCGGTCCAAGTCACCGTTATTCCCTGGGAACGATTCACGCTCGTAATGCTGCTCTGATTGGTCCAGGCGAGGGGGGCCGGCAGCGTGATCTTCGCGCCGATGGGAGCTTTGATATCGGCGCTCTCCGGGTCGTTTGGTATGTGGTCGAAAGTGAACGTGCCGCCGCCGTTCGGAATGAAGCCGGCATTGAACACGCCCGAATAGTAGTAAAAGACGTGCGTTCCGTAAAGCGAATCCATCGCAAAGCTGCTCCAAGCGGGCTTTATCAGCGCGCCGCCCCCTGGGCCCGTCACATTCAACGCGGACCCGGCATCGAGCGACGTTCCCGTATTGAAGTCTGCGCCGTCGAGACCATTGATCTTTCCGTAGACATTGATCTCGTGCACGATACAGCTTCCGAGTGATGCGCCCAGGCCCGCGAATGCGTCGCCACCCATGGTTACGAAATAGACATCCGGGGGAACGTTCGTAAATTGGGCCGTCGCTGCGTCCGTCGTAGTTGCCGTGCCAGGGGCGCCGGGCGTCGTCGCGACGTCCTTCGTGATTGTAATCAAGCCTTTGGAAAAGCCGCTGGCCGATAGGGGCTGAATCTGCGCCCCATCGACTCCAAAAATGGCGTCTGAGCAAGTCCGGCCGCTCGCCGCTACTGGAATCGACGCAAAGTTGCTTACGACGTTGCCTGTCCGAACAACCACGGACACAAAGCAGCCCGGTTGTAAGTTCAAAGGCACGACCGCGTTGATCTGATCGAGCCCCGGATAAATCGACCGGCCGTGGTAAGTAACCGTAGCCGGTATGCCGCCGATATCGAGTTCAATGGGAATGTTACTTAGATCGTGTGGAGTTTGCGTTTGCGTTTCATCCCCCGCGATAGGACCCAGGCCCGATCCCCAAAGCGTAATGTATTCGCCGGGGTTTACCGCATGCGTGAAGTCAAGATACTGTGATGCGGCGTTGAATACCCCCGCCCCTCCATCGCCTTGGCCGTCCAGCGTTAGCATGCCGAAGGCGCTTGACACAACCTGAATCGGAAAGGGCGCGCTCGCCGCGGGTGTCACGCCGCTGTTCGTGACAACCACTTGACCGGTTCCAACAGGCACGCGCGAAGGCAAAATCGCCGCAATCTGATTCTGCGACACGAAGTACAAGATCAGCGGCGCAGTAACACCGTTTACCGTAACAGTAGCCGACACCCCTCCTACAGTCGTCGGCAAAGGAACCGATTGCAGAGCCGTCGAATTCACGACGGACAGGTTCGTTCCGAAGATATCGAATATCGATCCCTGAGCGATGCCGTAGTGCGGCAATCCCGGCTCGACGAAACTGTAGTTATTCAATAACCCGGTAATTACCGGCTGCTGCGCGAGTGAGGGCGTCGCGAACATCCCGCCGAGTATGCATATTCCCGTGAGTGTTTGTCTCATGGGTCATCCTTATCTGCCGCCCCGCCATTCCGCAAAGCGATCCGCCGCGAACTGCACGGCGCTTCCCGGAACGCCCAGGATTTTATTGAACGTGACTAAATCAGGGTCTCCCGTGTTCCGAAGATGCAACTGATACCAGCCGCGGCTATGCAGAAAAACCGTCCGGTCCTTTCCTGGCCTGCGTGCCGGAGCTAGAAAAGTGATCTCGGCTTGTTCGGAATTATCGGGCATCGGATAATACCGGTCGTCGGTTGCCGCCAGATCCCGCAGGATGTCCTTGCCTTGGGACGTTTTAGCGGAATCCGCAGCCACGCGATTCACCGTCACCGCTTCGCCAAGACCGAACGCGATCATAAAGGAATTGAACGCCCAATAGCCCACCGGCGGCCTCATGCGGAGGCGCAACTCGGTGCCGCGCACATGACTGATGTCGAGTGGAATTGCCCGGTCTTCGGCAAGCAGCGGACCGCCGTTCGGCAATGCTCCGCGCACGTTCCACGCGCCGTCTTCTTCAACTTCGATCGGCAGCCGATAAGTGCCTTCGCGCTCCCCCCACGCGTGAATCGCCTTCGCTCCGGCCGGGTCTTTATCAACCGAGCTTAGCCACGCCGCCGTATCGCGCCCGTGCAGCTCCACCATTTTCTTGATCATGTAGGAGCCCCACAGTCCAGTCGCGGCATTGGCGATGAGCGTGGCTTCGGCCGCGTTCTCCGGCTTCGCAAACGTGAGCGTCACCTCCTGGCGGAGGCTGCCATCGGGTCCCGGAACCGTGTCCGGCTCCCAGATCTTGCGGTCTGTCGCTCTCAGCCAAAGCAGCAAATCGTTTCCGTACCGGTCGCGCGCGCCCGTAAGCTCCTGGACTTTGCTGTAAGAACGCAGTGTGCCTTTCTCATCCGAAACTACGCGCGTGCCGCGGGCGTGGTCCACTACCCACAACTCCATCAGGTTTGTAAACTGCGTCTCGTCAACCTCATTGGTCAACAGCAGCCGGTAGCGGCCCTTATCTTCACGCAGATGCTCCAACTCGGAATAATCGTCGCGTTCCAGCCCGCGCGTGATGGCGCCACCGTAGGGTTCCGCGTCGAACACATAGCCGTGCCCGTCCCACGAATAGACGAAGGGACAAGACTGTTTGGTAGCCGCAATAATCGCAACGACAGCGCCTAGCGCAAGGGCCGCGATCCCAATGGTCAGACCAATGGTGCGCGAAGCCGACGTCCCTCGCCGCTCGACCCAAACGCGTTGGACGTCGGCGATGGCGACGCTGTAAGAAGCACTCTTGACGGTGGCTTCGATCAAGTTTCCATTGATCTTGCCGCCCGGCGGATCGAAGGTGACTTCACCGCCCGTCTTGGTGGTAACTCCGACGAGATGTTCGGACTGCGGCTGCGCGACCTTACTGATGTCGATCTTTTGCACCTTGTTGGCCGAGCACGAACAGTTGAAGAAGAAAAGAATCGCCGTAACTACGATGGCGATTCGTTGTTGACACGATCTTAAAGTTGTCATGGTGTTTTCATCCTAAGGAACCATTGCGATGAATCCCGCCAGCCCGGAGGGAAAGTAGCGCGAACCCGGCGACCCGGCCGGAATTGTCTATAGCTTGGGCGCGTGTAAAGGTGGTTTGGGGATAGTCGATCGAAGTATAGCTCTCATTGCTCCAGACAAACCCGTGGGAGACGAATTGTGAGTCCGCATAAAATCCGACAACTTCGTCGCTATCATTCAGTCCCGCCGCATAGGTGCTCGTGGAATTCGGAAATACCGTCGTGAAGACCCCGTTCTTGAGCACGAAACCGCGAACGTCTGACGAGCCAACCGATGTCGCCCTCGCCATTGATCGCATAAAAAACCGTATTTCCGCCTGGGGGTAGAGGGGGTCGCTGATCGAGGTGAGGAAATTCGCAGATCTGTAAATCCCTCCTACGGGGATTCCGGTTTGTCCAACCAATACGCCAAACTGGTTCATTCCGTTCGGTTGGAACGGTTGAATCGTCTTGAAGCGATACGTCTCGGCGGACAGTAGCGTAGCTGCGTGACTTACAACAAGAATACAGGTGGACGTCAGTACGAAAGAAGCCGATCTCCGCATAGCGTAATCCCCTCGGGTTCCACGTTAGAACTTGAACACCAGCCCGACTCGCTTGGCCCCACCCGCATAAGCTGTCCCGTAGAGTTTGCCTGCCGAGTCGGATATCAAGTCCGCTGGCGGGTTTGCCCCATCCGCTCCGCCGGTGAAACTGTACAGCAAACGTTCCTGGCCGGACGTGTCCAGCTTGTACACTACACCCGAGTTCGCCGCGCCGCCAAAGAAAGTGGTTCCGAATAGGTTGCCCGTTGCATCGCGGGTCACGCCGGCGTAAGGGTTTGCACCATCCGATCCCGTAAACGTGTGCAGCACTGTCTCCTGCCTGGCCGCGTCCAACTTATAAATCACACCAACGTTTCCCGATCCGCCGAAGTAAGTCGTCCCGTATAGATTGCCCGCTGAATCCCCGAACACACCGGCATAAGGATTTGCTCCATCTGCCCCACCCTTGAAGCTATAGAGCACGTTGTAAAGTCCGTTCGCATGAACTTTATACACGGTGCCTGCGAATGCCGGGCCGCCGCTAAACGTAGTGCCGTAAAGGTTGCCGGCGGAGTCGCGGACGACGCCCGCCTGAGGATTCGCACCGTCCGATCCTCCCAAGAAGTTGTGCAGAACCGTTTCGTGGCCGGTCGGATCCAACTTGTACACCACGCCATTGAACGATCCACCGCCACTCGACGTCGTCCCGTAAAGGTTCCCCGCCGAATCCAGGATCACGCCAGCGTAGGGGTTCGCACCGTCAGACCCTCCCATGAAGGTGTGCAGCACGGTCTGGTGCCCAGTCGTATCCACCTTGTACACCACTCCGTTTCCATTGCCTCCATACACGGTCGTGCCGTAAAGATTTCCCGCCGAGTCACGGATCACGCCGGCGTTGGGATACTTCCCATCCGCGCCGCCCGTAAACGTGTAGAGCACGGTTTCGTGCCCGGTCGCATCCACCTGATACACCACGCCCGCGTTCGCTGCCCCGCCATAGTACGTAGTGCCGTAGAGATTTCCAGCCGCATCGGCAATCACGCCGGAATGAGGACTCATCCCGTCCGTACCTCCCGCAAAAGCGTGGAGCACGGTCTCTTGATGGGTCGCTGCTTTCACCTGGAACACCACACCCGCGCTCGACGGACCCCCGCCGTTGACTGTCGTCCCGTAGAGATTGCCTGACGAGTCGCCGACCACACCCGCTTGCGGGGATGCACCATCCGCGCCCCCGGTGAAGCTATACAGCACGGTCTCGTTGCCGGAAGAGTCTACCCTGTAAACCACGCCGGACCCCGTACCGCCATAGGAGGTGGTTCCGTAGAGATTGCCCGCGGAGTCCCGGATCACACCGGACTGCGGAAGTCCTCCATCCGCCCCGCCCGTGAAGTTATAGAGCACGGTTTCGTTGCCGCTAGTGTCCAGCTTGTACACAACGCCGGAGTTGGTTCGCGTTTCCTCCGTAGAAAGTAGTGCCATAGAGGCTGCCTGCTGTGTCGCGGACCACGCCTCCGTACGGCTCTACCCCATCCGCCCCTGAAAAGCTGTGCAGCACCGTCTGCTTTCCGGCCGGATCTACCTTGTACACCACCCCGGCGAAACCACTGCCGCTGTTCACCGTAGTCCCGTAAAGATTGCCTGCCGTGTCGCGGACCACTCCCGCGTTGGGGTGAGCTCCGTCATTCCCGCCGGTGAAGCTGTAGAGTACGGTCTCGTGGCCGGAAGCGTCCACCTTGTATACAGTGCCGAAGTTGGCCGTGCCGCCGCCGAAAGTAGTCCCGTAAAGTTTGCCCGCCGAGTCCCGGATTACGCCGGAATAGGGGTACCCCCCGTCCGCGCCTCCGGTAAATCTGTACAACACCGTTTCGTGCCCGGCTGAATCCACCTTGAATACCACGCCCGCGCTCGCGGGGCTGCCGCCTTGGTTCGTAGTGCCATAAAGGTTACCGGCTGCGTCGCGGATCAAACTGGCCTCCGGGTACAAACCGTCCGCGCCTCCCATGAAGCTGTAAAGCACCGTTTGGTGGCCTGTCGGGTCGATCTTGAACACCACGCCTGCGTTCGCCGTTCCCCCTTGGACGGCTGTCCCGTAGAGATTGCCCGCCGCGTCGCGGATCACGCCGCCAAAGGGATTTGCCCCTCCCGGTGGCGCCGCGAAGTTATGTATTACTTCACCTGCCCCGGGTAGTTGCGCGGTCGAGACCAGCGCTAGCGCGCACGCGACCCATGGGAAAGCCGAAATCCAGGCGGGATGTTGGCGTGTTGTTTTCATACGAAACTCCTTTTAACTTCCGGTTGTGTTGACCCCTCAATAGACGCCTATTTGCCTCAATGCGCCGTTTCACCTACAGAAGCGTTATAATTCGCCCGCGGACACAATGCAAGGAAATAAATCTTGTGGAGTTGATCGGACCTGAGTTAGTGGCTCAGCTATCGCCGAGTCAGTCCCGCTCGTCGAACGGGAATTGCACCGCGTCGCCCACCACTACTCTTTCAGGGCTGACCTCTTTTCCACGGCTTGCCCAAGGTCATCGGGTACAAACCGTCCGCGCCTCCCACTGAAGCTTTATAGCACCGTTTGGTGGGCTGTCGGTCGATCTTGAATACCACGCCCGAGTTCGCCGTTCCCCCTTGGACGGCGGTCCCGTAGAGATGGCCCGCCGCGTCGCGGATTACCCCGCCAAAGGGATTAGCCCCTTCCGTTGGCGCCGCGAAATTATGTAGGACTTCACCCGCCGCGGCTTGCCGCTTGGTCGAGACCAGCGCTAACGCGCATGCCACCCACGGGAAAGCCGAAATCCAGGTCAGATGTCGGAGTTTCTGTGGAACAACGGACAGGGCGTGTCCATGAACAACCCTTCGGCAAAGGTCACAGTGATGAACTCGACATCAAACCACAATGGCGCCACCGGATTCCAGGCCTTCCAACTTAAGAACGTGCTCTCGCAAAACGTGGTGGCCTCCTACAACAACTGGCGCGGAGCGCAGGGCGCTTACTATGAGTGGACACGGGCGGCGCTCACATATTTTCCGATCACAGCGAAACCATCTCCGGTTTTACCGCTATCTATAATCAGACATTCGGCATCCACTGGGACACGGACGTGGCTTCCGTCACGGCAAGCTCTATCTTCGCCGCTCAGAATTGCAGCGGTCTTTTGGTGGAAAAGTGCCCAGGGTCCGGTCAGCGTCTCGAACAGCACCTTCTGCTCTACGCAGGGCGCGGGCGGGTCGGTCACGTCGGATTTCGTATTACGGGCGCTATCGAACCGGGTCAGCCGAAAGCGTAATCCGTCAAGGAAGGCTACCCGGCAACATCGGCCCGCTGCTCGCCGAATGACCAACATGCGGCATGTTCAACTGGTAGACTTAACCCAGCATTTGTTTGCCAACCGACAGAAGAAATCGTGAACCGAAACATCGCCAGTCCGGGAATGAAGGATTTTGCGGAGAAGCTCATTGCCCGCGAGATGCAGGTGCACACCGATGCCGATACTCCTGCCCCGGTTCGCGTGGTTGACGCGCTGCGCCGGCCTTTGAGTACGCTCGCAGGAGTCAACGGTTTTCGCGTGCTCCTGGTCCGGGCTCTCGCGCTCGCGAAGGCGCAGATTCCCAGCCTGAGCAAAATCGAGGTCAAACCGGATGGCTCTCTGGCGGGCCTGAGCGAACTTATTGTTAGGGAGCAACCGGAGGCAGGGGCAGTTCTCATCGCTCACTTGCTCGGGTTGCTGGCTACGTTCATCGGCGAAGGTCTGATGATGCAACTAGTACTTGATGTATGGGATTCAACCGCCGTCCCTGCGGGGGCCTCCGAAGAAGGTGAAAATGACTCAACCGACTAAAGTTAAGATCAATAAGCTGCCGACTGGGGTTCCGGGCCTGGATGAGATTCTGGGCGGCGGCCTTCCCGAATTCTCTTTCAACATTATTGCCGGCACCCCTGGGTGCGGCAAGACTACGCTGGCGCATCAATTTGTGTTTGCCAATGCCACTCCGGAGCACCCCGCCCTCTATTTCACCGTCCTCGGCGAACCCGCCCTGAAAATGCTGCGGTATCAGCAGCAATATACTTTCTTCGATTTTGCAAAGCTGAACAGTTCCGTCCGTTTCATCAATCTGAGCCAGGTTCTGGTGGATCGGGGACTGGATGGCATACTCGACGAAATCACCAAAGAGGTAGAGGCGGCCAACCCCCGAATCGTGGTAGTGGATTCCTTCCGCTCAGTGATGCGCAAAGGATCCGGCAGCGAAATGGAGGTTCAGTTGTTCGTGCAGAATCTGGGCCTGCTCCTGACCAGTTGGGAGGCCACCACATTTTTGATCGGGGAGTATAGCGAGATTGAAATGCGCGACAATCCGGTGTTCACAATCGCCGATGGCCTCTTCTGGCTTTATCAAAATGTAGAGCGAAATTCCATCGTTCGCAAGATCCAGGTCATGAAGCTGCGCGGGCAGATGTCCGTGCCGGGATTGCATACATTTCGCATTACCGATAACGGGCTGCAGGCGTTCTCGCGCACCCTCGGGCTCTCCGGACGAAAAAATAGGGCTGTCGGCGCCAGACGCCTTTCCATTGGCATTCCCGAGCTGGATGCAATGCTCGGTGGGGGGATTCCCGAAGGCGACAGTCTCCTGATCGCTGGCTCTTCGGGAACCGGGAAGTCCCTTCTGGCAACCCAGTTCATCGCCGCGGGCATACGCTTGGGGGAGCCAGGAATCGTGGCTGTTTTTGAAGAGCGCCCCGAAGAATACGCGGTTCGGGCGGACACATTCGGTCTCGATCTGATGGCGGCGGTGGAGGACGGCAGCCTGAAAATTCTCTATCTGCGGCCCCTGGATTTGTCGGTGGATGAAACCATGCAGGAAATACTCGACGCCGTCAGGGCAACTGGCGCAAAGCGGCTGGTCATCGATTCTCTGGCGGGTTTTGAAATGGCGCTAGCCCCAGGCTTCCGCGCCGATTTTCGCGAATCGCTCTATCGAATGATTTTCGCCCTGACCGGAATCGGCGTCACCATTCTGAGCACGGTCGAGATGGAAGAGTCTTTTACGGAATTGCTCTTCAGCACTTATTCCATCTCGTTTCTCACTGATGACATCATCCGGCTTCGTTACGTGGAGATCGAAGGGCAGCTTCGCAAAATGATGATGGTCGTCAAAATGCGCGGCGGCAAACACAGCAGTGAAATCAGGGAATACGAAATCAATTCGACCGGCGTGGTAATCGGTGAACACCTCACCGGGCGCGATCGCCTGATCACTGGAATTCCGCCCAAGTTGTACGCCGGCGCGCAAAGGGACTAGACCATCCGAAGGGAGCAAATCAGCATGCCCCCCAGTAGGCGGAGATTCGTGTGCTTTCCCGGAGTGTTCATGAGCCGTGGTCGAGTGTTTCTTACCGGCTACATGGTCACCTTTGCCGTGGTGTTCCGCAGCGAGGCGGTGTGCCTTTGCCGCATTATCATGGTGCTCTGCTGCTTTATTGTGTGCTTCTTTCGGCATGACTGTTCTCCGTTATATTGGACCCCGCCGCCCGTTGCGCCCTCGCTCGAATGACGGCTTCCGCGGCTCCCGATCCTCAATGCTCCTGCCGGCCCGGAATCTTCCAAGTCTTCTTCTGTCAGTAATCTGTCACTCTAGATCCACTTTTTCCGCAAAAGCCACACCTTGATCAATTGCGTCAATACCACGTAGGCGAGCAGCGTCGCCATCAGTATGGGCCAGTACAACACAGGTAGATGCGTAAAGCCGAGCGCCGGCGCCATCGGCGAGTAGGGCAGCAACATCCCAAACGCCATAATCGACAGCGTCGTGAGCGTCAATGCGACGCTCGCGCGGCTCTGGATGAACGGAATCTTGTTAGTGCGAATGACGTGAATGATCAAGGTCTGTGTCATCAACGATTCCACGAACCAGCCGGTCTGAAATAACGACGCACGGGCCGGGTCCCAGCAATTGAAGACATAGAGCATCACGAAAAAAGTCGTGTAATCGAAGATCGAACTGATCGGGCCGATGAAGAGTATGAAACGCTTGATCTCCCCGATGTCCCACGGGCGCGGACGAGCCACTTGCTCTTCATCCACCGAGTCGGTCGGGATCGGCACCTGCGAAAAATCGTAGAGCAGGTTGTTGGTCAGCACCTGTATCGGCGCCATCGGCAGAAACGGGAGAATGGCGCTCGCCCCAAGCACGCTGAACATGTTGCCGAAATTGGAGCTCGCGCCCATCCGGATGTACTTCAGGATGTTCGCGAATACTTTGCGCCCCTCCGTTACACCGCCTTCGAGCACCATCAGGTCCTTCTCGAGCAGGATCAGATCGGCGGATTCCTTCGCGATATCGGTCGCCGTATCGACGGAAATGCCAACGTCGGCGGCCCGCAGCGCCGGCGCATCGTTGATGCCATCGCCCATGAAGCCGACCACGTGGCCCTTGCCGCGCAGCGCGCGGATCACGCGCTCCTTGTGAGCGGGCGAGAGCCGCGCAAAGAGCGTCGTCTTTTCGGCCGCCTCCGACAGTTCCGCGTCGGACATCTTCTCCACGTCCGCGCCAACCAGCATCGGGTCTGGAAGAAGGCCGACATCCTTACATACTTTGCGGCTGATGAGCGGGTTGTCGCCCGTTAGAATTTTCACGGCGACGCCATGCCGGCGAAGCGCATCCAGTGCCTGCGCGGCAGTGTTCTTGGGCGGGTCGAGGAACGCGACGTAGCCCCGCAGCACCAGGGCCTGCTCATCGTTCTTAGCGCAGACCTGCTTCCCTGGAATCTCCTTCGTCGCTACCGCCAACACACGGAAACCGTCGTTGCTGAGACTCTCGTATTCTTCTTTGAGGCCGACGATTTGCTCGGCATCCATCGGGGAAAATTTGCCATCCAGTTCAAACTGCGAACATTGGTGAAAGACCTCCTCCGGCGCCCCCTTGGTCAGCAGCACCGACTTCCCCTCGGGGTCTTCGATTAACACGGACATCATGCGCCGGGTGAAATCGAAAGGAATCTCGTCGAGCTTCTTGTACTTGTCAATCGCGGCTTTTTCGTGGAAATCGGTGCTCTCGAGAATCGCGCGATCAAGCAGGTTTCTGAGTCCCGTCTGGAAGTGGCTGATCAGGTACCCGTAGAGCAGCACATCGTCGGTCTCGCGCCCCGCCACGTTGCAATGCCGCATCAGGACGACGCGATCCTCAGTAAGCGTGCCCGTCTTATCGGTGCACAGAACATCCATGCCGCCGAAGTTCTGGATCGCGTTCAAGCGCTTGACGATCACCTTGCGGCGGCTCATCGCCAGCGCGCCTTTCGACAAGCAGACCGAAACAATCATGGGCAGCATCTCGGGGGTGAGGCCGACCGCCACCGCCATAGCGAAGAAGAAGGCGCCCTTCCAATCGTGCTTGGTGAAACCGTTGATCAGAAATACGAGCGGCACCATCACAGCCATGAATTGGATCATCAGCCAGGTGAAGCGGCTCAAGCCCTGGTCGAAGCTGGTGAGCGCGCGCTCACCGGTCAGCGAAGTGGCCATGCTTCCGAAATACGTGTGGGCGCCGGTAGTGACCACCACCGCCGAAGCCGTACCGCTCTGAACGCTGGTTCCCATGAAGCAGATATTTTTGAGTTCCGTTGGCGAGATAACGTTCGCCGGTTCCGGGTCGTGAAATTTCTCGACCGGGAGCGATTCGCCGGTCAGGCTGCCCTGGCTCACGAACAAATCTTTGGACGTGAGGACGCGGATGTCCCCCGGAATCATGTCCCCCGCCGAAAGATGGATGATGTCGCCCGGCACCAGGTCGCGAAGCGCGATCTCAGCAGCTTTGCCGTCGCGAACCACGGTTGCGGTCACGTGGATCATCGCCTTGAGAGCGGCCGCGGCCGCGTCGGCGCGCGCTTCCTGCCAGAACCGGAGACCCACACTGAGCGCCACCATCAAGGCCATCACCGTGCCCGCGCGCGAATCGCCCGTGGCGAAAGAAACGGCGGAAAGCGTTGCCAGCAGAATGACGAGCGGGTTGCGCACAATCTTTAAAAGGCGTACGGGCCAGCCTTGCGGCTTCTCTTGCGCCACTTCATTCGGACCGGAGGCGCGCGCGCGCTCGTCTGCCTCCGATTGCGTGAGCCCCGCGGCAGATGTGCGGAGGTCGCGGAGCAAGCCGGCGCCGTCCTTGCGGGCCGCATCGAGAACCTCGGGCGAAACTTGGATGATCTTGGTTTTCGCCGTCTTCGGTATCGGAGCAGCGGGCGGCGTGAGGGCTTTGGCTTCGGTCATTACTCTCGGGTAATCCCTAATCTTAACGTTCCCTTGGCACGTTTAACACGCCCACCATGGCGCCTGCGCAGCACCAAAGCATCCATCCGCGAACGCGCCCGCATTTCAGCCAATTTCTGGGATGCAATAGATGCTGCCCAGCGATTCGCAATGCGACCGTCGCGACAGTACCTGCGTTCCCTTGTCTACTAGCCAAAAGGACGCGCTCGTGCCCGGTGGGCGCATCGTAAAGGATCATTTCCGCTGGCGTGGACACCTGATCAATGCCAGCCAGCGCAGCACCGACCCAAAGGACGAGGGCCGGTGGCGCGGACCTGAGAGCTACCTTCCAGATGTTCTGCAACACATCCACGACCGGGCGCTATTACCGCGATCGGGCTGGGGGTTGCCGGAACTGTGAAGGTACGCCGATCGCGGGAACTGAAACAGGTATGTCGCGGTCTCTCTTTTGCCGATTCGGGCGATCAATTGGAATAACCTCGGCTGGCTTGCGGCGCAACGGCGTAATCTGGGAATACGAAATCAATTCGACCGGTGTGTTAATCGGTGAACACCTCACCGGGCGCGATCGCCCGATCACTGGAATTCCGCCCAAGTAGCATTTTCCAATCCAAGAATGAGCCTGAAGGACGGGTGAGGCGCAGCGCGCCGGGTTCCTTTCTTTTTGAGTTAGACCAATCTAAAGTCGGGGCAGAGGAAAAGTGGAAATCCTGGTCTTGGATTTCCACTTTTCTCCTGCCCCCGCCGCCGCGACTGTGGGAATGTGGGAATCGCTTCGGCGATTTCCAAGGGCAGTGCAAAGCGAGGGAAACCTGCACTTGGTTTTCCTCGCTTTGCACTGCCCGGCATTTCCACAGTGCTCGTGCTCTCATGCCGTTCGCTGCTCCGCGTGAATCGTCCCGAATAGCTTGCGTTTGGCTTCCTGCATCCGGCGCGCGCATTCGGTGTCGCTCACCGCTGCCGCAATCCTTTCCAATGCCTCCAGACTCTGGCCTGGTTTGAGATATCGGCCTGCTTCCGGCAGCTCACGCAGCACTTCCCACGGGGT
>JBBROU010000127.1:0-13490 GCA_038229055.1 Bryobacterales bacterium | reverse complement strand
GGGAAGGTGCCGTTACCGTTCTGGGATCCGGAAATCTGTCCGCCATTGAACGGGCGTCCGTCCAGAAAATATTGCTTTTGAGTCGCATTGGCCGAGAGGCCGGGTCCGGCAGCGTGCGTTTGAACGGAATTCCCATCCGCCATGCCGTACTTCCCGGCGAAGAATGGGTTCAACTGCATCACATTGGTGGCCGGAGTGTGCATCAGCGACGGGACGCTCGTGAATAATCGCGCCTGGTAACAGTCATAGCCGAATCCAGAGACGCAGCGCGCATCGGTGGTATAGCCGGCCAGAGAATCGCCATTTTGCGAAAAACCATGCGAGTTGATGCTTTGATAATCGCCCAAAATCGTCGTCCAGCTGCTGTTGTAGCCGTGCGGATCGTTGGCGTAATTCCAGTACCAGTCCCCGCCGGCGACCGATTGGCGCGTGGGGTCGGGATTCGCGTTGCAGAATGTATAAAGCTTGGGATTCGGGCCGCTGGTCAGCGTGGTGCCGCCATATCCGCGCTCGAAAGTCCAAAGGTTATTTTGCGCGCCGGCCTTGTCCACCAGCCGCATAATTTCTTCGGTCTGGGCCGGAGCGCCCAGCGTGAAGCTGTCGCCAACTTGCGCCGCCATCAGTTCGCCCGGCAAGCCTGTCTCGACTGCACCGCCGCAGTCGGCCGTCGATGAAGTGCATGGCGAGGGGTCGTACGGCTCACCGCTCACGATTACGGTGGTGCAAACTTTACCCGTGACCCCGAGACTGTTCGACGGGCATGTCGTAGGCCCGCCCGATGCGTCCGTCACGTTGCTGAACGCGGTGCTATCGACGACGTTCGATAGATAGGGGCCTACTCCCGGACGTGTGTCCGTATCCGCGCCCCAGGGATAAGACCCGATAGCCAGCCACCCCGATTGGTAGATGGGATCGTTCCCCTTCTGGCCGCACCATCGCGCTCCCGGACGGTTCCACGAAGGCACCGCGGCAATTACGCAGCCCTGCAAGCCCCCTCCCACACAGCCTGCGTTGCCCGGCATTGAATTCGAGGTGGCATACGGCTTGAAAACAATGGTCCAACCGATGGATGTGTACGGCCCTCTCCAGTTACGGAAGATCATTGCGTTGTTCTCCATGCCGACGAAGTAAAACGTCAGGAATCGATCGGCTTGGAACGATGGATCGAAGGCTGAAGTTAAAGCGGCCATGGTAGTCGGGCCCGTTAGAAACGTCGTCCGGAAGCACGGCTGGTTGGTGGGGTTCGACCCCGCGTTGCACGCGGGAAGATTCTCCGACTCCTCGAAATGTCCAGGGGTCTGCGTGTTGCCAGGCTCCGAATGATTCCCGAAATAGCGCATGGAGACCGGATTGTTGCCGCCGCAATAGAAGATATCGGCGTTGGCGCTGTCGAATACAATGGAATCGAACACGCCGCACCCGTACCCGTTGTTGCGCGCTATGAGATGAGCTTCTCCCGTGGTGCCATCGATCCAGAAGATGGGCCCGCTGTTGTAGAGCGAACAATTATAGCCGGCGTTTCCCGTAGGTCCGATCACCGGCTTCGGGCCGCAGAGATCGAATCCGCCGGTGAACGACCAGAAAGGAAAAGCTCCGTTTTGGTAGTAAACCTGCGAGCTGGAAACCGTGACGGTGTCGTTGCTGGCGGTCTTTTTGCGCACGAGCACGCCGAAGTTAGTGCCTTGATAAGGAACTTGCTGACCCGCCGTGCTGGGGCATGAAGACGTTAACGTCAGCACGTTGATGTTATTGACCGCGGCGATGGAGTAGTCGATGTTATTGATGGTAATTGTGCTTCCGGGCGACCAATGCGTGCCGAAGAAGTCGCCGCTGATGAACGTAACCGTGGAGCTGCCATCGCAAGTTACCGTGCCGACGCGCGTGGCCACCTGAGTCCCATCGGGCGGCTTCACGCCGGGCTGTTGCCACAGATCCACGGCCGTACCGGTAGTTCCAAACGCATACGTGTTCGGGGTGCTCGTAAGTGCCTTTTCGAATTGCGTCCCGCCGGCGTAGCAGTTGACCCCGTCCACCGTCAGGCAGACCACAATCTTACAGTCGTCCGTGGCGGACGTGTTGCAGCCGAAGTTAGTGGTGGAGGCGCCCAAGTTTACCTGGAACCAGTTCAGTGTCGTGGTGTTGTTGGCGTGAAGGCCCTTGAAAAAACTGATATACCCGAAATATGAATTATTCTGCGGCAGGAGCAGCAACCTGCCGGCGTTGTTGCCTTGAATCGTCGCTCCGGCACTGCCGGGCAACCGAGCCAACGCTGCGAACGGATTACTCCACGAGGTGGACCGGGCCATGGCGAAACTTTGACCGTTCTGGGTCGTAACCCGGTCTTGCGGCAGCGACACCCGGCGGATCAGCGCGCCCGTTTGCGGATCGACAATCTGCTCGGTTCGATCGGAAAAGCTGAGTGTCGGCCAGGCGTATTGCCCAGGATTTTTCGGGTCGACCGGCTGCGGATCGGCGTACGTGTTGCCGAGCGGGATATTCTGTGTCTGAAATTGGCCGGAGTAGGTGACCGACCCGCTCATGGAACACTTGAGCTGGAAATAATGAACCGTATTGGTCTGCAATGCGCGCGAATAATATTTGTTATTCAGCGCGATTTCGGCGGCTCTCTTGCCGACTACAAACGTGCGCTGCAGACCGTTGCTGATATTTCCTGGACGGCTATCGGAAGATGCGTTTGCGAACAGCGCTGGATCCACGTCATGCACCAGTGGTGAATAGGTGCCGCTCTCGCTCACGCTCATCGAGCACGCGAAGTTGTCCGGGGCAGTATACGAGATCACCGCCTGGGTGGTGGTTACGCCGCTAACTTGAACATTCGTAATGGCTGCGGGCAAGGTGAGGGTCGTTGCCAGGAACAGTGGAAGCAGAAGCGCGCAGCGGTGCAAACGGGTGGCGTCACATGTAATCATATTGAAAAGTTTTCTTCGGGAACCCTGGGTACTCTAACACAGCAAATGCGAAAACGTAGTGAATATCACCAGGGTTTAATCTCACCAAAATGCCGTGCGAGAGCCCGGAGCAGAGTCGCGGCGATAAGATCAAGCGCCGAAACGCGGCAATTCTAATTGGATATCGGGCGAGGTGGGGCCGTTTCGACCGGCGGGTCTATTGAACTGCGAGCTTACCGGCCAATCTGGGAGTGAAAGCCTCCGATCCGGTTGTGTTCAAATGAAAACCGTCGCGAAAGGATTCCCTGGAAAACTCGCCTGGTTGCACGGGGACTAAAATCTGTACACCGTTCTCGGCTCCAATCCGGGATAGGAGCTGCGAACCGTCGTCCGTGATCACCGGCGGGAGCAGGACCGCGAACTCCGCTCCGTTTATGGTGCATAGATTTTGAATTTCCCGCAACTTTACCCGCGCCATCGCCAGTGTCTCCGGCGTGACTTGCCGGGCCTGACGGAACCCGAGCACGTTGGCCAGGTTCTCGGCATCGGGCACCATGCGTGCCAGCAGCCACTTGCGTATCTCAACACGCGCTCCCAACCACCCACTGTAATGCGCGAACAGCAGGTTACTGGCGGTTGTCATATCGAGATGCTCGCGGCGCGCCAGATCGGGCAAGTCCTGAACATCCATGGCATACCGGGCGGTGAACTCGCCGCGCGTTGCGTCGGCCACCAACTGACCAACAGAGAGCGACAAAACTACCCGGCTCGGCTGCGAACCATGCCGGAAGAGTTTTTTGAGCGCGTAGTACCAATCGGTGTAATAGGTCTGTTCGATGATGAACCGGTGCGCGTCGTAGTTGCCTGCGATCAGCGTTTTCAAGCGCGGAAAATCGACTCCTTCGAGGATCAGGGAATTCCCGACCAGCAGCAGCGTGGGGCGCCCATTCGCGCTCACTCGGGGAAGGTGAAGCGCCTCGCGCGATTCGGCATCGATCCGCCGCTGAATTCGGCTGACACGGGAAAGGCCCACGGAACCGGCAAGCTCGGCGACGATCCCAAGTAAAATCAAGCCCCCAAGGAGCAAGGCCATGGCCCGCGATGCACCGGCCGACTTTTTTTGAAGCGCCTCAGAACTGGAAATAGATGAAGGCATTCGCCTGATTCGCTCCGAAAAGAATCAAAAGAAGCACGCACGCGAATCCGGTAGCGACGCGCTCAGGGAAGCCGCGCGACTGCAGCATGTACTCATCGCCGCTCGCCTCCAGGAACAAGTCAACGATGAAAAGAGGCAGCGAAAAAATTGCTAGAAACTTGAGTGCCGCCGCGTATTCCGGTCTCCACTCCCAGCTTCCGATGCCGCTCAACATCGTAAATGCCACGGTTATCGAATCCGCGCGGAAGAAGACCCAGGCAAGACAGACCAGGTGAAAAATGACGACTCTGCGCGCCCATCGCGAGAAGAATTCCGTGCGCACTTTATCCGAAGCTTTCCTAAAGAAGCGTTCAAGACTGAGACCTCCGCCGTGAATGCCGCCCCACATGACGAAGGTAAAGTTCGCGCCGTGCCAGAGGCCGCCGAGTAACATGGTCAGCATCAGGTTCACATAGGTCCGGATGTTCCCTTTCCGATTTCCGCCCAGTGGAATATATAGGTAATCGCGAAGCCAGGTGCTCAGGCTGATGTGCCACCGGTGCCAGAAATCCTGCAGGCTTTCCGCGAGATACGGCTGCCGGAAGTTCACCATGAAATGAAAGCCGAGGAGTTGGGCGCTGCCGCGCGCGATGTTGCTATACGCGCTGAAATCGCCATAAATCTGCCAGGCGAACGCGTAAACGCCAATCAGCAGCACGGGAAGATTCGGGCCCCCAAGCTTCCCATTGAACGCGGCATTCGCAATCAGGGCGCAGTTGTCGGCAATGACGCATTTCCGGAATAGGCCCTCGGCAATCAGCAGCATTCCATCGAATACCTGTGAGGGGTCCCAAACGCGAGGGCGCTGAACCTGGGGCAGCAGGTGCGATGGACGTTGAATCGGGCCGGCAACCAGATGCGGAAAGAGGCTGATGAACAGTGCGTAGTCGACGAACCGGTCCGACGCGCGCAGGCGGCCTTTGTAAACGTCCACGATGTAAGCGACTTCCTGGAACGTGTAGAACGAAATCCCGGGGGGTAACACTACTTGAAGAAAGGAATCCGGCAGGCCGCCGATGCCGAGTAACGCAAGCCCGTGTTTGAACGAGCCGATAAAGAAGTTGAAGTATTTAAAAATTCCGAGTACGCCAAAGTTGACGATCAGCGACAGGATCAGTAGTTGTTTCCGCCGCGCGGGAGTCATTCCCGAATCGAGACCTCTGGCAATAAAGAAATCGACAACCGTCGAGGCGATCATCAACAGCAGAAAACGCCAGTCCCACCAGCCATAGAAAAAGTAACTGGCTGCGAGTAGGAATATGTTCTGCGACCGAAACCCAAGCTTCCAATAGACGGAAACCACCAGAATAAGGAAAAGGAAGTAAACCGGCGAATCGAAGAGCATGGAACCTTATTTTTAGTGCTTGCGGGCGAGTTGAAGCAATGCCGCCGACCGGTAATCGAATCTGCCGTTGAGTTGTTCCACACGGTCGTAGAACGCCTTGGCTTCTTCCTTGCGGCCCAGCGCGGCGCAGATCATGCCTGCATGAAAATAGAATGACGGCTCCGGGGTTTTGAAGATCATCGATTTCCTGCTGTAGCCCCAAGCTTCGTCATATCTCTTGAGCTTGTAAAGGACCCAGCCTATCGCATCGCAGGTATAGATATCGGGCCTGACGCGCATCTCGCTCTGCGCCAACTCCAGGGCGCGATCCAGATTCCGGTTTTGATCGGCATAGAGCAGAGCCAGATTGCGGTTCGTCTTCTCGTTTCCGGCAACCGCCATTTTCTCGATGACATCGAGCAACTGGGTTTGCTTAACGCGATCCTCCCTGTTGCCGAGCCGGTCATACAAATCCGCCAGCGCGGCCGCGAATTCCGGCATGGGGACGGCCGCTTCGGCTTTCTTATAATACGCAACCGCCGCCGCCGGCTTATTCTCGGCGGAAAGCAATTTCCCCAACCCCGCATTGGCCGGATAATAGCCGGGAAATACCTGGAGCGCCTGCTCGAATGCCGCCTGCGCATCGGAAATCTTGCCGGTCTTGAAATACATGCTAGCGAGATCCGTGAGACACCATGCCACGTTCTCCGGCGCACGGCTTCCGCCGACGATTGCGGACTTCATCAGCGCGATGGCTTCGTCAGCGTTACCGGTGACGAACTTGTAATACGCCATGCGATTGTAACTGGAAAGATCGGGCCGGAGAGCCATCATTCGTTCGTATGCGTGAGAAGCGTCTTCATATTTACCCAATTCCATGGACGCGTCGCCGAGGGTTCCCCAGTTCCAAGGATCGTTGGGCGCGAACTTAGACATCTCCTGCGCATAATCGGCGACGCGCTGAAACTCGTGCCGCTCCATCAACACTTCGCTGCGCAGCCGCAACGCCTCGTAGTTACCTGGATCTTTATCGAGAACTCCGTCGATCAGCTTCGATGACCGGTCAAGATAACTGAAGTCAACTGTCTCGCGCATCTTCTGGATATAAGCTTTGGCGAGCTGATTCTGAAGCTTGAGGCTTTGGGGATCGGAAGCCACGGCTGTACTCAAAGCCGTGATGCGATCATCGGTCTTCTGAGCGTGAAGCGCAAGGGCAAGGAGCAAAAAAGCAACGACGCGCATAATCAGGCTACGCTGCGGCGATAGCGCTCGGATGCTGCGCCATGTAATTTCCCAGACGTTCCATCGCGGGATCGAGGACGGACCGATCCGCGGCATAGCAGATCCGCACTGAGCCTTCGCCGCCCGCCCCGAAAGCGACGCCCGGCGCTAAGCCTACGCGCGCCTGATGCAGCAGGTCCGTGCAGAACGCGAACGAATCGGACAGCCCAGCAACTTTCGGAAAAAGATAGAACGCGCCGTCGGGCTCGGGCACGGTGATGCCCGGCATCTTGCGCAGCGCATTCAGGCAGAAGTCGCGATTGTCGCGAAGACGTGCCAGCATTGCGCGCAGCTCGTTTTCGCCGTGGGCCAGCGCGGTCTCCGCGGCTTTTTGAGCGAACGCCGTCGCGTGCGAGATGATGAACTCGTTCAATTGCGTCGCTTTGCGGCCGAGGTCGGGGCGGGCCACCAGCCAGCCGACGCGCCAGCCGGTCATACAGTAGGATTTCGAGAACGAATGCGCCACCAGCACCGCGTCTTCACGCGTGGCTTTTCGTAAGATCGACGGCACCGGTGTTCCCAACTCCGCGCCGTAGTACAGCCGGTCGTAAACTTCATCCGCCAGCAGCCACAGCGAGTGCTTGCGCGCAAATGCGAGGAGCCTATCCTGATCGTTTTCGGTGGCTACCCAGCCGAGCGGATTCGACGGTGAAGTGTAGAGCAGCAGTTTCGTTCGCGGCGTCACCGCAGCCTCAAGCGCCGCGAAATCGATCTCATATCTGTCGCCGTTCAGCACATGCGGAATCTGGCGGGCAGTCGCGTTCGCCATCGCGATGATGGAGGAGCCGTTCGGCCAGGCAGGCGTCAGCACCAGCGCCTCATCGCCGGGATCGAGGACCGCGCGGATGGAAACATTCAGCGCCTGCACGCCGCTGGCGGTCACGACGATCTCTTCCGCGGGGTCGAGAGTCACGCCCTGCAGGTCGAGATAGTGTTTCGCGATGGCTTGCCGCAGCGAGGGAAGACCGGCGTTTTCGGTGTAAAAGGTGAAGCCGTCGCGCAGCGCATCTACAGCGGCCTGCTTGATATATTCCGGCGTCGGGAGGTTGGATTCGCCGAAGTACAGCTTCAAGACGCCGTCCATTTTCATGGCCGATTCGGCCAATTCACGAATGCGCGAGTGCGGCACCTGAAGCACTGAGTTGGCAAGTTCGGCGGGCAACTTCTATTGTGACACCGCCGAGCCTTGGTTCATTTACTGAAGGTGACTTTGCCGAGGATCACGGGCCTGAGCGCGCCCGTCGCGCCGGGAACATTGCCGGGCCGGTGGTGCCACGTTTCGTAAGCGAGCAGCGCAAACGCCACCGCTTCTTTCGCGTCGGGGTCGATGCCGAAATTCGCTGTCGTAGCGATGCGCACGTCAGGCAGAAGCGCATGGAGCGTTCCCATCAACTGCCGGTTGTGGACGCCGCCGCCCGCGACGATTAAATCATCCGGATTGGGCGCGAACCGCTGGATGGCTTGCGCAATGGTGACGGCCGTCAATGCGGTCGCCGTGGCGATCAGATTCGAGACCGAATCGCCCGATGCCTTCATGCGGACGACAAATTCAGCGCCGTATTGCTCACGACCGGCGGTCTTCGGCGGCTTCTTTCGGAAGTACGGATCGCGTGTCAGTTCATTTAGCAGCTTACGGTTCACCGTTGATCCGGCAGCGATCGCGCCGGCGGAATCGAACAGTTGATTCCCGTTGGAATACTCGCGCACCAGCGCATCGATGACCATGTTGCCGGGCCCCGTGTCGAACGCGATCACATTTTCCAGCCGTGCGCCCTCCGGAATGGAAGTGAAGTTCGCGATGCCGCCGATATTGAGTAAGATCCGATGCCGCGTGCGGTGGCGAAACAAGCGGAAATCCAGAAACGGAACCAGCGGCGCGCCTCCGCCACCCGCCGCAATATCGCGTGTGCGGAAGTCCGAGACGACGGGGATACCCAATCGCTCGGCCATAACGGCCGCTTCGCCGATCTGCAACGTGTTCGTGCCTTCGTGGTAAATCGTCTGGCCGTGGCAGCCGATCAGCTCGACTGACTTAAGAGGAATCCGCGCCGCTTTGCAGGTTGCGCGAACGCTCTGCGCGTATAACTCGCCCAGCACGAAGTTCAGACGCGAAATCGCCGCAGTGTGGGTGTTCGCATTCGAAACCGCGAGGATCTCTTGACGCACCGCGTCCGGATAAGGTGTGGTCCGATAGGCCAACAGTGCTAACTTCCGGACCCGGATGTCGACGATCGCCACATCGATTCCGTCGAGCGAGGTGCCGCTCATGATCCCGGCGACGCGCATGGTCAGGTCAACTGCTTCCGCATCTCGTGCAGCAGCTTCAACGCGTCGATCGGGCGAAGCTCGTCCAGATCCAGCTTGCGGATCTGGTCGGCGAGCTCCTGGTTCGAAGGCTCAAACAAACGGATCTGAATTGGATGGTCGCGCGGCGCCAGTTCCTCGGTCATGCTGTGCTCGGTGCGTTCGTGGAAGCGCAGAACTTCGCGCGCGCGTTCAATCACGGCCAGCGGCAGGCCGGCGAGGCGCGCCACTTCGATGCCATAACTGCGGTCGGCTTTTCCCGGCTCGACCTTACGCAGAAAAATGATGCGCTCGCCGGCCTCCTTCACGGTCACACGCAGATTGCGCACGCCATCGAGCTGCTCGGCCAACTCGGTTAGCTCGTGATAGTGCGTGGCGAATAGCGTCTTGGCGCGCGTAGTCTGGTGAATGTGCTCGACCACGGCCCAGGCCAGCGCCAGGCCGTCGTACGTTGCCGTCCCGCGTCCGATTTCATCCAGCACGATGAAGCTGCGCGGCGTCGCAGTATTCAGAATCACCGCTGTTTCGGTCATCTCGACCATGAACGTGGATCGGCCGCGCGCGAGGTTGTCCGACGCGCCGATGCGCGTGAAGATGCGGTCAATCAGCGGCAGCGTCGCGTCATCCGCCGGCACGAAGGAACCCATCTGCGCCAGGATCGCGATCAGCGCGGCCTGGCGCAGATAAGTGGACTTGCCGCCCATGTTCGGACCCGTGATTACCGCGATCAAATCCGACGTCGTGTTCAAGTAAACGTCATTCGGAATGAATCGCCCGGTGTCTTCGGCGGCTAATTTTTCGATTACGGGATGACGGCCGGCGGCGATGCGCATCTCGCCTTCCGGCGAAAACTTCGGGCGCGTGTAGCGATTCTCGGCGGCCACCTGCGCCAGTGACACGGTTAGGTCCAGTTCCGCCACCGCGGCGGCGGTCGCGCGAATCCGCTGCGCATGCGACGCGGCATATTGGCGCACTTCGGTGAAGATCTGCTTCTCGAGCAGCAGAATTTTATCTTCGGCGTCGAGCACCTTGCGCTCGTAATCCTTCAACTCCGGCGTGGTGAACCGCTCGGCATTCACCAGCGTCTGCTTGCGCTCATAATCCGCGGGCGCCAGATGCATGTTGGCTCTGGAGATTTCTAGGTAGTAGCCGAAGACATTGTTAAACCGCACCTTCAGCGATGCGATCCCGGTACGCGTCCGCTCGCGCGCCTCAATCTGCGCGATATATTCGCGCCCATTCTGGCGCAGATCGCGCAGCTCATCCAGTTCCGCATTGTGTCCCGAGCGAATGGTGCCGCCGTCGGATAAATTCAATGGCGGACTTTCGGCGATCGAATCGAGAATCGTGTTGCGCAGTTCCGGGATGTCGTCGAGGCGCGCGGCAATCTCCGCCAGACGCCCCGTTGCGGACGATAGACTCTGGCCCAGCTTCGGAATTTGTTGGAGTGAAAGCCCGAGCGCCACCAACTCGCGAGGCGTCGCGCTGCCGATGGTGATCTTGGCCAGAAGCCGTTCCAGATCCTGAACCGGCTTGAGTTCCTTGTGAATTTCTGCGCGCAGAATGGTCGCCTTTAGCAGATCGGCAACCGCATCGAGCCGTCCGTTGATCTCGGCTTCATTCAGTGACGGATGCAGCAGGCGATGCCGCAAGAGCCGTCCGCCCATCCCGGTCGAGGTCTGATCCAGAACGCCGATGAGCGTCGATCCCTCACCCGGAAACACCGGCTCGATCAATTCCAGATTTCGCACGGTCACCGAATCGAGCGCCATGTTTTCGGATTGATCGTAGTGCGCCGGCCGGTCCAGATGTTCCAGAGCCGCGCGCTGCGTGTCGCGAAGATAGTGCAGGATCGCGCCCGCCGCACTCACCGCGGCGTGTTTTCCGGCGAGGCCGCAGCCATCGAGAGACAGCAGTTGGAAGTGGTCCCGCAGCGCGCGCTCGGCGTAGTCGTGACTGAAAATCCAGTCTTCCAGCTCGGTCGCGAGATAAGCGCGGCGGCCCTCGGCGCGAAACAGCGGATGCTGTGCGGCCATCAATACTTCGCGGGCTCCCAACGTTTCGAGCGCCGCTTCTACTTCGGCATTATCGATTTCGGTAACGCGAAATTCGCCCGTTGAAATATCGACGTGCGCCAGCCCCGCGCGCTGCCCGTTCCGCGCTACCGCTGCCAGGAAGTTGTTCTCATGCGAACGCAACAAGTGCGCGTCGGTCGCGGTGCCGGGAGTCACGATGCGCGTGATCTCGCGGCGCACCAGTTTCTTGCCCGGCCCCGCCTCTTCCAACTGTTCGCAAATGGCGACGCGATAGCCCTTGTGGATCAGCCGCGCGATGTACCCTTCGGCCGAATGGTACGGAACGCCGCACATGGGAATCGCCACACCCTTTTCCTTGTTGCGCGACGTGAGCGTGATCTCGAGCTCGCGCGCGGCAACCACCGCGTCTTCGAAAAACAGCTCGTAGAAGTCGCCCAGCCGGAACAGCAACAACGCTTGCGGGACCTGCTGTTTTACGGCGTTGTATTGCCGCATCAACGGCGTTGAGGCTTCCGAAGACATCGCCCTCTAGCAGCTCACGCGTAGATCCCGCGCAGCTTGATCGCGAACGCGACACGGTCCAGCGCGAGCATGTAAGCCGCGGTCCGGTTGTTCACGCCGTGTTTTTCCGCGTTTGCGACCACGGCATCGAAACTCGCGTTCATGATCTCTTCGAGCCGCTCGTTCACCAGCGTTTCGTTCCAGAAAAATCCCTGCCGGTCCTGCACCCATTCGAAATAGGAAACCGTTACGCCGCCGGCATTGGCCAGGATATCGGGAATCACGAAAATGCGTTTCTCGGAAAGGATCTCATCGGCCACCGACGTGGTCGGCCCGTTAGCGCCTTCGCAAAGAATCTTACAGCGCAAGCGGTCGGCATTAGCGGAGGTGATCACGTTCTCGGTGGCCGCGGGGATCAGCACCTCGCAATCCAGAAACAAGGCTTCATGGCGGTCCATGTTTTCGCCTTCCGAGAAATCGCGGATCGATCCGGTCTCCTTGCGGTGCGCGGCGAGCGCGGCAATATCGAGGCCGTTGCGGTTGTAAATTGCACCGTCGTATTCCACGATGCAAATAATCTTGAAGCCCATCCGCGACATCAGCTTCGCCGCCATGCCGCCGACGTTGCCGAAACCCTGAATTACGACGCTCGTGGCCGGCGGTTCGAGACCCAGCTTCTTCAGGGCCTTCAATACCACCATCATGCAGCCGCGCCCCGTAGCTTCCGGGCGTCCTTTGGAGCCGCCGAGGTCCAGCGGCTTGCCCGTAACCACGGCCGTGGTGGTGTGCCGCACGTGCATGGAATAAGTGTCCATGATCCACGCCATCACCTGATCGTTCGTGTTCACATCGGGCGCGGGAACATCGCGTTCAGGCCCGATGAACTCGATGATCTCGGCGGTATACCGGCGCGTGATGCGCTCCAGCTCGCCGTCCGACATCATGCTTGGCTGGCAGATCACGCCGCCTTTCGCACCGCCGAACGGAATGTTCACCACGGCGCACTTCCATGTCATGTATGAAGCCAGCGCGCGAATTTCATCCAGCGTCACGTCGGGCGCATAGCGAATGCCGCCTTTGCCCGGGCCGCGCGCGATGGAGTGCTGCACACGGTAACCCGTGAAAACTTCGAGCCGCCCATCGTCCAGCATCACCGGAATATTCACGGTCACTTCGCGCGCCGGGCTCCTCAGCACCTTACGCATTCCGTCATCCAGACTCAGACGATCGGCGGCTTCATCGAACCGCGCGGCGGCCGCAAGCCACGGGTTCGTTTCTTGTTCCAGGGACAACGTGGTCGCCATTGACATTGATTACTCTGTTCCAGTTTACTGGTGTTTGCGGTAAAACACGTACGATCGGGCCAGCACGAAGACCTCAACCAGCGTGCCTGTCACGGCCACGGCCAGCGCCGGTGCGAGCAGATAAAGCAGCGGCAGCAGCAGCACGAAATTGATTGCGCCCGCCTGCATGATCATGCGCGACCATTCCCGCCGGTAGCCCAAGCCGAGCATGAAGTAAGTCGCGAAACTTGTTCCCAAGGCAACGACGTACGGGATCGGCCCCATCACTTGAAGCAGCCGGATCGCCTCGCCGTACTTCGGTCCGAAGACGATCGGGATCACAATGGGCGCGCCCACGATTAAGCACACCGACATCAGCAGGAACGGCAGCGTCAGCCGCTTCAGATTCTTGCGGATGAACACCACCGCGTCCTCGCGCGAACTGCTCGCCAGGTGACTGATATGAGGGAAAATGGCCGTCGATAGGGGGGTGAAGAGCGACTTCGCCGCCATGATGATCCGCTGCGCCGCGATGTAGAATCCGACCGAAGCCGGCGTCGCCACCAGGTACAGAATGAACGTGTTGCTCGAAGTGTAGAGCGTGATGGCAGCGGTCGAGATGAAGATGTGCCACCCGCTTCCCAGGGTCTCGGTGAT
>JBBROU010000126.1:0-13645 GCA_038229055.1 Bryobacterales bacterium | reverse complement strand
CGCCTAAGTCGCCGGCGGCGTATATAGATCCACCATCCGGAAGCTCCGGTACGTGTAGTTCGTATCGGCAATCTGAAAATCGATCGAGCCCACCGGCGTAAACTCATACACCTGGGTGTATCCGTTCGGGCCGCTGATGTTCTGATATCCGGAGTTGAACCAGTAACCGCCATTGGCTAACATTTGCGCGCTGCCTAAACCCGGCGAGTAACTCTTCAGATCGTCATTAACCGTCAGTGTCGCCGTGAGATTTCCTTCATCCAGTAACAGCGATTGGCCGCGGCTAGATTCTTTCTTCCCCGGATTCATCGCCTTACGCGTGTTGCCGTTGTCGAATACCGTGAGAAGGTCCTCATTCCCCTGCTCATAACCAACATCGTGTTGATGCGTGAACCAAGGCGACGGGTCCGTCGACGATATTGCGAAGTCGCCGCCCGCTCCCAAGCGCCACAGCACATTCCCCGAGCCGGTTCCGTTGGCGTAATCGACCTTAATCGCCCAATCCTGATTGCGCATCGAAACTAGAAAGTCACCGCTGCTCGGCAAATAGATAATTGAATTACCGTGCGTCCAGTCGTTTGCGGACGAAGCCAGCTTCAACTGCGGACAGCCTTGCAGCCCCGCCTGGCACGTGTCGTTCAGCGTCGCCCTGCGGTTGATGTCCAAGTGGTCATAGGCATTCCAATGCCATTTCAGTTGCAGATTTTTATCGAGCAGCACAATCATCTCGCCAACGATGTCGACGGTTGTCGCCGAACCCTGCGTTCCCGGCGGATACAGCCGCTCCACCGAACAAAGCGCCGCGATGTCGCCGTTCGGCAACTGAATCACATCGTGCGAGAAGTCGTCTATCGGATCCGTGCCCGCCGCGATCAACTGTTCCGAAACGCGTTGCGCATTGGTGGCGAGCAGTTTATTTCCCGCCAGGTCCACTTGAACTAATAACTGGGACGCCGAAGCCGTAGAACTCTGCGACCCCACCCCGTTCAGAATAAAGAACATCGTCCCGCCGGGCAGCGCGCGGGTCAGGATGGAACCTTCTTGCGACGTCGTCAGTTCCGGAGCGAAATACCAGAGGATGTTCCCAGCCAGATCCGTCGCCGTGGCGGAAATCGCCGGCTTCGGGCTTAGTTCAATGTGGCTGTTCAGGATCACTTTGTCCGCGATGTCGGCCTGGGCCGATGGCGGCACTTGAACCACATAGGAGGGAAGCGACGCCGACTGCGTACCGGTTACAAAAGTCAGGTCCGGTCCCGGAACGCTCACGCCGTTTGTTACAACTTCGTGATGCATCGTATAAGTGCTTTGCTGGTACATTCCGGCGACATAGAAATTCATACTGCCGGCATGGCACGCTCGCAGATCGGTGACATCGGAAATGGCCGCTCCCGATTTAGTAAACCGCACCCGCATCTGACTTCCGCTCGGGCAAGTCGGTGCGCTATAAAGCGCGACGAGTGGGTTGCTGGTACTGGAAACTGCGGCAGTAGTACCAATCACACGCGATCGAATGCCATACGGAATCGAAACTTGGGCTGTTTGCAGCGTCGAATTGTTCCGCGCCGTAACCTGCACATGGTATACACTCTCGACCAGCGAAGGCGCCCATGTGAATGTGGCCTGCTGCGTCAGATCCTGCATGAGCTGAAACGGATTGCCGCCGAGTTGCACGGCGTAGCTGTAACTCAACGCTCCCGCATTCGTATCGGTCGCCGTTGCGGTGAACAAAATGGGAGTCCCGAGCAATTGCGGCGAAGGCAAAGAACTCTTGACTGAAAGTTGAATTGAAGCGCTAAGCGGGAGCGCGCAAAGAATAAGGCAAAGATTACGGAACACGAAGTCCTCCAGATCTGAAGCTGTTACTGAGGACTGGAAGTTACCACGAAAGATAGTTCATTGGCAACCGCGGTGTGCTAGATGTATTGTGCTAGGCTCCTTGTTCCACGACGAATCGCCCGGCTAGATCCTATGAAACTTACGTTGATCTTTTTTTGTTTCTCGCTTTGTTCCCTTCTGGCGCAACCCCAGCCTGTCACCTTCGCGGAACCCCAGCAGTTCCCGGTGGGCGCGAATGCCGTATCCATGGCCGTCGGGGATTTCAATCACGATACATTTCAGGACGTCGCCGTCGTCAGCGAAAGCTCGAACAGCGTTTCTATACTTCTCGGGAATTCGTCCGGAGGATTTGAAGCTCCCATCGTCGTCGCCACCGGAACCTTCCCCAAGTGGATCGCCACAGGCGACTTCAATGGGGACGGGAAAATCGATCTGGCGGTCGCCGGCAACACGCCCTCGGTAACGATCTTGCTCGGCAACGGCAATGGAACGTTTCGCCTGGGATCGCACGTTTCCGTCGGAGCCGCCACTTTCGTATCTGTCGCGGATTTCAACGGTGACGGCAAACTGGATCTCGCGCTCGTCCGGCCCAACACGATCCTGATCCTCAGCGGCAAAGGAGATGGAACCTTTCAAGTGACAAGCTCCGTTACCCTTGGATACACTCCGTCGGCCGTTGCAACGGGAGATTTTCGCGGAATCGGCAAGCTGGATTTGATTGTCGCCGGGTATAAGACCCAGACAACTGCAATCGTTCCTATTTTGACTCGTTATCCGGGAAACGGAGACGGAACTTTCCAGGCAGCGGTGGTCCTCCCCGTAGGAGGTGAGCCGACCGCCTTAGTCATCGCCGACCTGAACGGCGATGGGAAAGCTGACCTTGCAGCGGCCGTGCAGAGTATCGGTCCCAGCCACCCCGCCAGTCAGGCTGAAATTCTTATCGGCAACGGCGACGGTACCTTCGGTAAGCCGGCTTATTATGGCGCCGGCGAGTCTGCGAATTCAATTGCGGTGGCCGATTTCAACTTTGACAACAAAATCGATATTGCCATGGCCAACACCGGCTCGGCGACAGTATCGACGTTCCTGGGGAACGGAGATGGAACGTTTCAAACATCTTACAATTTCGCCGCACAACTTACGCCGGTAGTGCTCGCCCTCGGCAATTTCACCCCTCTATCGCCCCAGAGCACTGACATTCTGGTACTGAACAAGTACGCGTATCTAAATGCCGCCCGTGGCGCGGTTTCGATTTTGCGAGGCTACGGAGATGGAACGTTCTTAGTGCCGCATTACGCGCGGATTCCAGCTGGCCCCACTGGTTTCCCTTTTCTGGCGGACTTCAATCACGATGCAAATCTGGATGCATTGTTCCCGACCGCGCAAGGAGTTTCGATCATGTTGGGCCGCGGCTACGGCACCTTTCAAGATCCCGTGCAAGTCTTCGCGGCGGCATCGGCGAACGTCGTCGGGACTGGGGATTTCAACCGCGACGGTAAGCCGGACGCTCTGATTACTTTTCTATCAGGCTCTTCAGTGAATGCATTGGTGCTTTTGGGGAATGGAGATGGTACTTTCCACGCGGCTGGCACCCCGACGAGCGGCGTGTTCCTAAACTCTTTGATAGGCGACGTAAATGGCGACGGAATTCTGGATGTGATCTCGGTGGGCGAGCCTTCCGGAAGCGCAACTGTGGAAGTAGTGGCTTTGCTAGGGAAAGGCGACGGGACATTCAAACTTCCGGTGATCACTCCAGCTCCGAGCTTGAATAACGGCGCGCAGGTGGGCGCGATGGGAGACTTCAACGGTGATGGCAGGTTAGATTTGGTGACTGTGAATGGCGGACCGGCTCTGATGCTTGGTAATGGCGACGGAACCTTCCAGACCCCGAGCCCGCTCGCTCAAGCTGCCGGGTACCAAGCCGTCACGGGAGATTTCGACGGCGACGGCAAACTTGATTTGGCGCTGGCTTTCTCGTCGGTAGCGGGTCCAGCCGCCACCATTCTCCTGGGTAACGGCGACGGTACATTTCGCACTGGACAGAGCCCGACCTTCAATGCAAAGGGAGCCTCCATGTTCCTGCAGACTGTCGACTTGAACCTTGATTCAAAAGCCGATCTCGTTTTCGGGCTTCGCAGCGTACAACTCACGGCGGGTGTCGGCGCTTCAACCCTTCAGTTCGTCAGCAACTACGCCATTTTTCTCAACAATGGGAATGCGTCCTTCACTCTGCAGCCCCTCAATTTCACGGTGCCTGGGTCGGTACCGTTCTTCGCGATTGGCGATCTCGTCGGAAACGGTGGTCTGGATATACTCGACATGAGTTCCGCTCCCGGACTGGACTCTGCGCTGATCAATTCTAAGCGGTAGCGTCACTCTTAACGAGGAAGCGTATGTATCGTCGGCACCGGCGTCCCGTTCCACCGGTACTCGAAGTGCTTCGAAGCCCGCACATTCTTCACCAGCTTGGGCCGGAAGCACGCGACGCATTCTCCGCCCTCGTGCCGCACGCTGCGGTAAAGCACTCCGTTCGATCCGGCATCCATCAGCTCACGCGCCAGCGCCTGTGACGCCGCGTAGCTGTTCGGGTCTTGATACGCTTCATTCTCCGGCACCCGCGCTCGCACGTCATGAAACACCGCGTGGAAATTTGCCAGATACAACCGCATCTGCACCCGCGTTTCGAACACCCCGATCTCGGCGAGCTCCTTAGTGCGGTTGAAGATCGTCTCCGCATGCGCCGTCTCGAGCGAAAAGCCAGCGTACCAGGCGCCTCGCGTCGGACCGTTGAACCGGCTCCCCTCCTGTCGCGGATGGCAAAACGCGGCCATGATGATCGTCGACATCGGCCGCCCCGTCACCCACTCCGATTGCGGAACGATCGGCAAAATCCCCAGTTCCGCCGACACCCGGTCCTTGGTCCACCCCTCCAGCTCAAAGATCGTCTCCAGATCTTCCACGCTCGCCACCGCATCGAGGATTCCCACGGTGGGGTAGCGGCTCGGGATCAAACGGTGCGTGTTCATCAGGTGCGGCGCCGTCGTGGGCGGCATCAGTTCCAAGCGCCGCGCCGCCCATCCAAAAGCCGCCGCACTTGGTACAGCGCGTCCATGCCGCCATCCACCAAAAATGCGATTGCCGGACGCCCGTCGAACAGCGCATTGCCATTGGGCAACTGCAGCCAGCGGTCCGCCAAATCCGGCTCGGGATACAGCACATGCAGCGCCGTGTAGATTCCCAGCACCAGTGAAATCCGAATCAGCATGTCGTACGGAAGCGTTCCGGCGATACCGTTCTTGTATTTATGCAACGTCGACGGCGCGGGCCACCCTAACAGCGCGCGCTGCTCATGCACGCTCAGATTCCACGCTCCGGCAATATTGAAAAACGTTCGCAAAGCCGGCCCTGAAAGCCTCTTGCGCACCTCCGGGTTTTGTCGCTGATCCGGCGCCACCGGTTCGGCGGGCGCGTGCTTCCGGAGCGCTTCACCCATTCAGTATCTCCACATTTAGATATTATCATCCATATGTAGAGTTCGTCAACGCCAGCATATAATCGTCGAGCATGTCTTATCTTTTGGCTCTCGATGAAGGCACCACCAGTGCGCGCGCAGCTCTCTACAACCAGCGCGGCGAACGCGTTGCCATGGAGGCGTTCCCCATCCCGTGCGCCTATCCCAAGCCGGGTTGGGTGGAGCAGGATGCGCGCCAGATTCTGCAAGCGCAGATCGATTCCGCCCAAGCCGTCATCGCGCGCCACCGGATCGAGCCCAACCAGATTGCCGCAATCGGTATCACTAACCAGCGCGAGACTACCGTGGTCTGGGACCGCCACACAGGCGAACCTGTCGCGCCCGCCGTCGTCTGGCAATGCCGCCGCACCGCCGGCTTCTGCGCCGAGCTCGCCCGCGACCCCCGGGCCCCCGAAATCACGCGCAAGACCGGCCTCGTGATCGACGCTTACTTCTCCGGCTCCAAGATCCGTTGGATTTTAGATTCCGTCGTTGGCGCGCGCGCCCGCGCCGAAGCCGGCGACCTTCTGTTCGGCACCGTCGACACCTGGCTGATCTGGAATCTGACCAATCGTGCGGCCCACGTGACGGACTATTCCAACGCCTCCCGCACCATGCTGATGGACCTCGTTACCGGCCAGTGGGACGATGAGCTACTCGCCATCTTCGACATTCCGCGCCAGATGCTGCCGCGCATCGTTTCTTCGAGCGGGATCGCCGGCAGCGCGGCCCCGAATCACTTCGGCGCCGAAATTCCGATCGCCGGAATCGCGGGCGATCAGCAAGCCGCGCTCGCCGGCCAAGCCTGCTTCCGCGCCGGCCTCTCGAAGAATACCTATGGCACCGGTTGCTTCGCCCTGCTGCACACCGGTGAGCATGCGCCGCCCGTTTCGCGCAACAAACTGCTCGGCACGCGCGCGGCGCAGACCGGCCCGGCCCCCGCATTCGCTCTCGAAGGCAGCGTCTTCGTCGCGGGCGCCGCCATTCAGTGGCTGCGCGATCAGATGGGGATATTGACTTCCGCCGCCGAGTCCGAAACCCTTGCGACCTCTATCAGCGACAATGGCGGCGTTTATTTCGTGCCCGCATTCGTAGGGTTGGGCACGCCCTATTGGGATTCCGGCGCCCGCGGACTCATCACCGGGCTGACCGGAGCCGCCGGCCGCGCCCACATCGTTCGTGCCGCGCTCGAGGCAATTTGCTACCAAACACGCGAATTGATCGATGCCATGGAGGCCGATTCCGGCGAGCCCGTCCGTGAACTGCGCGTCGATGGCGGCGCGGCAGTTAACAACTTCCTGCTGCAGTTCCAAGCCGATATTCTAGGCCGCCGCATCGTTCGCCCGGCGGATGTCGAGACTACCGCGCTCGGCGCCGCCTACCTGGCCGGTATCGCGATCGGATTCTTCTCCGGAGTCGACGAAGTTGAATCGTTCTGGCGCGCCGAACGGATCTTCGAACCCGCCATGCCCGACACTCGTCGCGCCGAGTTGTTCGCCGCCTGGAAGAACGCTACCGCTAAGGCGTCCTCCGCCTATCGGATATGAGCCTGGAAATGCTACACTCAGGTTTGTCTACGTCAGGAGATTTCTAAGAAATGGCACGTGTTTGTGAAGTTTGCGGCAGAGGTCCCCAGTTCGGCAATAAGATCAGCCACGCCCACAATGTAACCAAGCGGCGCTGGAATGTGAACCTGCAAAAGGTGCGCGCGGTAATCAACGGCGCGACACAGCGCATTCGGGTTTGCACTTCCTGCATTCGCGACGGCAAAATTCAAAAAGCGGCATAAAAGCCGCTTCGCCCACCTTAAAGCTCGGGATAAAACTCGAAAAACGCATCCAGCGATCGCATGAGTTGATCTCGGATTTCCTGCTCGGTAGCTCCCTCCAGCAGGTGCATCGTTACCGACGCGGAGTTTCCGTTCTTCAATTTGACCGCGGCATCGCCGTACGATTCCAGTTCATCCGACGGCAGCAAGCGTAACCCGTAGATCAACGCTAGATTCGCCACTTAGATGAACATCTCTTCGTCTTGTGTGGCGTTGTCCACCGAAGCCCGGCGGCTGTGCGTGTATACCGAAAGCGCCGCTTTGATCCCGGAAAAAATTCCGTCAATCTCACGCACCGGCTTCATCACAACACTCCGCATAGCACCGCTAGCCTGCTGAACTTTGTCGACTGTGTCGTCGACGGCGCCATCGATACGCGCCACTTGAACCTTGGCGCGTTCGCTAAAATCCTGCACCAACTCGCTCAGCCGCGCAACTTGCTCCTTACCCATCTTGACTACTTCCGCGGCGTCCGTCGAAATGGCCGAAAACTTCGGCCCGTTCTCATCGATCAGGCGGCGCACGGAGACCACAATCGGCTCCGCGCGCTCCACCATTGCCATCACCTTTGCCTGAGTGGTTTTCAGAACCTTTAAGAGAACCAGGATTACGACTGCCTGGACGACTATGCATAACGTCGAGATGGCGACAGCCGCCGCGATCACCCACCTGAAAGTTTCCTCAGACATAGCAGTTACTCTGTTCAGTCAGTTAGCTGGCCATTCCGGACGATGGAACGTTCGGTTCAACCTTTTCGCGATAGGCCTGCTTACCCGCTTCCACGGCTTCGTTCAGATTGTCCTTTTGGCGCCCGATCGCTTCTTTTCCGCGCTCCAGGAGGTCATCGGCCGAATCCTTCCAGGTCGCCGACTGCCGCTTCAAATACTCTTTGCCTTCGTCCGCCTTGTTCTTGATCAAGTCTCGAGTTTCCTCGCCGGATTTCGGGGCGAAAAGCATTCCGATCCCGACGCCAATACCCAGACCTAGAAAAAAATTAGCCATTCCGTCTTTGTCCATTTTGTTCTCCTTCAACCTTACCAGCCCTCGCAAATCCGGGGCGAGCCGGTAAATGGTAAACCACAGTATACTTCCCCTAGGCCGTTTGCAGTTTTGCGGCCAATGGTCAATCGTAAAGTTCGTTACATGCGAGGAAATCCGAGCGTAGCGTTATGTCAGGCTGAGCCGCGACCGCAAGTGAGCGGTGCTTGCGGTATTTCATCACCTTCGCCTGCTATGGCGGGCGCCTGCGCGGCGATGAATCGCGCTCCGTGGACCGGCATCACAATCTTGCAGGAAGCCGGTTGCTGAAGTCCGATCCGGAACGCGTCTCAGCGGAACGGCAAAAAATGCCTCAGCCGCCCTATTTGCTTGATCGTGACAGCCGGGCAGCCGTGCTGGCGGCGGCTACGTAACGTTTAGCCAGGTCCATTTTTTATGTCGCACACCCGTTCGTTAAATGCGTAAAGTCAGCCCCAAGAAGCTTGATGCCGAGAAGCTGTGGGCGTACGCACTCAAGAGTCTGGCAAGCCGTTCTCAATCCTCGGGAGAAGTGCGACAGAAGTTGCTCGGTAAAGCCGAAAACGCCGCCGACATCGACCCGATCATGGCGCGTCTCCGCGAATACGGGTTCCTGAACGACAAGCGATTTGCCGAAAGTATGGCTGCTTCGCGTCTGGAAAACCAAGGCTTCGGACGCGCCCGCGTCATTCAGGATCTGCGCGGACGCAGAGTTGCGCCGGTTGTCGCGGAGACGGCCGTGGGCGGCGTCTACGGCGAGACCGACGAGACGGAGCTGATCGAACGCTACCTGCGCAAGAAGTATCGCAGCACTTCACGCGATGGCTTTCTGGCCGACGACAAAGACTTGGCGCGCGCATTTGGCCGGCTGCGGCGCGCCGGATTCGGAGCCGGAAATATCGTCCGCGTTCTGAAACGGTTCGCGCGCAACCCCGAGTTGCTCGACGCTCTCGAAGAAGATCCGGCTTCCCCCGATTAACCCGCGCTACACCCGCCCTACACCAAGGTAGCCGTATTCGTCAGCGTCCCGATTTCCGGAATCGAAATCGTGATCCGGTCGCCGACGGCCAGCGCCGCCTGCTCGGTCACGATGATGCCCGTGCCCGTCAGCACCACGCTCGCGGTCGGAACGTGATTCGAGCGAAACAGATATTCGATCAGCGTTTCGAACTTGCGATGCAGTTTGGCGGTGTTCACCTCGCCCGAAAAACGCACCTCGTCGCCGCGCTTTATGGTGCAGGTCATCTGCAATTTGTAAGGATCGGCGATCGAATCCGCCGTCACGATCACCGGCCCCAAAGCGCAGCAGCAATCGAAAATCTTCGATTGCGTCAGATACAGCGTGTTTTCACGCTCAATGTCCCATGCCGAAACATCATTCGCCAGCGTGTAGCCCAGGATCTTGCCTTTGTTTCCAAGCACCAGTGCCAGTTCCGGTTCGGGGGCGGTGAATTTCGAATCCGACCGAATGCCGACATTCTGATTTGGGCCGACGCACACCCGCGCCGTGCCCTTGAAGAAAGTCTCCGGCCGCGCCTCGCGATACACATAGGCGTACATGCCTTCGCGCGACCCGTGTTCGGCGTCGCGAAAACTTGCGCTGGTCTCGTAAGTGCAGCCGCATCCCCAAACTTCCGAGGGATGAATCGGAACCATCGGAACCGCGGCTTCGGGCAGGCGCACAGCCAACTTGTTGGCCAGTTCCTGAAGCGGAATTCCTTCCGCATCGGAACGGCGAATCAGATCCGTAAGAGTGTGGCCCGGAATCGGCCGCGCAGTGTCGATGGTCTGTGCGTCCCCTTCGAATACAGCGGCCACAATTCCGCCGTTCTTCTTAACTTGTCCTAATCGCATATGGTTCGGAAGCTAGTATTTCAGGTAAATGGTCTTGTAGTCGCTATAAAAATCGAGCGCCGCCGGCCCCTGTTCTTTTGGCCCGAAGCTGGATTCCTTGGTGCCGCCGAAAGGAAGCTGATACTCCACACCGGCGCTCGGCAGGTTGACGGTGAGCAGCCCCGCTTCGGATCGATAAATATATTCGAACGCGCGTGAAAGGTTGGTCGTTTGAATGGATGACGAGAGCCCGAACGGAATATTATTCGCAATCCGCATCGCGTCTTCGAAATCCTTGGCTCGCATCACTGCCAGAACCGGACCGAAAATTTCCTCGCGCGCGATGGTGTGCGATTCGTTCACCTCGGCGAATACCGTCGGCTCGATGAAGAAGCCCTTATCGAATCCCGGCCCGGTCAGCCGTTTGCCGCCGCAGCGCGGAGCGCCAATCTCTTTCGTCGCGATGTCGATGTGCTTCAGGATCCCTTTCATCGCCGCTTCGTCCACTGCGGGCCCGACCTCAATCCCGGCTTGCATTCCGTCCCCGACCTTCAGCTTGCTGGTGCGCGCCACCACCGCATCCAGAAATTTGTCGTAGATGGAATCTTCCACAATCGCGCGGCTCGTGGCGGTGCACTTCTGGCCCGTCGAGAAGAACGAGGCATTCACAACGTTCTCCACGGCGGAGTTGAAGTCCGCGTCAGCCAGCACGATGGTGGGATTTTTGCCGCCCATCTCGAGCTGAATCCGCAAACGCCGTTTCGAAGCCTCGCCGTGCAGCCAGTTCCCGATCTCGCATGAGCCCGTGAAAGAAACCGCCTTCAGCGCCGGTGCCTGGATCATCGCATTCCCGAGCTCCCCGCCCGAGCCTGCGATAAAATTCACCACGCCCTTCGGAATGCCGGCCTGGTGCAGCGCTTCCACCAGGCGCCACGCACTCAGCGGGGCTGCCGATGCGGGCTTGATCACCACCGTGTTGCCGCACACCAGTGCCGGTGCGAGCTTCCATGCTGGAATGGCGATCGGGAAGTTCCACGGCGTGATCAGACCTACTACTCCAATCGGCTTACGCAGCGCGAACATGTGCACCCGCTCCCGCTCGGACGGCACCAGCAGCCCCGGCAGTCGCGACCCTTCACTGGCGAAGTAGCGGAAGATGTTGATGGCGCGCCGCACTTCACCCTTGGCTTCGGGCAGCGTCTTGCCTTCCTCGCGCGTCATCTCCGCGCCAAGCTGGTCGAACTGCTTCTCCAGAATATCCGCGGCCTTGAACAGAATGGCGCCACGCGCCGGACCCGGCATCGTCGACCACGCCGGAAACGCCGCCCCCGCCGCAGCCACAGCGGCACTCATATCCGCCGCCGTGCCTTTGGCGAACAGACCGACTACTTCATCGGTGTTCGCCGGATTGCGATTCTCAAACGTCTTGGCGGCGGCGATCCACTCGCCATTGATGTAATTGGAAAATGTTAGTGTATTCATCTCTCGAAAATTGCTTTAAAACGCTACCTTCGGCGCCGCCCGCGAACCTATATCTGTCTTGAAATAAGCGTCGTTCCGGCTGAATCCGGACATGCTGGCGACAATGTTGTTCGGGAAGAGCTGCAGCGTCGTGTTGTAGTTCTGAACAGCTTCATTGTAACGTCGGCGCGCCTGTAAGATCCGGTTTTCCGTGCCTTCCAGCTGGAACTGCAAGTTCATGAAATTTTCGTTGGCTTTCAAGTTCGGATAGTTCTCGACAATCACCAGCAGGCGCCCCAGCGCCCCGTTTAACTGGTTATTGGCCTCGATCTTCTCCTGCGGATTGCGCGCATTCAGCATCCCGGCGCGCGCATTGGAAATCGCCGTGATCACGCCCGTCTCTTCTTTGGCGTACCCTTTCACTGTCTCGACCAGATTCGGAATCAGATCGGCCCGCCGCTGCAGATCCGCGTCGATCTGCGACCAGTTCGCGTCGATGGCTTCCTTCTTCGTCGTCAGGTCGTTGCGAATGCTGACGAACTTACTCCCGAAGATAAAGCCGAAGAGCACCAGGACGACTAAAACAATGACGAGTGGTTTCAAATGGAACTCCTATTTAGTAAGCCGGTCGACATGGTCGATCACCTTCGAGATTTCCCGCAAGTACGATCCTATCAGTGGCTCGGGATCGATGTCTTTCAGTTTGCTCGCTTCTTCGCGCACATCCAGCAACTGCGCGAAAGGATCCGCGTCCATGCCGAACGTCGTTCGAGCGCTTTCGACGATGCTGCGGCGCTTCGGTTCAACCTCAACACCATGCAGTCGCAGCGCATGCCGGAAGAGCACGCAAAAGGTGGATACCGAATCCACCAGCAAGCGCCGTAATGCGTCTTTGTCCGACAAAATCGCAGCCGCTTTGGTGCGCAACCGCAACAGCTTGGCGCGCAGTTCGTGCTCTACTTGGGCACGGTAAAACGAATCGTCGACCACGAGCGTGCTGATCACGTCTTTACCGAACAGCAGTTTGTGCCGCAGCTTGATGTCGTAAAACTCGATCGCAAAACAGTCCGTGGATGTCGCGAGCTCATGTTCGCTGAGCAGCAGCGGCGCGGGGTTGCCCTTTTTGTTCCACCACTGAAAGACGGGCTGCGAAGAAGCTAGCTCAAGCGGCGTCACCTCATTGAGCACGCAGAGAATATTCAGATCCGAAAATTCTTTCTGATGTTCCCCGGTGGCCGCCGATCCGTAGAGAACCACCGACACCAGCGCATCGCCGTGAGCTTTTTGGAGGCGCGTGACCAGTTCGTTGAGCTCGGATTCCATATGGTTGTCGTGTGCGATGGCGTAAGGTGATGCCCTCAAGATTCTAGCAACTACCAGTTGCTTGACGCGCCGCCGCCGCCTGAATCGCCTCCGCCAAAACCGCCGAAGCCTCCGCCCCCGCCGCCGCCCGAATCGAAACCCCCGAATCCGCCGCCTCCTCGTCCCCCGAATCCGCCCCCGAGGATGTTACCCATCAACATGCCCGTCAGGAATCCGCCGCCGCCCCCGCGACCTCCCCGCCCCATGCGCATTAGTAAAAAGAAGAGGACCAGCCCGCCGATGATGAGCGGAACTGGAATCCCGGGCCCGCGTTCCTGTGGAACCCTTGGCGCCGGGGGAGCAACCGTAAGCGTCACGCCTTTTGCCTTCGCGATGGCCGTCCCGATCGTTTGCGCCGCGGCCAGCATCGCTTCGCCATACATCGCCTGCCGCAGCGCCGGACGCATCGCCACCAGCACCGTGCCGTCGAAAATATCCGGCAGGACGGGCTCAAGGCCGTGCCCGATCTCCAGGCGGCTCCGGCGATCGTTGATCACCAGCAGCAGAAGCACCCCTTCGTCCTTGCCCTTCTGGCCGACGCCGAAACTGCGAAAAAGGTCATTGGCTACGTCTTCAATCGGCTCGCCTTCGAGCGACGAAACCGTCACCAGGGCCATCTCCGCGCCGGTCTCCTTCTTGACGGCGTCGCAGTACTGCTCCAGTTGCGCTTTGCTGCCCGCGTCTACCACATTGGCGAAATCGCTGACATACCCCTGCGGCTTGAGCGCCTTCCAGTCCACGGCTTGTGCCGCGCTCAGGGAAACTATTAATAGAAGTGCCGCTCGCAGCATGTATTG
>JBBROU010000125.1:0-13694 GCA_038229055.1 Bryobacterales bacterium | reverse complement strand
TTCCAGCCCCATGACGCTTTATGCCGGAGTTGCCAACGCCGCCACATCGAGTCTGCTGGGAATTTACAAAACGACCGATGGCGGAACCAACTGGCAGAAGCTCAACGCCGCTCTGGATTACTGCGATTCGCAGTGCTGGTATGACAACGTACTGGCCGTCAGCCCCACGAATCCCAACCTGATCTACGCTGGCGGGGCCTACAGCACCACGCTCACGCGTTCTACCGATGGAGGCACTACGTGGGGCATTGTCACGCAGGCCGGCAACTTCGGCAATCTTCATGCCGATCTCCACGCTCTTGCATTCAGCGGCGACGGCAAGAGCCTCTTCATCGGGACTGACGGCGGTCCCTATCTCACGCAGAACCCTTCGGCATCCAAGCCCACTTTCGCCCCGCTGAATAGCACGCTCGCGATCACGCAATTCTATCCCGGGCTTTCCATTCACCCGACGAACCCTACTCTCGGTATGGCTGGGACACAAGACAACGGCACGCAGATCTATACCGGCGCGCTGGCCTGGACCGACACGGCTTGCGGCGACGGCGGCGGGACGGCGATCGACCCCCTTTCGCCCTCCACGTACTACACCACCTGCGCGGGTCCCAGCATTCAGAAGTCAACCAGCTCCGGCGCCGTCAATTCGTGGTTCACCTCGCAGAGCGGCATCAACACATCCGACCGCATCACCTTCATCCCGCCGCTGGCCATTGATCCCAGCCAGCCTCAGATACTCTACTTCCCCACTTACCGCGTTTACCAAACACAGAACGCCGCGGCTTCGTGGACGCCCATCTCCCCCGATCTTACAAAGCCCGGCGAAACTTTCGGGGCCATCACCGCCGTTGCCGTCGCGCCCAGCACTTCGGATACGGTCTACGCCGGCACCTACGATTCCCAATTCTGGATCAGTACCAATGCAACCGCGGGTTCGGGTGCCACTTGGACCAATCGGAGCGCCGGTCTTCCACCCAGAACCATTACTCAACTTGCCGTCGATTTCTCCAATCCACTGACTGCTTATGTAGTGGTCTCGGGATTCAGCGGTTTCGGTGACACACTCGGCCATGTGTTCAAGACCGTGAATGGCGGTGCTGCGTGGGCCGACATCAGCGGCAACCTGCCTAACACGCCCGCCAATGACATCGTCATTCATCCGCTGCAACCGAACACGTTATTCGTGGCGACCGATACCGGTGTGCTCAAGACCAGCAACGGCGGCGTCTCCTGGACCCCGTTCGTCAACGGCTTGCCTCGGCTTCCTGTGCTCGGATTAAAGCTCCACGCTTCCGATCTGACCCTGCGCGCGGCCACTCACGGGCGCAGCGTTTGGGATGTGTCGCTGGGCTCGGCTGCATTGACATACGGGCCAGGCACTCTCAACTTCGGTTCCCGTCCGTTCGGCACGGCGAGCACGCCGGCCAAGGTGACGCTGACCAACTCGGGGACGCGGACGATCGCAATCAACGGAGTCTCTATAACGGGAGTGAACGCCACGGAGTTTACCGAAACCAATACGTGCGGAACGAGTCTCGCCCCGGGCACAAGATGCGCCGTGAGCGTAACCTTCAAGCCCGCGGGCTCCGGACCGCGCACAGCCAGCCTCGTCATCTCGGACAACGGATTGAACGGTCAGCAATATGTGTTCCTGGCCGGCGACGGTTCAGCCGTTGGTTTGTCTCCGACAGCGATTAGTTTCGGCACGCAACCGGTCGGTGGCCCGCCTGTGACAAGAACCGTCACGCTGACCAACCACGGCTCAATGTCGGTATCCATCGGCGCCGTCGTCACTACGGGAGCGACTCCGAACGACTTCGCCCTGGCAAGCGCTTGCGGCAGTGCCGTTGCGGCTCATGCCTCATGCATCATCAACGTGACCTTCACCGCGTCCGCCACTGGCGCGCGCTCGGCGACCCTCTCGGCCAACGATTCAGGCGGCGGCAACGCCCAGACGGTCGCGCTGTCGGGCACGGGGCAGTAATTCAACAAAAATCGTGTCGGCGGGTCAGTGTGGATGACCGTCATACAATTATTGAAGGAGGGCGAAACATGCCTGCAGTTGTTAAACCCAATCCGCGAGCGGAACGGCCCCCCCCACAATCCTTCCAAGCCGCTCGATGTCGCAGCTCTGAGACGGCTCTTAGATGAATGGATGAAAGACGATGAGGCTGAACAACGCGACACGTTTGCTGTTCTGCGTCAATCCTTTGATGAAGCGTGTCCTGAGGGATATAAGCTCTTTCCATGATCGCCGTCCTGTTGGACGCGGGTCCACTCGGAATGATCACGAATCACAAGAGTTCACCAAGGGTTTCACCATCATCATTCCAGAAATTGTGGATTATGAAGTACGCCGTGAATTTTTACGATCGAAAAAAACGCAGGGCCTCGGCCGCCTCAATGCTCTGAAAGCGATCCTCACATATGCACCGATCACTACGTCGGTAATGCTCAAAGCGGCCGAGAACTGGGCCATCGCCCGCAAAGCGGGGCGTCAGTCCGCCGCCGATTCTTCTTTGGATGCCGACATGATACTTGCCGCCCAAGCTTCCGAATGGATGCGAGATAACGAAGCTGTTGTAATCGCGACTACTAACGTGCGCCACTTGAGGCTCTTTGCTCCCGCTAGCATTTGGAGCGAGATCTCGTAATTCGCTAGCAGAGTTCGCGACTTTCGTCGACGTCCGCGGAATTGGTACGCTAATTTCCGTGCGCACCGCCCTGCTTCTCCTTTTCGCCTCGCCCATCTTCGCCCAAACGCTCCTGCTCACGAACGCCCATGTCATCGATCCCAAGAACCAGATCGACGCTATCTCGGATGTCGCGATCACCGACGGGAAAATCAGCGCGGTTGGCCCGCACCTGCCGCGCATCGCGAACACCATCGACCTCGCGGGCCTCTATCTCACGCCCGGCCTCGTCGACATCCACACCCATCTCTTCACCACCACCAATGTCCATCAGGCTTGGGCCGGCGACCAGAGCATTATGCCCGATAGCTTCAGTTTTCGCACCGGTGTCACCACCATGGTCGATGCCGGCAGCTCCGGCTGGCGCAACTTCGAAGATTTCCGCGTAACCGTCATTGATCGCGTCCGCACGCGAGTCTTCGCCTTCATCAATATCGCCGGGCTCGGCATGATGACCAACGTCGCCGAGCAACTGCCTTCCGATTTCAATCCGAAAGAGGTTGCGCGTCTTGCGCGCAAGCATCGCGACGTCGTCGTCGGCGTCAAAACTGCGCATTACGAAGCCCCCGATTGGACTTCTGTCGACCGGGCCATCGAAGCTGGAACGCTCGCCGAAATTCCCGTGATGGTCGACTTCGGATTCTTCCGCGCGGAGCGCCCCTACTGGCAGCTCGTGACCCAGAAACTTCGCCCTGGTGACATTAGCACCCACTTCTATCGGTCCACTGTCCCGTTCGTTGACGCCAATGGCAAGCTCTATCAGTACCTCGCCGAAGCGCGGGCGCGCGGCGTCCGCTTCGATGTCGGCCATGGCGGCGGCAGCTTCGTCTTTCGTAACGCTGTCCCCGCCATTCAGCAGGGCTTCTATCCCGATTCCATCTCCACCGATCTCCATGGCGGCAGCATGAACGCCGGAATGCAGGATATGCCCACGCTCATCTCTAAATTGCTGGCGTGCGGGCTCCCTCTCAATGACGCGATTCTCGAATCGACCTGGACACCAGCACAGATGATTCACCACCCCGAACTCGGCCACCTCACGGTTGGGTCGACTGCCGATATCGCGGTATGGAACATCGCTTCAGGCGACTTCGGTTTCGCCGATTCCAGCGGTGGACGGCTTAAAGGATCGCGCCGGCTCACGTGCGAAATGACCGTGCACGATGGCGCAATCGTGTGGGACCACAACGCTCGTTCCGCGGTCGATTACAAGACGCTCGGCCCCTTGTACGGCAATCGGCCTGGCGTAGACGTTGTTGTGGCTCCGCCCAAATAATCTCAACTCTATGCGCCTGATCACGATCGTTATATTTTTCTGGGCCGGCATTCTGACCGCCCAGCCCATAACTCAACTGCCGTATTCGCCGAGTCTCGACACCACGTCCATGGATCCGTCGGTCAACGCCTGCGACAACTTCTACCAATATTCCTGCGGCAATTGGAACAAGAAGAATCCGATACCGGCCGATCAGGCCGCCTGGAATGTCTACGCGAAATTGGCCTATGACAATCAGCAATTTCTCTGGGGCCTGCTAGAAGAATCAGCCAAGCCTTCGCCTACGCGCACAGCCGCACAACAGAAAATCGGCGACTATTATCACGCCTGCATGGATGAGGCGGCCATCGATAAAGCCGGTATCTCCCCCATTCAGCCGTGGCTCGATCAAGCTGCCGGACTGAAGAGTCTCGCCGATGTCGCGAAGTTTGTCGTCGATCAGCACCGCCTCGGCGCTGCTCCCAGCCTGCTTTACGGGTTCTCGTCCAATCAGGACTTCGAAGATTCGCAGACTATCATCGCCTTCGCCGGCCGCGGTAGTCTGGGCCTTCCCGATCGCGACTACTACACCAAGACCGATGCGAAGTCCTTGGAGATCCGCGCCAAGTACGTCGACCATATGAAGCAGATGTTCGCGATGCTTGGCGACGATGCGCCTGCCGCGGCGGCTCACGCTAATCAGGTGATGGCCATCGAAACCGAGCTTGCGAAATCCATGCTCACGCGCGTTGAGCTGCGGAATCCGCATAACCTTCTTCACAAAATGACTCCGGAACAAATTGCGGCACTCGCGTCGACGGTCGCCTGGGGCGAGCTCTTTGATGCGCTCGATTTAAACGATGTGAAGACGGTCAATGTCGTTGAACCCGCGTTTTATCGCGCTCTCGAACAGCAGCTTCACGCGCGCGAAATTGACGAATGGAAAAGCTTTCTGCGCTGGAATATCATTCGCGATTCAGCCGACGACCTTTCGTCGCCTTTCGCGAAAGCGCATTTCGCATTCTTTAGCAACTACCTGCGCGGCGTCCCGGAAATGAAGCCGCGCTGGCGCAAGTGCGTGGAGCGCGTAGATAGCGATCTCGGCGAAGCTCTCGGCCAGGTGTTCGTTGCGAAGACATTTATGCCCGGGACAAAAGCGCGGACTGTCGCCATGACCAAAGAGATCGAGCTCGCCATGGAGAAGGAACTTAAGAGTTTGCCGTGGATGGGTGACAAGACTCGCGAGCAAGCCTTGCTGAAGTTGCATTCGATTGTAAACAAGATTGGATATCCGGCGAAGTGGCGCGACTATAACGCGGTCATCATCAAGCCCGATGACTTCTTCGGGGATGCAGAGCGCGCCGGCCGCTTCGAATATCACCGGCAGCTTGCAAAAATCGGCAAGCCTTTGGACCGCGGCGAATGGGGCATGACGCCTCCGACCGTCAACGCCTATTAAGATCCGCAAATGAACGACATCAATTTTCCGGCCGGCGTTCTGCAGCCGCCGCTGTACGATCCCAAGATGGACGACGCTCCGAACTACGGCAACACCGGCGCCACCATCGGCCACGAACTCACGCATGGGTTCGATGACGAGGGCCGTCAGTTCGACGCGAAAGGCAATTTAAAAGACTGGTGGACCGAGAAGGACGGGTCGGAATTCGAGAGCCGCGCCAAGTGCGTGTCGGATCAATATTCGGATTACACCGTCGTGGACGACATCAAAATAAACGGGAAGCTGACGCTGGGCGAAGACGTCGCGGATCTCGGCGGCACGCTGCTCGCGTATATCGCGTGGAAGCATGCCACCGGTGACATGAAGCTTGAGCCGATCGGCGGTTTCAACCCGGACCAGCGCTTCTTCATCGGTATGGCGCAGTGGGCCTGCGGCGATATGCGGCCGCAGTTGAAGCGCGAACACGCGCTAACGAATCCGCACTCGCCCGAGGAATATCGCGTCAACGGAGTAGTCGCGAACATGCCCGAGTTCGCCGCCGCATTCAGTTGCAAGGCCGGTCAGAAAATGGTGCGCCCGCAGCCCTGCCGCGTGTGGTGAGGTGGCCATCCAGCTTCACGGTTCGAGCAGCAAACATCGTTTCGAACTCACCGCCAGCGCGCGATCGAAGGTAATCAACTTGCAGTTTGATCTTTCGGCAAAGGCCAACAGCCACGAATCGGCCCACATTTTCGGCGATGAGCGAACCCCACCTGAGAGTTTGCGGAAAATTCTGTCGAGGTCGCTCGGCTCTTGCATAAACGTCACTCGATCATCGGCGAAGAGCCGGTCATAGGCGGTCCACGCGGAGTGCATCGAAAGAGGTTTCCCGTTCATGACGACAGAGGTAGTCAACAGGCGAAGCACGTCTAGCTGCGTGAATCGGGTGAATGCAATGACCTCGTATTCGTTGGCATCCCACCACGAAACGGCGGGTTGCGGTTCACATGATCCCACGAAGCAGAGCCAGCCAGACGTTGACGTCAGGCAAGATCGATGAGTTCATAAATCTGATCGTTAGTCAGATTGAAAGGTTTCCCGGTTGATTTTACAATCGGCGGATCGAGGCGAAGCCTTCGCTTTGGGCGCTCAGACTCAGAATCCTCAACCGCATGTTCAATACTTCGGAGAATCAATTGCCGCGCAGAGCAACCTCGTTTCGCGGCGAGTTGATGCAACCGTTTATGAAGCTGCCGGGGAATATCGATGCTTGTACGGACGCTTTCCTGGTCCATGTTAATGATCCTCGCACATAGACTTAAATAATTCAAAATCTGTCATGGTCGGCAAACTCCTATCGCTCAAAATCCTCCAGCGCGCCTGGATTCGCCACCGTGGACACATCCCCCATCGGCTCGCGCAGAAATTTTTGACGGATCAGCCTCCGCACAATCTTGCCGCTCTGCGTCTTCGGCAATTCGTCAACCGCATAAATTCCGCGCGGACGGAAGGTGGGACCCATGTTGTGAATGAGATGAGCGACTAACGCCGCCTCGCTGACCGGAGACTTGAGCACGACGAACGCGACAATTGTCTCGCCCTTCAATTCGTCGGGAATACCGATCACCGCGGCCTCCGACACCGCGGCGTGCTCAATGAGCGCGTCCTCCACCTCCGCCGGCCCGACCTTGCGTCCTGCAATGTTCATCGATTCATCGGCGCGCCCGTGCAGGAACCAGTGCCCATCTTCATCCACGCTGGCCCAATCGCCGTGATTCCAATAGCCCGGCCACCGCGACCAATACGTTTCGATGTACCGCGACGCGCTGCCCCACACGCCGCGCGTCATGGAGGGCGCCGGCTTCGTGCAAACCAGATAGCCCATCTTGCCGCGCACCGGGGCTCCACTCTCATCCACCACTTCCGTTGCAATCCCCGGTGCAGGACTGCCCAGCGTGCAAGACTTCAGAGGCTGAATCGGAAGAGGAAATAAGAAGCTCCCGATGATCTCCGTCCCTCCTGAAATGTTTATGATTGGGCAACGCAGGTGCCCCACATTCTCGAAAAACCAGATGTATGAGCTATCGTCCCAAGGCTCGCCAGTCGATCCCAACACACGAAGCGTGGGCATCTCAAACCGCTGCGCATCGCTCGTCCGCATGAGCAATCGGATTGCGGTCGGAGACAGTCCGAACGTCGTGATGGCGTGCTTCTCGATCACCTGCCACATGCGGTCCGCCGTCGGAAAATCCGGCGCGCCATCGTACAACAAGATCGTTCCGCCCAGGTGATGGTTGCCGATAATCATCCACGGTCCCATCATCCAGCCGATATCCGTCAGCCAAAAAAACCGATCCTCTTCTTTATGATCGAAGGCGAGATAAATTTCCTTGGCGACCTGCACCAGCGCGCCCGCGTGCGTGTGGATGACGCCCTTCGGCTTGCCGGTGGTGCCCGATGTGTATAGCAGCAGCGCGGGCGTTTCGGAATCAAGCGGAATCGAACGGCAGATGGGTGAGTGTGCGGCGGTGAAGTCTTGCCACCCAATTTGCGCTGTTGATGATTCACCGCGAAGTACGATTGTGGACTCGACGGTCGGAGATAACTGAACGGCTTCGGCGACCTTCGGCGCGAGGGGAATTGTTTTGCCGCGGCGCTCCAGATGGTCCGCGGTGAACACCACCCGGGCTCCGGAGTCTTTCAAGCGCGCGGCGATTGCGCCTGCGCCGAATCCGGAAAAAATAGGGACAGCGATCAATCCGAGTTTGAAGCAGGCGTACAGGATTGCGGCGACTTCGCCGACCATCGGCATGACCAGCGCGACGCGGTCGCCTTGGGTGAGACCGAGGGCGGCGAGTGCGTTCGCGAGACGGCTCGATTCTTCGTTGAGTTCGCGAAAGGTCCAGTGTCGGGAGGAGCCATTTTCGGTTTCACTGATGATGGCGGTCTTGTTTGCGCGCGCTCCCTGGGCGTGGCGTTCGAGCGCATTCCAGGCGATGTTTAGTTTGCCGCCGTTGAACCAGGTTGCCCACTCGACACCGCGCGAGGCGTCGAGGATGGTTTGGTAGGGATGAGCCCATTCAATCCCCAATTCCGCGGACAGCTTCTCCCAGAATTCCGCAAGGTGGTCGCGCGAATAAGCCAAAAACTCTTCTCGATCGGCAAACCCCAACCGGCGCATGAACTGCCACACGTTGGTCTGCTCGATCCATTCAGGCGACGGGGCCCACAGCCATTCAGGCATAAAACAATTTGGCCGCCGCGTCCATCAGCGGCCAGCTAATTTGAAAGCTACGCCGTCCGGCTCGCCTCGGCTTTGTCGCCCGAGATAGCCGCCTGGGCCGCAGCCAGTCTTGCGATCGGCACACGGTAGGGTGAACACGAAACGTAATCCATGCCGATGCGGTAGCAGAACCGCACCGAGCTCGGCTCGCCGCCATGCTCGCCGCAGATCCCGACTTCCAGATCCGGACGCGCGCCGCGGCCCGCTTTCGTCGCCATCTCGACCAGCTTGCCGACGCCTTCCTGATCCAGAACCGCAAACGGATCCGCCTTGAAAATCTTGGCGTTTTCGTAGTCCTTCTGGAATCTCGTATAGTCGTCGCGGGACAGGCCCATCGTGGTCTGCGTCAGATCGTTCGTGCCGAAACTGAAGAATTCCGCAGACTTCGCCACACGGTCCGCCGTGAGCGCCGCGCGCGGGATTTCAATCATCGTCCCAACCAGATACTTCAGGTCTTTCATGCCCGCTTTACCCAGAACTTCATCGGCCACGCGCACCACGATGGCTTTCTGGTTATCGAACTCTTCCACGCTGCCGATCAGCGGAATCATCACTTCCGGAATCACCTTCACGCCCTTCTTGGCGACCTGAACGGCCGCTTCGAAAATTGCGCGTGCCTGCATCTCCGTGATTTCCGGATAGGAAACGCCCAGCCGGCATCCGCGATGCCCCAGCATCGGGTTGAACTCATGCAACTCTTCCACCCGATGCAGCAATTCCGGCAACCGCTTCTTCAGTTCGCCGACGGGAATGTTGTACCGCCGCGAAATTTCTTTCTTGCCTTTGATGTCCGCATACTGAAGCGTGGCGACATCCACCATCAAGTTTTCGCGCTTCGGCAAAAACTCGTGCAGCGGCGGATCGAGCGTGCGGATTACCACCGGGAATCCGTCCATCGCTTTGAAGAGCCCGGCGAAATCGGCGCGCTGCATCGGCAGCAATTTCAAGAGCGCCTGCTTACGCGACTTCGGATCGCGCGCCAGAATCATCGCCTGCATGTGCGGGATGCGGTCTTCGGCGAAGAACATGTGCTCGGTGCGGCACAGTCCGATGCCTTCAGCCCCGAACGCGCGCGCGGCTTTGGCGTCCCGAGGAATGTCGGCATTGGCGCGAACGCCGAACTTGCCGCGGAACTCATCAGCCCACGTCATAAAGGTCGCGAACACCGTGTTCTTCGGGTCGGGCTCGTTGGTCTTTGCCTGCCCCTGATAAACTTCCGCCAGCGTGCCGTCGAACGAAATCCAATCGCCGGCTTTCACCACGATTTTCTTGTCGCCGATTTCCACGCTGAATTCTTTCCGTGCCTCGCTGATCGTAATCGAACCCGCGCCGACGATGCAGGGCCGCCCCATTCCGCGCGCGACAACAGCGGCGTGGCTCGATTTCCCGCCGATCGCCGTCAGGATGCCTTTCGAAACGTCCATTCCGTGAATATCGTCCGGCGTGGTTTCCTTCCGGACCAAAATCACTGGGCCGTCCGCCGCCGCGACCACTGCATCTTCCGCGCTGAACGCCACGCGTCCCACGGCCGCGCCGGGCGATGCTGAAATCCCGGTCGCAATATGCGTGAGAGCACGCAATGACGGGCCGTCGAACACCGGATGCAGCAATTGATCGAGCTGTTGCGGAGCTACGCGCAGCACCGCTTCCTTCTTGCCGATCATCCCCTCATTCACCATATCGACAGCCACCCGCACCGCCGCCGGACCCGTGCGTTTGCCATTCCGGGTCTGCAGCATGTAGAGCTTGCCTTCCTGGATGGTGAATTCGAAATCCTGCATGTCCTTGTAGTGCTGCTCCAGGCTTGTCGTGATCTCTTTGAGCTGATTGAAAGCCTCGGGCATGATCGCTTCGAGCTCGGAAATCGGCTGTGGTGTCCGAATACCGGCGACAACATCTTCGCCTTGCGCGTTGATTAAAAATTCGCCGTAGAAAACTTTTTCGCCGGTCGCGGGATCACGCGTGAATCCGACGCCGGTGGCCGAATTATCGCCCGTGTTGCCGAACACCATCGCCTGCACGTTCGCGGCGGTGCCGATCTCATCCGGAATGTTTTCCATCTTGCGGTAGTACACCGCTTTGTCGTTCCACCAGCTACGGAACACGGCATCGCGCGACATGGAAAGCTGCTCGTACGGGTCCTGTGGAAACGGCTTGCGCGTCTCCTTCTGGACCAGCTTTTTGTAGTCTTCGATGATGGCTTTCAGGTCCTCGGCGGTGAGTCCCGTATCGAGCTTGACTTTGGCTTTCTTTTTGCGCTCGTCGAAAATGTGGTCGAACTTTTTCTTAGGGACATCGAGCGCCACTTCGCCGAACATCTGCAGAAAACGGCGGTAGCAATCGTACGCGAAACGCGGGTTGCCGCTCTTCTTCGAAAGCGCTTCGACCGTGGTGTCGTTCAAACCCAGATTGAGAATGGTGTTCATCATTCCCGGCATTGAAAACTTCGCGCCCGAGCGTACGCTCAGCAGCAGCGGATCTTCGGTACCACCCAGTTTCTGGCCCATCTCTTTCTCAAGCTTGGTCAGATGTTTGCGAATTTCCTCGTCGATCTCAGGCGGAACCTGCTTACTGGCGTGATAGATATTGCAGACGTCCGTCGCAATAGTGAAGCCTGGAGGCACGGGCAGCCCCGCCCCGCACATCTCAGCGAGGCCGGAGCCTTTGCCGCCGAGAACGTCTTTCATCTTTCCGTCGCCATCGGCTGTGCCGCCGCCGAAATAATATACGTGTTTCTTCATTCGTTATCTCCTAAGAACTGGTTATGATCTCTGAAAAATCGGCGATGGTTGAAAATTCCCTGAGCAGTTTGCTCAGCATGGAAAGCCGGTTCTGCCGCACTTCCGGGTCCGGCGAATTCACCATCACTTTGTCGAAAAATAAATCGATGCGAGGCCGCAACGTGGCGATCGCCTGCTCGATCGGGGTGCCGGCTACACTGCAGGCGAGGCTGTAAAGATCGCGTTCGGGTCCGGCTTCGAGCAGTTGCTCGCGCACTGTGGTCTCCGTAAATTCAGCCTGGCGCAGAATATTCTTAATGCGCTTAAAACTCGCGGCAATCGGCTCGAAATCGGGCGTCGGACGGATCGCCTGGATACGCGCCAGCCGCTGTTCCAGATCCACCAGATCGCTCCACCCCACCGCCACCGCGGCGTTCACTTCGTCGTATTTGAAATTCCGGATGTCTTTGAAATAGAAGCGCACGCGGTCTTCGAAGAAAGCGATCAACTCCGGGTTCCCGTTCAGCAGCGGCAGCAGCGGCAAGTGCAGCTTGCCTTCCACCAGACTCTTGACGATGCCTTGCGCCGCGCGCCGCAGCGCAAACGGATCTTTCGAACCCGTGGGAATCATCCCGACACTGAAGCACCCAGTCAACGTGTCGAGCTTATCCGCGATGGAAAGAAGCTGCCCCGCGTTGGTGCGCGGAATCGAATCTTCCATGCTGACGGGCTTGTACTGATCGTAAATCGCGGTCGCGACTTCTTCCGGCTCACCCTGCGCGCGCGCATAAAGGCCGCCGATCTGCCCTTGCAATTCGGTGAACTCTTTCACGAGTTCGGTGGTGAGATCGCACTTCGCCAACTCGGCCGCGCGCACGGCCAAAGCATCGCCTCCGAGTTGCTCGACTAGCGTCATCACACGCTTGGTCTTTTCAAGATACGAGCCGAGCTTGGCCTGGAACGTGACGTTTGCGAGATCGCTCACACGGTCTGCCAGCTTCTTTTTCTGATCCGCATCCCAGAAGAATCGCGCGTCATTGAAGCGCGCGCGCAGCACGCGTTCATTGCCGCGCTTCACAATTCCTTCGGCGTCGGAATCGATATTCGTCACCGCCACGAATTTTGGCGCGAGCGTGCCATCGGGGTTTTCAACCGAGAAATATTTTTGATGGTGCCGCATCACGGTGCTGAGCACTTCTTTCGGCAACTCGAGATACGAGGCGTCAAACTCTCCGACGATGGGGGTGGGCCATTCGGCAAGATACGTCAGCGTTTCGAGCAGCGCCGCATCGCATTTGTACTTAATATCCACCGCTCGGATGCGATCGCGCCGTTCTTCCGCGGACAGCAGCACAAAATTCTCGCGCAGCTTCTGTTCGTAGTTGTCGACGGTGACTGGAAATTTCGCGGCGCCCAATCGGCGATGCCCGCTGCTTTCGTTGCCGGAGCGCACACCGGCAATCTCAAACGAGATCACTTCGTCGCCAAGAAGCGCCACGATCCAGCGGATGGGGCGGATGAAACGGAAGCCGCCCTTCGCGGTCCAGTACATCGACTTGGGCCACACAATACCGGCGATCTGTTCCTGAACGGCTTTAGGGAGATCAATCCTTTCCTTGTAAGTGTGGCGGCCACCAAACTCGATCAGACCGGTGACCTGGACACCCCACTTTTTTGCGAATCCCACAAGGGCCGCAGGGTTCGTGCCAACCTTCGGCCCCTGTCGCATAGTGACAAGATTGTCCTGTTCCGGAACATCGAAACAACGCACCGTCAAGCGTCTCGCCGTTGCATCAACGTTCGTCCGCGCACCGAGGAACAAGAATTCAAAGCTCTTTTTGAGCTGCTCCAGCGCGCCCGGAATCATCCAATCTGGAATCTCCTCCACTCCGATTTCGAGCAGGAAATTCATGCGCTCTGCTCCACCCACGATTGCGCCACGCCCACTGCAATGTCCCGCACACGCTTAATGACACCGACGCGTTCGGTTACGCTGATCGCACCGCGCGCATCCAGTGTGTTGAACAGATGGCTGCACTTCAAGACGTGGTCATACGCCGGCAAAAGTGGAAACCGCTCTTTCTCCTCCGACTTGGGAAACAGCCCCAGGAGCCGGTGGGCTTCCTTCTCATGTAGGTCGAACAGCTTCCAGAGCGTTTCCACATCTGCCATCTCGAAGTTGTACACCGAGTACTGCAGCTCATCGCGGAACCGCACGTCGCCATACGTCACGCCCGAAACCCAGTCGATGTCGTAGACGCTGTCCTTCACTTGCAAAAATGCCGACAGCCGCTCCAATCCATACGTC
>JBBROU010000124.1:0-14308 GCA_038229055.1 Bryobacterales bacterium | reverse complement strand
GCGATCCGGCGTCCATGTCCCGGCGCGCAATTGCGCCACCAAACGCGCATGCCGCACGGCAGCTAACAGGTTCACGACCACGCCCATCAACACCAGGGCGGTTCCGAACCAGAGCGATGCGTGCGGGGAACCGACCATGCCGCCCAATTTCGAGGCTTGCAGTTCGCGAAGGAAGAGACCGAAGCGGGCGACCACGAACCCAAAACCCATCATCGCGAGGCCCGTCCGAATCCAGGCCAGAAGAGTTCGCTCGGCCGCTAAGTACATCCGCGGATCGTTCTCAGGTTGCTCCGGCATGATCCAGTTTCGCAAAGTCACTTGGCCAACGTTATAATTTTGAACAATGGACATTTACGATGAGCTGATTCGCCTGCGGAAGCTGGGGCAGAAATCGGCCATTGCCACCATCGTGCAGGTTCGCGGCTCCATTCCGAGCCACGAGAGCGCCAAACTGCTGGTCCGCGAAGATGGCTCCATGCTCGGCACCATCGGCGGCGGGTGCGTGGAGGCGGAAGTTTGGAACGCGGCGCGCGAAGTGATCGCGACTGAACGCGCGCGGCACATGAGCTTCAATCTGGGGCAGGACGCGGCTTACGACAACGGACTGATCTGCGGCGGGCAACTGGACGTCTTCGTCGAAGCGGTGGTGCCTCCGCCGCGCGCCTATATCTTCGGTGCCGGCCACATTTCGAAGAGCCTATCGACGGTGATCACCATGGCGGGTTTCAGCGCCAGCATCATCGACAATCGCGAGACCTTCGCCAATCGCGATCGCTTTCCGGAAGCGTCCGAGATCTTCGCCCAGGAATACGAAGAAGTCTTTCCGCAGCTTGCGATCAATGACACCAGCTACCTGGTGATTGTCACGCGCGGCCATCGCGACGACATGCGGGTGCTGCGCTGGGCGGTTTCGACTCCGGCGCGCTACATCGCCATGATCGGCAGCAAGCGCAAGGTGATCAACGTCATCAAGGAACTCGAAAAGGAAGACATTCCGCGCACGGCGTTCGAGCGGGTGTTTGCGCCCATGGGTTTCGAGATCGGCGCGATTTCTCCCGAGGAGATTGCGATCTCGGTGGCGGCGGAGATGATCGCCGCACGGCGCGCTCCGGAGGGTTCGTGGCGGTCGCTATCGAAATCGATCTTCGCGGATGACCGGTTCCGCGCGCTCCTCAAGTGAAGGCGGCGGCGCTGATTCTGGCGGCCGGTGAATCGAGCCGGATGGGCCGCGCGAAGGCGCTTCTGCCATTGGGCGGAACCAGTTTTGTCGAAGGACTGGTCCAGAGTTTCCGTGCGCGCTGCCATCCGGTGATCGTGGTGCTCGGGCATGATCCGGATTCGGTTCGCGCGGCGGTCGCAGGAATGGCAACGGTGGTCGTCAACGAGGATTACCGCCAAGGCCAGCTCACCTCGATGCAGTGCGGGTTGCGGGCCGTCGGCGCGGAGGTGGACCGCGTTCTCTTCACGCTGGTGGATCATCCGCGCGTGGCGGCTTCGACCATAGACGCGTTGCTGGAGTCCGATGCGCCGCTGAGCATTCCTGTGTTCGAGGGGCGCAAGGGCCACCCAATCTGCTTCCGCCGCGAGTTGATCCGCGAGTTTCTGGAGTTGCCGCCGGATTCGCAGGCGCGCTTTGTAGTCCATCGCCACGCCGGGGAGACGCGCTGGGTCGCGGTGAACGATCCCGGAATTCTGGATGATGTCGACGATCCCGCTGCTTATGAACGGCTGCTTGCGGGGTCGCTTTGAACCGCCGCGTTTTCCGATGGGCCGCGTTCGTTTTTCTATTTCTTCTGGCGGCGGCGCTGGCCGCACCCAAGCTCAGCGAGGGCTTATACAGCGAGCAGATTCACGCCGCGCTCGAATCCGCGCTCGGGCGTAAGGTGGTCGTTCACGATGTCCATTTCGGCTTCCTCACCGGGCCGCAGTTCACGCTGGGCAAGGTCGAGATCGGCGAAGATCCGCGCATCGGGATCGAACCGTTCGCGTATGTGGAGACGCTGAGCGCGCGGCCGCAACTGCTCTCATTGTTTACGGGGCGGCTGGCATTTTCTTCCTTGACGCTGGAAGATGCGCAGATGAATCTGGCGCGCGTGGAGACGGGCCCCGGCGCATTCCGGTGGAATTTCGAGCCGTTCCTCCGCCCGAATCTGCTGGCGGCGTTTCCGGGAATCCACGTACGCGGCGGCCGCATCAACTTCAAACTCGGGTCGATCAAGGACAATTTTTATCTGCTCGATACCGATTGGGATGTCGCGCCGGCGACGTCGGACGGTTCGGACTGGTCGCTCAAATTTCAAGGCGCCCCGGCACGCACCGACCGGCCCGCTCGCGGCTTCGGCCTGATCCGCGTGGATGGGCACTGGCGGCGCACGCGCGACAAAGCCGGGGCGGTGGATTTCGATCTGCAGTTGGAGAAGAGCGAAATCGGCGATGTAGTTACGCTGATCCACGGCGAAGATATCGGGCTGCACGGCGTAGTTTCGGGCCGGGTGCGTTTGCAAGGGCCGCTGGACGCCATTGCGGTGAACGGACGGATGCGCGTTGAGGAACTGCACCGCTGGGATCAGAGCATTCCGCAAGGAGAGGGTTGGCCCGTGGTGCTAGCCGGCTCCTGGGATATTCCAGGACAGCGGATTTCGATGGACGCAAAGGCCGTGACGGCTAAGAATCCGATGCTGCTGGCGACATGGCGAACCAGCGGGTATCTTTCCAGTCCGCGGTCGAGCCTGGCTTTTCACGCGAATCATTTTCCGGTGGCGACGATGCTCGATACGGCCCGGCACCTGGGCGCGCCGGTTCCCGAGAACATGCAGGCGAGCGGCACGATTGACGGAGAGATCGATTTTCCGGAGGGCGGGGAAGTGGCGGGAAACGCCACTCTGGATCACGCTATTTTTACCGTCCCGGGCACGCCACCGCTAACGTTCGACACGGCCTCGATGACTGCTGGGGGCGGCCACATCCGTCTGCTTCCAGCGACCCTCACTTCCGGCCCTAAAGAACTGGTTACTTTGTCTGGGGACTATAGCGTGGCGAGCAAGGCGCTCGGCGTGACGCTGGCCAGTGACGGGGCGCCGGTCTCGCTGATCAGTAAGCAGGGCCGCTGGCTTGGCGTGCCGCTACTCGCGCAGATCGATGGCGGCAGGTGGAAGGGGTCACTGGTTTTTCAGCAGCCTGCCGATGGGGCCGGCGAATGGTCAGGCGGAGCCCTGATCACCGGCGCCAGTGCGTCGGTTCCTGGAATTGCAGGGCCGCTGACGATCGAATCGGGCGAGGTGCAGATTGACGGGCCCAGAGTATCTTTGACGCGCATGCGCGGGCAGGCCGGAGGGGTGCCGTTCGCGGGTGAGTATCGTTACGACCCGAAGTCTCCGCGGCCGCACCGTTTCCGTCTAGCGGCTTCGAAGGCGGTGGATGCGGCCGAACTCGAGACTTTATTTCTCCCCGCGCTCCGACCCAAAACAAGTTTGCTCGCGCTGGCACTGCGGCTCGGCAACGCGCCGGTTCCGGAGTGGTTGCGAACCTTTCATGCCGAAGGCAGCATTCAAATTCCACTTTTGACGGTGGGTGCGGCGGAATTCGAACGTGTGCGCTCCAGCGTGCTTTGGGACGGCCAGCACATTGCCTTTCCCGATATGCAGGCGCACTTTCGCGGAGGAGTGGTGGATGCGCGTGCTGCGGTCGAGCTGATGGAGGGGTCGCCAGTGTACCGCGGGTCGGTTCGGATCGCCGGGATGGAATGGAAATCGGGAAAGCTGGATTCGAGCGCGGTCGTCGAATCGAGCGGCGTAGGCCGGGATCTGCTGGTCAAACTTAGGGTAGAGGGCGACCTCAGCGGGACTGGTGTGGTGTTTGGCGGCGACCGGAATTTCGATAAGCTTTCGGCCTGCTACGATTTTGCCGATTTGCGGTTGCGGCTTACCGATGTGAAGGTCGTCGAGGATGGGGCCACGTGGCTGGGCGACGGTGCCATGCAAGAAGACGGCCGGATCGCCATTCAGATGTCTAACGGGGGGCGGCAGGTGGGCTTGATTGGGCGTTTGTAGGCTGACGGCCGCGGCGTGGCAGACGGTCGAGCAGCTAGGCCAAGTTCCTGGCACAAGAACATACACGCCTCTTTCCAGTCGCGCTTGATCGTGCGCGTCGAAACTGAAAGCTCCCGTGCAATCTCCTCGATCGGAAGTGACAGAAAGACCCGCATCTCGACGATGCGGCTTTGCCTCCGATTCCTCTTCCGCAGCCTTCCGAATGCCTGGGCGAATATGATTCGTTCCCGCGTGCAATTGTCCACAGCCAGCGCGTTCGGCTGGATCGGGACGCAGACCGCCCGCGCGCCGCGCTTAGCCGCCCACTCCGAACGCGCGTGGTCAATCAGAGCGCGCCGCATGGCGCCTCTCACGACGCGGCGGAGATGATCCCAATCGTGAAAGCTAATGGTTTTGCGACTCCCCAATATCCGCATCAGCGCTTCGTTGACGAGGTCGTCCGATTGAAGCGGATGCCCTTGACGTTCTCGTCGAAGAAGCGTCGACGCTATTTGGCGCAGCCGGTCGTAGTCGGCTTGGTTGACTGGTAAGTGGGTGGAGGGTTCCCGCCAGATCGTTCCTGTTGACCGGGACTCCGCTTCATTGGTCGAATAATTATAAACTTCGCTCATATAGGTAACATGTGGCCGGCCTGAGTACCTGACCGGAACTATTACCTATAACGATTAAGTCTCTAATATTCCTTCAGAACAAACACCAGTAACTGATTCACGACGCGCCGACAATGTGGCTGCAGCGATGGAGGTCTGTGCCGGACAAAAGTGTGATTTCCCGCTTTGTCTTCACCAAGGCCGCACGCAGATCATCTCCCGCTTTGAAAGCTTTGCCCAGACGCGCCAGCTTGTAGAGACGGACCACTAAGTCGTCCATCTCTTCAACCCGTGTGCCGTACGGCAGGTCATCGGCTTCCACATGGAGAATGTTTTCTGACTTCTTCAGCTTCAAATCTACGCTGTCAAACATTTTGATGGAGTCCGAAAACGCGTTCCCGACGTGACATCGGCAAACCGTGTGGTCCGGTTCTGACCACAGGTGAAGCGTCGCGATGTTGCCCACCAGCATCCGTTTGGCTGTCCATGGCGCATGGCCCACAAGCTGGAGATCCAGATGGTTCTTGAACCTATACGTGAAGATCTGGATGGTTGAAATCTCTTTGACGTCATTGATCTTGGGGAAACTAGTCCCCTCGAAAAACTCGCCCAAGTTCTTCACTGGAAGGCACTGTACGGAGTAGATTTGCAATGGGTACGGAAACAGGAACTCCGCATAGATCCCCTCCGGGATCTTGGCGGGAGTACCGCCCTTAATAATTAAATTGTGTTCGCGCGGAAACCTGGCATATCCGGGCTCAACGCCTTTTAATTGATAGTCTTTTCGCGGCTCATAGGTCGACTCTCCAAGCCAATTTCCGGCCAGATACACATGCTCAGAAGGCATCTTCGGGTCGCCCATGTGCTTGATATTGGCGGTGCGGACGAGAATGTTGTTTTCGATTTCGAAAAAGCAAAACGCCCCATGAAAGACAACATTGAGAAAACCCGCGTGTGGCTCTTCCTTGTCTTTATCCTTATCCTTATCGGGTTTCCTTTCCACTACAGTACAGGCATCCTCGTCACTCGCCGCCGCACCTTCAGCCACTTCGACATCCTTTTCAATTCCGTTGTGTTCCATAACCCTTCCTCCTCGATTTCAAACTTACTCCACCCCGTGAATTCCAAACGCCGCCCAGTGAAACGGATGCGCGTGTGAACTTCGCATCTGCGCCGACGCTCTTCGCAACGCCTGTGCGGCGGGTACGCCGCCCGCCAACACTCCGTAAAAAGTTTTCATAAAGACCGTTGTGCTCTTGGAATCCACTGCCCATCGCGACGCGACCACCCTACGCGCGCCGGCGTCAAGAAATGCCTGCGCCAGCGCGGGCGGGCCGGATACTGGGTCGTCGCCGACCGCCGTTGAACACGCCGCCAGCACCACTAGCTCACAATGGCTCCAATCCCCCGATTGGACGGTTCTCGGATCCAGCGAGTCTGCTTCCCCTTCCGGTCCGGCAGCCAGGAGCACCGCCGCCCCTCGTCCCGTCAGACTGGCGTGTCCCGCGAAATGGAGTAATCGCGCGCGTGGGCGCTCCCTTTCGAGATTCCTCTGTGTCGCCTCTGCGCCTTCTAATAAGATCGACCGCGGAAAAATCTTGCTCACGAATGCGCCTTCTTCCTTCGCGCCCGGAAGCGGTGGGTGATCGCGCAGCATGGCTCCGCGCAACTCCGGATTCGAAATCACCACCGCCGTGTCTCCTGCAGTCAGGGGCATGTATCCAGTTGCCCGCCGGTTCTCATTGGTCAAGCTGTCACGTTCCACGAAGGCGAAGCGATCGCCCAGTACTCGCCCGTTCAGATCCACGAGTGCTTCAAACGGTAGTATTTTCATGAAATCGTCGGCTTCCACTGCAATTGTTCCGCCTGCACCGAGCCACGGTTCGAGCGGGGCGATCAGTGCGTTGTACAGATGCCTGCCGGTATTCATCCATGCTTCGTCGCGCGAGTTCGGGTCGCCGCATTGTCTCAGGAACGTGCTGACCCACCGCTGAATGTCCTCAAATGACGCGGGAAGCCACTGCCCATGCGTTTGCGCGCCGCTGATTACCCAAGCCGCGACCCTGGTCCCGATCATCGCGTAGACGATCGAATGTTCGGGCCGCTCGTTGGCTGCTTGCTTCGCGCGCGTCGGGATAGCGCGGTACCCTTCCACCGTCTCAAATGTCTTCTCCCAATTCCCCGAGTTGTTGAGCTGCGCTTCCAAGAGCCCCCGCCATGCCTCCGAGGCCGTCGCCATCGCGGCACGCCGTTCCCAAGGTGTTTTCATCGAACTCGCGAGCCTCTGCGCTTCGTCCAGTGCCTCCGCGAACGACTTTTCGGATGCCGCCTTGTCACCCATCCGGCCGCGTGCCACGCCGGACAGACTCTTGAATCGGATCTGAAGTCCGACCGTGGGCATTTTCGGATGCCGCCCGCCTAACCTTTGCAGGATTGTATCGGCTTCGCGAGCCCATCCGCGATTGAGGAGCGCCGACGATTCCATTAACTCCGCCTCAATGCGAAACTCTTCGACCGGCGCTTTGTCCGAAAGTTGTTTGAATAAGTTTGCCGCCTCCAAATACGCCAAGCGCGACTGCTCAGTTTCACCCGCCGCGCCCGCCGCGCTCCCCACGCGCGATTTCGACAGTGCGCGCAGCGGAATATTCGGATCGTCGGCTAGCATTTCCGTGGCCTCTCTCTCAAACACGTAAGCCGCGAAGAGATTCCTTCGTTCTTCCGCAGCCACTGCCAGATTTGCCAGAAAGGCGTGCCCTCGTACCGCCCGGTAAGGACTTTCCCAAAAAGTTCTAATGACCGGAAGGCTCATCGTCCACATTAGGCCCGTCTCGCCCAGATCCGCATAGGCTCCAGTAACAAAGGCCGCGGCGCGCAGCCGTAGCGAGGCCAAACCGGTGCGCGCGGCCAGTTCGTCGGCGCGAAGCGCGCTTGCCATTGCGGAGCCCGAATCCCCGATCATGTTGCGACAAGCCGAAAGCTCCAACTCCGCCTGAATCCGCAGCCATGGGTAGCCACGAGCTCCAAGATCGCGGCGCAGCCCTTCGGCACCCGCGATGCATGCCGACCCTTGGCCTCTTCGTTGCAACGCATAAATCTGCTCGAAACGCGTTCGCAGCACGCCGGCGCGACTGTGAGAGCGAAGCAACAATTTCTCGCCCTCCGTGGCTTTTGCAAAAGCCGCTAAGAAATCTCCTCGATCATTGGCGAGCACGGCTTCGGCAAGTGCGCTGTATCCCGGAACGCTACGAGACGCGATTTCGCTCAACCATTCGTCGTGATAACGTGCCGCCAGCGCTCTCCCGTAGGCCGGCAGGCACTCCCCGATAAAATCGTCTCGGATCATTCCCGCGAAGGCAGTTTCCAGTAGAAGATCCACCTCGCTTCCGATTTCGCAGCCGCCAGATGCTTTCGCTAAAACGTGAGCCGCAAATTCATTTACGGCCGAACCACGCTGCTTTTTTTTTTGACCACCTCGTCCAGGTGCTTGCGCGCCTGGTCCGCCCACGCGCCGGAGGAATCAACAGCCAGATATCGCTTCCATGCTTCTTCGGCGTTCGAGTATTGCTGGATGTTGGTGTACAAGAGCGCCAGATTGAAAAGCGCTTCCGAATTACCCGGCCGCGCCTGCACCGCGCGGTTGAGATTCTCGACGGCTGATTCGAAATCCTGGCGGTGATCCGATCTCGCGGTCGCTCTCACAGCATAGGCGCGCCCCAGCTCGTTTAGGACGTCGGCATTTTTCGGTCGCGCGTCGCGCAACTCCAGAAGAGTGCGAATGGCTGGATCGTAGTTGCCTTGTAACAGATCCGCGCGCGCCATCAGCGCCCGCCACCGAGGGTCCTGTGGACGCCGAGAGATTTCACGCTGAATTTTGGCCTCGGCTTCGGACATTTCGACCGGGCGATCGTTCAGCGACGCTTCCGCGCCTCGCAGTGTTACAGGCGTCCCAGGCATGGCTTCTGGAATCCGATATTCGAACGGCGGTTGTCGGTCGTAAGCCTGGGCGAGCAAACGGGACGCGGTTTCGACGGCACTCGGCCGCATCATCCACCATGTGCCCGCGACAGTCGAGATCAATATACCGGCTGCGATTGGAAGCAGATAGCGCACTCTCAACCGGCGCTTGAATCGTGACCGCTTCGCTAGTTCAGCTGCCATACCTCGTCGCCGTTGCGAATCGGAAGTTGGCAGAGCGCTCTTCTGCGCCGGAGCCGGCGAATCATCCGCCACGTACTCGGCTGCGTCGCGCAACTCGGCACCGCAAGAATCGCAGCCCGCTGCATGTTCCAGGAGGCCCGCACATTCTTCCCCTCGTATTAGCCCCGCAGCTACCCGCACCCACGTTTCTGGGCCGGGACAATCCGGCTGCGGCGGTGAACTTCTGTTATTCCTCAATTTCCTGAGCCTTGCTTCATGCTCACTAACCATGGAAACCAGCAACTCGCATTCCTCACAGTCCCGTACATGGTCGGCTCGTGGCCCAAATGTGTTCTTGAATTCATCGCTCCACGAATCAAGTTCCTCCGGCGTTAAATGAGATCCGCCCGGCATTACTTCTTTCTCCTATAACGCGGAACAACAGCCTTTTCCCTCGGAAACTGACGGGCGGTTGTCATAAACTTCGCCCGGAGATCCTTGCTTAGGCGGTTGATCACCGACTCCACGCCCTTTTGCGACAAAGTCGGGTGCGACATCCCCGCGATGTCCCGGGTCGTGAGGCCCTGACGGAAATATAGCCAGAAAATGTTGCGGTCCCGCAGGCTTTGAATTTCGAGTTTCCGTTCGATTTCCGCGATCAAAATCCCGCGATGCGGATCGGCGCCGTTCGCGGACACGCCGAATGTCTCGGCCAGCGGGATCAACTTCGTACCTCGCCCGCGCTTGAGCGCATTCTCCGACCTAAAATGGTCCTGGACAACCGAATACGCAATTACTTTAAGTAATCCGTAAATCGAATCTGGATGCCTTTCGTCAAAATCCTTGAATATTCGGCAGTCATCGGAACAGATCTTAAGGTAGATGGCTTGGGCGATGTCATCGCGAGTCTGCAAATCGATTCCGCCCCACTGGCGGCAAGCTTTCACTATCATCGCCTCGATGTCTTTATGGAACCGGGTAATAAATTCTGCCCATGCTTCTTCGTCGCCCAATTCAGCGCAGGCGCGGATCAAGGTGTCGACCGAAGCGTGGCTCAGATCCATTTCAAGTTTTCAGTGAATCTTATCACAAGTTTCTAAATAAGCGTCTCTAATTCTTGATCTAATTCTTGATCTAAAATCGGACCTACTCGCGGGTCAAGCCCATATGGACGGTGAATCAACTAATTTCCGCCCCCATTGGGCGATACCGCTGGGAAGTATTCGCCGCGTGACTCTCGCGTCCACCATTCGCCGGTAACGCTTCGCCTGGCGAAATCGATGAAGTGGTATTCGAACAACACCGCGCGGACGTACTTCGGCGGCTTGCCGTGAAACGGATCGAACAAGCTCAGGCGCGATCGCGGCCAGCGACGAACGTACAAACGTCGGCATGGGCGCGCCGAACATTTCGCCCATCCGCATTCCGCTAAATAGCATGACGCCGGGGAACAGCACCGCCGTCACCCACACGTTGGCGGGGCGAGCGGCTGGTGCGCGGACCCACCGCAGCGCGGAATCGTCAAGCAGGAAAAGGCACAACGCGATGGTGAGCACGTTGAAGAACGCGTAATTTCCGGTGAGCAGAATCAGGGTTTGCAATGCAATCAGAAACGCCGCTGCCACGTGCCGCATTCGGCGTCTGCTGAAGATAAGAAACGGCATGATCAGCTCGACGAAAAACACGAAAGCGGTCGAGAACTTCTGAAACCAGAGCGGCGCATGATAAAGATACCAGGCGAAGCGCGTCGGCAGCGGCTGGGTGAGGTAGTGAAACGTCATCGCCGTGAAATTGCGCCAAGTCGGATCGTGGCTGAGCAGCTTGATGATTCCGGATTCGAACCTCAGCCGGAAGAGCAGCAACAGATCCCACTGAAAAGAGAGAAACGCCTGGCCGACGGAGAACAAGGAAAGATATAGAGTGAACAGCAGAATCAGCGCCAGACGTTCCTGGATCCCGAACAGAAGCACGAGCGAAATCACGGCGCCGGCGATGCAAACGGTAAGGAGCGCCGCGTCGGTCGAGTTGATCCAGAAAATGGTGGGAAGGGTGCGATAGACGAGCGTTCCGTATTCTTTATGCAGGGCACCCAAGAACACCGTCGCGGGCGAAATTCCATTCGCGCCAAGCAGCCCCCGGATCTGCGCCGCCAAGGACGCAAACGCGCCGAAAAAGACGATCGCCAGCACGCGCGCGAATAGCCAGCAGCACTTGTGATAAGCCGGCGCTTCGCTCACGCTAACAGGCTAACGTGAGAGAAGAGCAATGCGCATCGGCCTGTTGTCTGACACCCACGGATACCTGGACCAGGCGATCTTCGAGTATTTCGCCGCGTGCGATGAAATCTGGCACGCCGGTGATTTCGGTTCGGTGGAGGTGCTCGACCGGCTGAAGGCGTTCAAACCGTTTCGCGGAGTTTACGGCAACATAGACGGCGAACAGGTGCGGTGCGAGGTGCCGCGCGCGCTGGCGTGGGACTGTAACGGACTGCGGGTCTACATGACGCACATCGGCGGCTATCCGGGCCGTTACGAGGCGGGGGTGAAACGCGATCTTGCCGAGCGCCGGCCGGGGTTGTTCATCGCCGGCCATTCACACATTGTGCGCGTGATGCGCGATCGGTCGCTGGGCCTGATGCACCTGAATCCGGGCGCGTGCGGGCACAAAGGGTTGCACGCCATGCGAACCTTGCTGCGCTTCGCCGTGACGGCAGGCAAGCTCGCGGATGTAGAACTGATCGAGCTGGGTGTCCGCGGACATCCACCAATATCGCCGCGAAAGTAGACTACGCGGCCACGGCGCCGCGGCGTTTGAAGGCCGCATCCAACACCCACTTTACCTGCGTCAGGTCGAAGGGGGCGGCGCAATAATCGGTCGCGCCGGCTTCGAGGGCATCCAGCCAATCACCGGTTTCCGGGACGCGTGTGACCACCACCACCGGTTGATGGGGGCGGTCGTTCCGGATGGCGCGAAGCATCGGCAAATACCGCCGGTCGTCACCGCAGAGAAACAGAAGGTCCGCATCCGCTGTGTCGTTAAAGGCGACACTCATCGGACGCTTGTCGATCTGGTGGCTTTCGCGCATTACCACCCGTGCGATTTGAATCGTAGTGGACTGGTCGAGCCCGACCAGCATAATCTTAGCCATTCAATGCTCCTTACCAGATTGGAGTTAGTGTCTCGTCGTGGAGAGCAATTGCCGTTGGAAGATAGTGAACCCGTCAAAGCGAATTTAGTCGCGCGCCAGCGGCTCGAAGATTTCGCCCCAGATCACTTGATAGGCTTCTAGATCATTATCCAGGTTTTTACCGCCGCGCACAAAAATACGGCTATTCGGCTTCAGAACGGATTGGTTCACTTCGAAGCCGCCTTCCAGGTAGCGCGTGTCGTCGCGCAGCAGAATTGTCTTGGAACCATCGAGGCGCGTCCGTAGGATCATCCGGTCGGGCTGGACCGCTGAGACCACCCCGGTGAACACCAGATCTCCCCGCGGAGCGATAGCCTCAATCGAACTCCGATAGATGCGAAACGTGCCGGCACTGGCGCGCAGACGGAGGGGAGTCGGCTTCGGAATTACGTGAACCATACGGGCGTAATGCAGCGGCTGCCCTTCGCGATCGCTTACCACTTCCAACGACTCGCCGGCTTTCAGCGACTTGCCTTCCACCCGCTCACTGTCGCGTTCGAACCAGGTTTTCTCGTTGAAGGTGAACCGCAGAACCAGATTATTGGGGCAGCGAACGGCGAACTCACCGGGGTCTACCTCGAGCAGGATGCCTCGAACCAAACCCGTAAGCGCGGGGCGCGGCAAAGTGACCGATGCGATCTGCGGGTAAAGAAACCCGGGCAGAAAAGTGAACGAAAAAGCGGCGGCTAATTTGGAAAGCGCGGGGCGCATGCTGCGTACCTTAGCTTGACGATATCACTGGTACGATGAAAAGTCCGTCTCACAAATATGTCTTTACGTTTTTTCAATACGCTTACGCTGTCGCTGCAGCCCTTCGCGCCGGCGGACGGGCGCACGGTCCGCATGTACACCTGCGGCCCTACAGTCTATGACTTCGCGCATATCGGGAACTTTCGCACGTTCATTTTTTTCGACCTGCTGCGCCGGTGGCTGCGAGCCAGCGGCTATGAACTGAAGCACGTAATGAACATCACGGACGTGGACGACAAAATCATTCGCAACGCCATGGCGCAGAAGAAATCGATGGCGGACTACACCGCTGCCTACACGCAAGCTTTTCTGGACGATTCCAAACTGCTGCGGCTTGAAACGGTCGAAAACCTGGTGCGCGCAACCGAACACATTCCAGAGATGGCCGCCGCCATCGACAAACTGACTCAGAAAGGCTACACCTACGAGACTGACGGCTCGGTTTACTTTCGGATCGCCAAGTTTCCCGAATACGGAAAGCTCTCGCACAACGATTTCAGCGGCAACCGCAGCGGCGCGCGCGTGGATTCGGACACCTACGAAAAAGACGACGCGCGGGACTTTGTGCTTTGGAAAGCTCCGAAGGAAGGCGAGCCGTTTTGGGACACATCGGTTGGGCCCGGGCGCCCGGGCTGGCACATTGAATGTTCCGTGATGGCGATCGAGTATCTGGGCGAAACGCTCGACATTCACGCCGGCGGGGTCGATCTCACGTTTCCGCATCACGAAAACGAGATCGCGCAATCCGAAAGCCTGACTGGTAAGCCGTTCGCGCGCTTCTGGCTGCACGCTGAATTTTTGCTGGTCGAAGGCCAGAAGATGTCGAAGTCGCTCGGGAATTTTTATACGCTACGCGACATTCTGGAACGCGGCCATCCGCCTGAGACGGTGCGGTATCTGCTCGCGGCGGTGCCGTATCGCAAGGGGCTTAATTTCACGTTTGAAGGATTGAAATCGGCGGCTACCGCCATCGACCGGCTCCGTAATTATGAACTTCGCCTGAAGACCGAAAAGTTTCCCGATGGCACGGATGCCGCGCTGCTGGGGCGAACCGAGCGTGCGGCCACCGAGTTCCGGGCGGCGCTGGATGACGATTTAAATACCGCCGGGGCGTTGGCCTCAGTTTTCGAATACATCCGCGAAACCAATACGGCGATGGATTCGGGAGGGTTTCTGGCCGGCAACGCCCTGTTTGCGCTGGAATTTCTGCGTCAGTTCGATGCCATTTTCGACGTGCTGCGGCCTGCTGAGAAGAGCGGCTCATTCTCCGATGTCGAGGTAGATGCCAAAATCGCTGAGCGCGCCCAAGCCAAGAAGGCGCGCGACTTCAAACGCGCCGACGCCATTCGCGAAGAGTTGGACGCACAAGGAATAATTTTGGAAGACACCAAGGACGGAGTGCGCTGGAAACGGAAATGAAGATTCAGACCAAGGCGGTTCACTCGGGCGATCGGAAGCGCAAGGGCGGCGCGACGCCGGTGACGACGCCGATCTACACGGCATCGAGTTACATCTACGAGAATATCGAAGACCTCGACAAGGTATTCGGGCAGGAGATGGAAGGGCAGTCCTACGCGCGCTACAGCACGCCGACG
>JBBROU010000123.1:0-14627 GCA_038229055.1 Bryobacterales bacterium | reverse complement strand
TGAACGCCCTCGTTCGTGTTGCGCTACGTCGCAGCATGGTTTGAAACGACGACGATGATGAACGAGCCCGGCTTCGTTCCTTCTGGTGTGGGCAGATAAATCCTATGGGTCGCGTCGTCCACCCCCATGGTCCTTGCCCCCTTCGGCGTCTTCACGGTTTGCACAATCTCAAACTTACCTGGTGCTGTCTCACGTGCCACCGCCAAAGTGCCGTCCGCGCAACTGGCGAATATCTCGCCGCTGTCTAACTTGACCGCGTCCACATGGTCGCCGATCGGCAAATCCGCCAGCACTTTGCCGTTCTCGGTGCTCATCACGATCAGCTTCCGCGGTTTCCGGCATCCGATGAACAGGCGCTTCTTCTTGGTGTCAATCGTCATCCCGACTGGCGCGGCTCCAGGCGCGACAGGCCAGCGCGCGACTACCTTGTTTGCCTTCAGGTCGAACACGGCGACTTCGTTCTTGTCCATCAGATTTACGAAGACCTTGCCTGCGCCATCGGAGGCGAGGAACTCCGGCGCTCCGCCCAGATCGACCGGGGCATCGATCTTCCCGTTCCTGGGATCGATGTCCGGCGGAATCGACATCAGCACTCCCTTATCGCCCGAAACCGCCACGACACGGCCGGTGGCGTCGTCGAAAATGATGCCGTCGGTATCGGGTTCGGTAGCGATCGAGCCCAGGACCGCGTTGGTCTTTAGATCGAAGACAACGATGGCGCCCGGGCCTCCGCCGTCGCTGATGAATCCGCGGCCCACCTTCGGAACAATGGCGACACCGTGAGCAATCTTCTGGCCCGGAATATCGGCGATCGTCTTGCCGGAGTTCGCGTCGATGACCATCGTATGCGTGCCTCTCGGAACATAGAGACGGTGCGTCTGGGGATCGACGGTGAGGTAGTCCCACGCGCCTTGTCCGCCGACAGGAAAGGTGTTTGTCACTTTCCAATCCTTTTGCGCGTGCAGTTGTGGAAGGCCCGCGAAGGCGACTAAGGTCAGGACCGTCATTATAGCTTCCGTGATTCGCATTTGATTCTCCGGTTCGGAAGCAAGATACCACACGAAGAGCCGGCTGCAACGACGGAATAGCCAGCGGTACACTGGTAGTTCTCCATGAAATTGAATAGTTACACCATCACTCAGGGGCGTGATCGCGCGCCCGCGCGCAGCTATTTGAAGGCGATCGGGTTCACCGATGCCGATCTGAAAAAGCCGATCATCGGGGTCGCCAACACCTGGACCGAGACCATGAATTGCAACTACAAGTTGCGGGACCTGGCAGTGAAGGTGAAAGAAGGAATTCGCGCGGCGGGCGGCACACCGATGGAGTTCAATACCATCGCCATCAGCGACGGAATCACCATGGGCACGGAGGGCATGAAGGCTTCGCTGGTGAGCCGCGAAGTGATTGCCGATTCCATCGAGCTGGTGGCGCGCGGACATATGTTCGACGGCATCGTCGCGTTGGTAGCTTGCGACAAAACCATTCCAGGCGCGGGGATGGCGCTGCTGCGTCTGAACATTCCGGGCCTCGTCCTCTACGGCGGGTCGATCCTACCGGGGCGCCACAACGGCAAAGACATCACCGTGATGGATGTGTTCGAGGCTGTGGGCGCGAACGCCGCCGGCCGGATGAGCGATCAGGAGTTGCTCGAAATCGAGAACACGGCTTGTCCCGGCGCGGGCGCGTGCGGCGGACAGTTTACAGCCAACACTATGGCGACCGTGATGGAGTTGATTGGGCTGTCGCCGATGGGCACGGCATCGGTTCCGCAAGTGGATGCGCGTAAGAACGACGTGGCATTCCGCTGCGGCGAGATCATTATGGGTTGCGTCCGCAACGATCGCAAGCCGCGCGACATCGCCACGCGCAAGGCATTCGAAAATGCGATTGCCGGAGTTGCGGCGACGGGCGGAAGCACCAACGCGGTGCTTCATCTCTTGGCGATGGCCAAGGAAGCCGGTGTAGAGCTCGCGATGGACGACTTCCAGACCATCAGCAATCGCACACCGCTTTTTGTGGATCTGAAACCGGGCGGAAAATTCGTCGCGGTGGATGTCGATAAGGCGGGCGGCATGGGCGTGATCGCACAGCGCTTGGTTGACGGCAACTACGTCGATAGCACGGTGCTGACGTGCACCGGGCGCAGCTTCGCGGAAGAAGCGGCCGATGCGGTGGAGACGCCGGGACAGGAAGTCATCCGGCCCTTGAGTGATCCGCTAAAGCCCACGGGCGGCCTGGCCATTCTGCGCGGATCTCTGGCGCCGGAGGGGTGCGTCATCAAACTTGCGGGCCACGCGAAAAAGCAGCACCGCGGGCCGGCGCGCGTTTTCAATCGCGAAGAAGACGCCATGGCCGCGGTGCAGGGCGGCAACATTCATGCGGGCGATGTGGTTGTGATCCGCTACGAAGGGCCACGAGGCGGCCCGGGAATGCGCGAGATGCTGGGCGTTACGAGCGCGATTGTCGGCGCGGGACTTTCCGACTCGGTTGCGCTGTTAACCGACGGGCGGTTCAGCGGGGCCACGCGCGGGTTCATGATCGCGCATGTCGCGCCGGAAGCGGCGAACCGGGGGCCCATTGCGGCGGTGCAAGAAGGCGACTCGGTCAACATCGACGTGGACGCGGGAGTGTTGGACCTGGAAGTTCCGGCCGAAGAAATCGCCAAGCGGCTGAAGGATTGGACGGAACCGGCGCCGCGCTACCAGACCGGTGTCTTCGCGAAATACATCAAGCTGGTGGGTTCGGCATCGCAAGGCGCGGTCACGTCGTAGGTGAACATTCTTTTTATCGGGGACATCTTCGCCTCCGCGGGGCGAAAGATCGTTGTCGATCACCTTGCCGACATCCGGGCGACGCACAACATCGATCTGGCGATTGCCAATGCGGAGAACTCGGCCGGCGGCTTCGGGATTACCCCGCGCATTGCGGAGGAACTTTTCGGCCTCGGCGTCGATGTGCTGACCGGCGGGAATCACAGTTTCGATAAGAAGGAGATTCTCGATTATATGCCGCTGCATCCTCGCCTGCTGCGACCGGCGAACTATCCGGCGGGCGCGCCCGGACACGGCCTCATCGAGATAGAAGCTCGCAACGGCGTGCGCTGCGCGGTGCTCAATCTGCAAGGGCGCACTTACATGCCGGCAGTGGACGACCCGTTCCGCAAAGCCGACGAGTTACTGGCCGGGCTAAACGCCGACGTGAAGGTTCGCTTCGTCGACTTCCATGCGGAGGTAACAAGCGAGAAGGTCGCGATGGGCTGGTATCTGGATGGCCGGGTTTCCGCGGTAATCGGGACACATACCCACATCCCGACGGCGGATACGCGTATTCTCCCCGGCGGAACGGCCTACCAGACGGATGCGGGAATGACGGGGCCGTACGACTCGGTGATCGGCGTCGAGAAGAGTACAATTCTGCACCGATTCCTCACCGCCATGCCAGTCAGAATGGAGCCTGCGAAGGGCTCGATCGAACTGCACTCGGTTATTCTTGAGGTGGATGAAACTTCGGGGAGGGGTATTTCCCTTAAGCGCCATACTATTCGCGGAGACTGAGCCGCACTCTCATGTTGCAGATGATCCCGCTGTACGTCCAGATCCTCGGGAATCTGCTTTTCTGCGCGGTGTTTCTGTTCGTCTGGCGGCAATCTTCGATCGTCTATTTCGGGTACTGGAGTCTGGCATGGGGCGTGGAGTCCGCGGCGCTACTCTGCTTGTACATGGCCGGCGTCGGCCACTCCCGCTTCTGGTCCACACTGCACGCGCTGCTCGAATTCGGATTCGCGCTTTCGCTGCTGGCGGCAGCGCGCGTGGGGGCGGAGCGCAAACGATCCAGCTTCCTGCGATCCATTCGGTTGCTGGTTTTGTTTCCTGGATTTCTGCTCGCCCTGTGGCTAATCGGATGGAATGAGCAGTTTGTTTTCGAGCCGCTACATGCGCTGGTGTTGAGCGCGATCTACGGCTACAGCTTCTACGTCCTGCGGGTTCGGCACGAGCAGGCCATTGGAATCGGCCGGCGCTTGTTTCAGTTCACCCTGCTCGGGTTGGCGTTGCTGTTTCTGCACGACGCCGTGGCGTTTTTTTATGTCCGCCGGCTTGGTACCGTGCCGTGGCTGGGCTACCTCGATTACGTTCATCTCTACGACTTCGCGCTGCAGATGCTGCTGGCGTTTTCGGCATTGGCGCTGTGGATCGAGAACCAGAGCGGCTATATCACGCGCCTCTCGAATGAGCTCGACAGTGCACGGCGGGAGTCGGCGGCGCATCTGGATTTGGATCACCTGACTGGATTGCTGAACCAGGCGGCGCTGGCGCGATCGATGGACGACCCGGCTGGATTCACAGGCGTGGCAACGGTGTGCGACATGGACGATTTCAAGTCGATCAACGACCGCTACGGACACTTAGTCGGCGACGAAATTCTGCGCAATGTCGGCAATCTTTTGAAGACCTCGGTGAGGGCGGAGGACACCGCGTTCCGATGGGGCGGCGACGAGTTCGTGGTGCTGTTCAAGAATCAGAATCTGGATGTGGTGCGATCGCGGATGGAAGCCATCGAAGAGCGCCTGCGCGGGTTCCGGGTGCGCGGACACGGGGTGCTTCCGATTTCATTTAGCTGGGGCGTATCGGAAGGTAACGGCGGACGGCTGCGAGAAACCATCGACTTGGCCGACCAGCAAATGTATGCGTGGAAGCGCGCCCGGAAAGGCGGGAAAGGGCTTTAACCAAGGCTCAGTCCAGCGTCTCGGGCGTCAACTCGATCTGCGTTTCGCCGGCAGCCTTCTTTGCCTTGTACTTCTTCATCCAGGCTTCCCAACTTTTGCCGGCGGCGGTGTCGCGTCCGCTGAAGGCGAGGGCGGCGATTTCGGAATAGCGAATCGCGACTTTCCGCGGATTGTCTTTGGGGAAAAGACGGACGACGGAATCTTCAAGAGTTTTTCCGGTCTGGCGGTCGAAGATGTAGCCCTCGATCTGCGAGCCGTCATTGCGGGTGATGGTGACGTCGCCGCGGTAGTCGAAGGCTTTTTCCAGACCGACGCGGAGGTCGTCCGACCAGACGACGCCCTGCAGATTTTCGTGGACGGCGCCGGGCGCTACTTCGACTTCGTCGGGAGTCATCAGCTTATCTGAACCAGGCCGGCCGTCGCAGGTTGTTTCAATTCTTCCATCGCGGCGGGATCTTCGTATCGTGAGAAGAGAGTCCCGCGAACCGTCGCGAGGAATCCTTTTAGAGAGCTGAAAGTGTGATCGACGGCGGAGGCTTCATAGCCGCTATGCACCATGCAGTTGGCGCACTTGGGATTCCCGGATTCGGTTCCGTAGCGATCCCACTCGGTGGCTTCCATGAGTTCTTTGAAGGTATCGGCGTAACCGTCTTGCAGCAGGTAGCAGGGCTTCTGCCATCCGAAGAGGTTGTAAGTCGGCATGCCCCACGCGGTGCACTTGTAATCGCGCTTGCCCATTAAGTACTCGAGAAAGAGCGGCGAGAGATTGAAGCGCCAACTGGGCTTGCGATTCGAAAGAATTGCATTGAAGAGACGGCGGGTCCGGGCTTTGCCGAGGAAGTGCTGCTGGTCGGGGGCCTTGTCGTACGAGTAGCCGGGCGAAAGCATCATGCCTTCGACGTTGAGGGCCATCATCTCGTCGAAGAAATCTCGGACGCTTTGAGGATCGGCGCCATCGAACAACGTGGTGTTGGTGGTGACGCGGAAGCCGCGCTCGACGGCGATTTTGATGCCTTCAATGGCAACGTCATAGCCGCCGTCTTTGCAGACGGAGAGATCGTGATGCTCCTTCTGACCATCCATGTGGACCGAAAAAGTAAGGTACTTGCTGGGCTCGAACAGGCCGATCTTTTCCTTGAGCAGCAGCGCGTTGGTGCAGAGATAGATATACTTCTTCCGGGCGACGAGGCCTTCGACGATGGCTTGGATTTCCGGGTGCATGAGGGGCTCGCCGCCCGGGATCGAAACCATGGGGGCGCCGCACTCTTCGACGGCCTGGAAGCACTGCTCCGGCGTGAGGTTCATCTTGAGGATGTGCGCGGGATATTGAATTTTTCCGCAGCCGGCGCAGGCGAGGTTACAGCGGAACAATGGCTCGAGCATAAGCACAAGCGGATAGCGCTTGCGCCCTGCCATTTTTTGTTTTAACACGTAGCTCGCAACAGTCCACATCTGCGAGACGGGAACACCCATTCAGCACCTCTCCTGGTTCATCCTTATTGTACTAAGCTTGACGAGTGAGGTCACCTGATTGAAACTGCTGCCGTTGATCTTTATTGCGGTGATTGCCGCGGGACAGACGCCCGCGCCGGCGGATGTGGGGGCGCGCAGCCGCGAGATTTTGGACACGGCGCTGAAAAGCAAAAATCCGGACACGCGCAAGGAGGCGGTGGAGGCGCTCAGTCTGGCGGCGGACCGCGAACCCTTCGTTACGATGCTCGAAGGGATGCTGGACGACAAAGACGTGCAGGTGCGCCTCGCAACGATCGCGAGCCTGGTGGATCTGAAGGGCCCTCGCACGGTGGCCGACTTGCAGATGGCGATGAAGGATTCAGTGCCTGAAGTGAGTTTCACGGCGGCCAAAGCTCTGTTTGCGCTTAAGAATCCCGAGGGGAAGCAAGCGGTGCTTTCGGTTCTGAGCGGGAGCACAAAAACGTCGTCGGGTTTCTTCACTACGCAGAAGCGAGAAGCCCTTCGCATGATGCACACGCCGCGCACCATGATGCTTTTTGCGCTCAAGGAAGGGGTGGGGTTCGCGCCGATTCCGGGAGCGGGCGAGGGCATGGCGTCGATGCAGGGCCTGCTTTCCGATCCCGGCGTTACCGGGCGAGCAGCAGCGGCACTGCTGCTCGGAAACGAGCACGATGCGGCGACGTTGAAGGCGCTGCACGAGGCGCTCGGGGATAACGACTGGTCGGTCCGAGCAGCGGCGGTGCATTCACTCGCGCTGCAGAACAATCCGGCGTTCAAGCCCGAGCTGGAGAAGTTGCTTGACGACAGGAAGGAGGCCGTGCGGCTCCGCGCGGCGGCGGCGTGCGTCAGATTGGAGCACGTTGCAGCGCCGAAGTTGAAGACGCGGTCTCGGGCCACCGCTAAGCGCCCGCAATAAGAGCGCGGATGGTTTCGAGAGTGTCGGCATCTTCGGGTTTCTTGTCAGTGCGCCAACGGGCCATGCGGGGGAAGCGGACGGCAATGCCGGAGCGGTGTCGCGTGCTTTTCTGAATGCCTTCAAAGGCGAGCTCGAAGACGAGCTCGGGTTTGACGCTGCGGACCGGACCGAACTTCTCGACGGTGTTGCGGCGGACGAAGGCGTCGACCTTGCGGATTTCTTCGTCGGTCAATCCGGAGTAGGCTTTGGCGAAGGGGACAAGCGTTTCGCCATCCCAGACCCCGAAGGTGTAGTCGGTGAAAAGGCTGGCGCGGCGGCCATTGCCGGGCTGGGCGTAGATGAGCACGGCATCGACGGAGTAGGGCTCGATCTTCCATTTCCACCAATCGCCGCGCTTGCGTCCGACGCGATAGGGCGAGCCGTGGCGCTTGAGCATGAAGCCCTCGACTCCGCGGGACCGGGCTTCGCGACGCAGGATGGTCAAATCTTCCCAAGAGGCGGCGGTTACGGGTTCGGACAGAACGATGCGGCCGGTGGATTTGGTGGAGGCGACGAGTTGTTCGAGCGTCTGGCGGCGCCATTCGAGAGGGCGCTCCCGGACGTCTTCCCCGCCCCATTCGAGAAGATCGTAAGCCAGCAGTGATACGGGCACGTCGGCTAGAATCTTGGGGCCGAGCAACTTGCGTCCGATGCGGCGCTGCATCTGCGCGAAGGGCAGCGGCTTGCCATCTTTCCACGGAAGCACTTCGCCATCGATGGCGGTGCCTTCGGGAAACATGCCGCCGAGGGCTTCGAGCTCGGGGAAGCGCTCAGTGATGAGCTCTTCGCCGCGCGACCAGAGAAAGGTGCGCCACTGACGGCGGATTAACTGGGCGCGGATGCCGTCCCACTTCCACTCGGCTTGCCAGTCTTGGATGTCGCCGAGGGCGTCGACGGGGCCTTCGATGGGATAGGCGAGGAAGAAGGGGTAGGGGCGGGAGACGTCGGCATCTTCGGACTCTTTGGCGAGAATGCGCTCGTAGAATTCGACGCTCGGCATCCAATCGCCCATGAGGCGATGGGCGAGAACGGCGGCATCGACACCGCTGACGGCGGCGATGCCGCGCACCACGAGGCTTTGCGAGACGCCGACGCGGAATCCGCCGGTGATGAGCTTATTCCAGACGAAACGCTGACGCTCATTCAGGGCGCGCCAGGCGGTGACGAGCGACTCGCGACGCTTCTCGTCATCCCACTCTTTGAGCGGGAGCAGACGCTCTTCGACCCAATAGTGAAGCGGGAGTTCGCTCGACGTGGTGGGCGCGGGGAGCAGGAGCGAAATGGTTTCGGCGAGGTCGCCGACGGCCTGGTAGGATTCGCCGAAGAGCCAATCGGGAATGCCTGCTTCGGCGACGGCCCACTCGACCAGCTTGCGGGTTTCGATGAGGCGCTTGGGGCGGCGGCCGATGAGAAAGTGGATGGCCCAGGCGGCATCGGCGGGCGGGGCCGAGGCGAAGTAACTGGTGAGGGCGGCGATCTTTTCGTTGGTCTTAGTGGTTTCGTCAAGCGCGGTGAAGAGCTGGGCGAAGGCTCTCACGCGGGTGTCTCCTCGGTGTCGGGGGCGTCCGGTTCGGGGGCTTCCGTTTCGGTGCCTTCGTCGCGCTCGCCGTCGTAGCGGGTTTCGAGAGCTTTGGCGTTGCGGCCCTGCTCGCAGAGCCAGCGCACGAGCGGGGCGCGGTATCCGTGAGTGACGAGGACGCACTCGGCTTCGGTGGCGTCGATGGCGGCGATGAGTCCGGGCCAATCGGCGTGATCGGAGACGACGAAACCGCGGTCCATAGAACGGCGGCGGCGCGTGCCACGGATGCGCATCCATCCGGAAGCGAAGGCGGTGGAGACGGTGCCGAAGCGGCGGATCCAGGTGCTGCCGTGGGCGGATGGCGGCGCGATGATGAGGGCGCGGGCGAAGTCCGCACCGGCGGGAGCGCTGCCGGCGTGATGCGTTTCGGGCAGGGCGATTCCGGACTCGCGATAGATGCGATTGAGCTTCTGAACGGCGCCGTGTCCGAAGATGGGGCCGACGGCGGGATCGACCGCGGCGAGCACGCGCTGGGCCTTGCCGAGCGAGTAGGCGAAGAGCACGCTGGCCTTGCCGGTGGATTGGTTACCGCGCCACCAGGAGTTCATTTCGGCAGCCGTTTCAGCGGGCGGCCCCCATCGATAAATGGGAAGGCCGAAGGTGGATTCGGTGACGAAAGTGTGACACTTGACGGGCTCGAATGGGGTGCAGGTGGGGTCGGGCTCGAGCTTGTAATCGCCCGACACCACCCAGACTTCGCCGCGCGATTCGACGCGGATTTGGGCGGAGCCGAGGATGTGACCGGCGGGGTGGAGCGAGACGCGGACGCCGTTGATGTCGAAAGACTCGCCGTAAGCGCGGGGCTCGATGGGGCTATCGGGGCCGATGCGGGCGCGGAGGACGGCTTGGCCGGCGGCGGAGCAGAGGTAGGCGGCGCATCCCCAACGGGCGTGATCGGAGTGGGCGTGGGTGACGATGGCGCGGGGGACGGGGCACCAGGGGTCTATGTAGAAGTCGCCGTCGGCGCAGTAGAGGCCGTTGGCGTTGACCTGGAGGAGTGCGGGCACGGGCGGCTGAGTTCAGTATAGAAGAGGGGTAGGGGCCGCTGATGGACGCTGATAAGGCCGAGGTTGGCTGGACGCATGTGGGAAGATTTTTTCGTTTTGTCAGAACGAAGCCAATTGCGGGGCGGTGGCCGGGTGCGCTGTGGAGATCGGCGGTGGAGCCCGAGGAAGCCGTGAGGCGGCTGGCGTGGAGGATCACGAGATTTTCGGAGTGCTCGACATGATGTAGATTTCCTTTTTGATTGCGGGATGGTGATCCGCTGATTGGTTGTAACACGAGGGAGGAAGAAAGGCGCGACGCTGGAGGATGTAACTAGTTCAAACGATTGGGAAGACTCCACGCGAAGCGTTGTCACCGAAAATCTTATAGCGCGATGATTGAGCGGGAGCGAGTAGCCGGGGCAATCGGAGTATTTAGTCTCCGAAGAGCCCATTGAGGTTGCGCCTCCCGTGAACTACCCGGAGAATGGCGATTTCGCCACCGTCAACGGCGTAGATAATCACTTACTCTCCCGCCGCGAAACTACGGGAGCCGACGCCGAAATCCCTGTCGCGGGCGCGGCCGGCTTACGGGAAGGCGGCGAGAAATGCGAAGCGATCTGTGATCGAATCGACCAGATCGGAGGCGACATCCAGGCTACCGCTTTCTTTCGCGACGTAAAGCCAGATTTCGTCCAGATCGGCCTCCGCGGCGCCGGTTAGACGATGCGCCATCAGGTCGCTTTGGCCAATTCGGCGATCAGGCGGGCGCGGCCCCGCCCCTTTACTTCGGCAGCAAGTTGCCGCATTGATTCCGGCGTGATGACGCGACCTTCCCCGCAGGCCACGGAAGCGCGCGCGCGATCCAGCGTTGCCAGGAACGCCAGGCGCTTGCGCTCGCGCTCTTCCCACTGTGCGAGGGCTTCGAGCACGGTTTCTTCTTCGCTGTGCAGCCGTCCGGTTTCAACGGCGAGGCGGGCAAAGGCTTTCTGGTCTGGCGTCAGTTGAACGTCCATGGGTGGTCCTGCATTCAGGGTACTCCAAGCGGCGGAGGGCCTTGACCTTTACACGGGCGTATTTCGTTTCTTGGCTCTTCGCGGCCGAGTCGTCGGCGTTGTCAGCAGGCATGAGCCGTCGAGCTTGGGCGAGCTTCGAATTAAGGTAAATGCCCCAGGGTCGGGTGGTGCGACAGGAATAACGTGACTAGACGAATCGGCGACTACGGCGAGGAAGCCACCGTTCAGTGGACTGAGGGCGGCCCAGAGTTCCCCATTTCAGTCACAGAAGAGCTGGAAGATGGCAATTTGGTTCTGTTTTGTGGCGCTGGTATCTCGATTCCCGCCGGTCTCCCGTGCTTTAAGGGTCTGGTCGAGCGGGTCTATTCTTCTTTACCAGATCAACCCGAAAATGTTCGCGACGTGATACGACAAGGACAGTACGACCGAGCCTTGTATGCTCTTGAGGAAGTCTGCGGACGTATAACGGTGCGAAAGCGAATTCCTAAAATTCTGACCTTGGCTCCCCATGCGGACCTTTCAACTCACGAGGCCATCTTAGCGCTGGCGAAGAACGGCGATGGAAAGTTGAGGCTGGTTACAACCAATTTCGATGTTGGCTTCGAACAAAGTGCGCTGAAGCCTCGAATCGACTGTGCCCCGCGCCTCCCTATACCCAAGAAGGAACGTTGGAATAGCCTGGTATACCTTCACGGTCGACTTGATGAGTCCGACCCAGATTGCGAAAACCTGATTTTATCCAGCGCTGATTTTGGCTTGGCATATTTGACTGAGCGTTGGGCCAGCAGATTCGTAACCGAGCTTTTCCGGCGGTTTACGGTCCTTTTCATCGGGTACAGCGTTGACGACCCGGTAATGCGATACATGATGGACGCTTTTGCCGCAGATCGAGCTATCGGCGAGAGCGTGACGAAGGCATACGCGTTGGTGGGCTCTGAAGAGAAAGAGATGGAACCGACCGCCAAGGAGTGGCGGCAAAAGGGTCTCGAGCCCATCGTTTACGTGACGGAAGGTGGGAGTCACGAGAAACTGCATGCCAGTCTAAAAGCCTGGGCGGATCTTCACCGACTTGGACTCCAGGGGAAGGACGCGATTATCTATCAAAATGCCTATCGCCCGTTATTTCCGTCGGCCGCGAAACAGGTCTGTTGGGCCCTGTCCGACAAATCCGGCACACCGGCGAAGATATTCGCAAATCTTTCGCCGCCTCCACCTGTCGAATGGTTAGGGATTTTGGAGGATGCGGGCCTTCTCGGTATTCCTCGAAATCCAGACGCCGACGTTCCGGCGCGGCTGTTTTCCGCAAGTGGCCCACCGGCTGATCCGGACTTTCACGGCACCACGCGTCATCTAATCGGTTGGTTGATGACTCACCTAGATAAAGAAACGCTTGTACGCTGGGTGATTCAGAAGGGCGGTTATCTCGATCGGTATTCTCGCTCCTGTATAAGGGCAAGGCTGGAGGTGACCGGCCGCCAACTATCTAATGGCTTACGCCGATTCTGGGAGTTGGTTTCCAGCGAACACTTTTCGAGTTCGCTCCGGGTGGCAACGTATGTGGTCAATATTCCAGGTTTGATTCAGAGTAGTAGTTGGTCCCCGAGTATCCGCGCTGAGCTAATCGCTTCGCTTAGCCCTGGCCTTCGGCTGTCCTCACCATGGCCGTCGCTTGACGGGTCTGAAAAAGAGGATACGAGACTCTCTCGCTTCGCTGAGTGCCAGATCTCATTATTGTGCGGGAAAGAGGTCGGCCAGATCTGGAGCGTCATTGACCACCATAGCGAGCGTGAAACTATCCTCTTGGACATCGCGGATGACCTGACATCCCAACTGAAGCGGGTCTGCGACTTATCCGAGCTTGTGGAACGGGCAGGAGAACGGTATGACTACAGTTACATTCACCGACCTTCGATCGATGATCATCCGCAGAATCAGGATCATGACTCCTGGACTTTGCTCATTTCGATGCTCCGCGAGGCCTTCCTAGTTGCGGATCGCATACAGCCCGCAACTGCTCGCTGCCTCATAGATCGGTGGAAGACAATCCGCTTCCCCCTTTTTGTGAGATTTGTCCTCTTTGCTGCCATAAAAACCAACCTTCTGAGCACTCATGAGTCGCTCGAACTCCTAGCAGAAGCCGACGCGCACTGGCTCTGGTCACACTTCGTTCAGCGAGAGACATTCCAGCTTCTCGAGAAGATATGGCCGACGCTAGGTAACGAGGATTCCGATCGGTTAATTCAATTGATCATGACCGGACCGGCGCGAGCACTGTCCAGGCCCGACATTGATGAGGAAAGATTGGAGTTGTTGAAACGGCAACTAATTACAGAGAGACTGCGGTTGCTTGCACGGACGGGCCGAGCGCTACCATTGATCGCCAATGGATACGGCGTGGACACCCCCGCTCGGGAAGAAGTAGCAATACAGCGATCTACTGACCGTTCGCACTTCCCGTCTTGGATAGAAGCCGGCTGGGGCGATCCGACGCTTCAGTTGGTCGATCCTGAATACAACCTGCGCGAGGTGGATGATGGCTTAGCGCGTGATATGGTAAAAACTTACTTGACTCATCCCTAAGGTTGCGTCAAGATGATCTAGGTGGATTCTTCTCTAGTCCTCACGACGATCCACCTAGGTGGGCATTGGTGCTGACGGCCTATATCGATGAATCGGGACAACACGGCAAGGACTGGATGTTCCTTGCCGGATTTCTGGGAAATGATGAGCAATGGAAGCAGCTCGCCTGCGAGTGGCGGGCAGGCTTGGGCCAGCAGCGCAAAACGTTACATATGCGCAAGCTTCGATGGAATACGGACGGCACCAGAAAACTCCTGGCGCGCCTCGGGCCGATTCCCCACCGATGCGGGTTGACTCCCATTCTTTCAGGTATACGTTACGGCGACTACGAAGACTTGGTGTCAAAATCTAGGGCCGAAAAGGCCCTTGCTGGGTACATTACATGCCTAACTCCACTAATACTCCAAGTGCTACGGGTAGTGCCCGATGGCGAACGATTGGAACTTGTATTTGAGAACCAGCGGGCATATGAGCCACTTGCGAATATGGCAATCTCAACTTTAATGGCAGAGCCATGTGAATGGAAAGCAAGTAAGGATGGAACCCTAAAGTTGGCGAAGTGGAGTTTCGTTCCCAAGGGCAGCACGATAATGATTGACCCCGCCGATTATTTCGCCTTTGCTCTTCGCGAGTTATGGATAAACAAAGACTCCAAGAAAACATTGTGGTGTGACCCGATAATGAAGCCATTCGACGGCAATGCGATTGGTTTCATCACGAAACGAAATCTTATCCGAGACATGGTTAGGTCTAGTATTATTTCAGCCGAGTATCAGAGAATTGTGACGGCATTTGGATCGAAGCGATGAGGCGACAATCTAGTTCCGTAAAATCGGATGCCCGTTTGGGCACTCCAGTTTCCCCCAAATCCATTCTTCATACTCCCGCTGTTTTGAAGTGGTGGCGCTACTCCACGATGCGAATGCTTGCAATAGAGTGTGGCATGTTTCCTCTTCGCATTTTAGCGGCCCTACGCGTTCGCAATCTTCGGTTCGGCCCAGCCATACCCATGAATCTGACGGGCCAAAATGGGGAGATCCTTCAAGTGTCGAATACATTTCTACGTGGATGCACCGAGAGCAAACAACGGCTAAGTATGGAAAATTCGTGGGTAACAGCCATCGATCTTCAGTTGGCAGCGCGTGGATTCCAAGAGGGAGCGTCACCGTCATATACTCTCGTCATTAACCGCGGATAGTCTGTACGCGGCCGGATGGCGAGCTCTTGTTAGGGATGATATTAGCCGAGCCAAAGCCCTAGTGGCTGTGCCAGACGCGCAATGGCCGGTTGCCGTCTGGAAGGAGCTGGTCATATC
>JBBROU010000122.1:0-14737 GCA_038229055.1 Bryobacterales bacterium | reverse complement strand
GCTCTTCACTATGGGCGCTGATCGCGATCTATTCCCGTCTTCTCGATCGCATCCGCGCCTGCAACTTCGACGTGCTCTCGCACCGGGTCGCGCTTACCGGCTTCGAAAAATCTTGGATTGTCCTGCGCGCGTTGGCGATGTGAGTTGTTGGGCTAACCGTGTCCGAGCTTCATAATCCAGGCGATTCCAAATAACGCCAGCAGGAAACATCCGAAGCAATAGAGGCCGTAGTTCCAACGCTCTTTGTCGGTGCGCTTGGTGACGATCCCGAGCACCACCGCCGCGAACAGAGCAAACAGGAAGGCGGCTTCGAAATGCGAGAGATTCATCTTCGGCATTAGCTCTTCCGTCCCGCGGCGATTTCAAATGCATCCACCATCGCCAGAATATTCAATAAGCCGGCGGTCACCAGAAACTTGGTCCCGTAATCATGCACATGCCCGGCCACATCGAGCTGCGAATATCCCAGCGCATTGGCCAGAATATAGAGCGCTCCCGAAGCCAGATTTCCGACAAACCCCCCGTAGTTGATCAGCGTAGTAAGGAAATCCCCGCTCTCCGGCTTGAACATTGCGCCGCGCATCAACAGGCCGAATAGAAACATGAGCGTGACGGAGGCCATCAGCAGCGCCGCGCGTCCGCGACGTTTGAGCAGAAAATGCCCACCGCCAGGGATCAGCCAGCCGGCCAGCACGGGCATAGCCCACACTTTCAGCGGCGGCATTGGTAACTTCTCCGGTTTTTGTGTGGTCGCCATCGATTAACATTATGAGGATATCATGCGTCGGGTTCGCCCAAGTTCGTTGCGGCGCATTGAAACTCTTGCATGGCGAATAACGTAACACTCGGCAAGTCGCGCATTGAAGCGCTCAGCGACGGCGTCTTCTCCATCGCCATGACCCTGCTGGTCCTGAAGCTGGAGGTTCCCGAGGTTTCGCATCACGGCTCAAATGCGGAGATGCTGCAGCAGTTGTTGGCGGAAAGCCCGGCGTTTCTCAGCTTCGTAGTTACCTTTCTCTTATCTGGCGCATTCTGGCTCTTGCATCACCAAACGTTCCATTTCATCCGGCACGTCAGCCGCGCCCTGCTCTGGATCAACCTGATCTTTCTGTTGTTCGTCTCTTTGCTTCCGTTCTCGGCGGGGATGATGGGCCATCTTTTCGTGCACCCGGTCTCGCAGCTCTTTTACTACGGAAACCAGCTCGCGCTCGCGTTGGTCCTCAACATCCATTGGCGATACGCCGGGTACGCGGGAATGCTCGATACCAGCACGCACCCGCAGGAAGCCCGCCGGCTGACTTACCGCATCGCGTCCCTAGCGATTGGTTTCGCGGCTGCATTCGTAACAGCGCTCTTCTGGCCTATGTATAGCCCTATCCCGTTTTTCGCGGTGATGATCGCGGGTGCGATTGCCGAACGTCCCCGTCGTCCCAAACCTTAGTGCCTTCAGTCTTTCCACGCCGGCCCATCCGGATAACTGAACTCACGCAGCGACGCCGCCTTCATCTCAATGCTGTAACCGGGCGCCTCCGGCGGCATGTACCGCCCGTCTTTCATCTGCACCGGAGCCAAAAAGTGCTCATGCAGATGATCCACGTACTCCAGCAGCCGGTTCTCGAGCGACCCCGAGACGCAGATGTAATCGAACAGCGAGAGGTGCTGCACATACTCGCACAGCCCGACGCCGCCCGCGTGAGGGCACACGGGCACACCGAATTTGGCGGCCATCAGCAGGACCGAGAGTATCTCGTTGACGCCTCCCATGCGGCAGCTATCGATCTGGCAAAAATCGATCGCGCCCGCCTGCATCAATTGTTTGAACAGCACACGGTTCTGGCAGTGCTCGCCCGTCGCCACACCGATCGGCGCAATGCCCCGGCGAATCTTCGCATGCCCCAGCACATCGTCCGGACTTGTCGGCTCCTCAATCCACCACGGCTTGAACTTCGCCAGCACGCTCATGTTCGCGATGGCCTCGTCCACGTCCCACCGCTGATTCGCGTCCATCATCAGCTTGCGCTCCCAGCCGATCTCCTCGCGGATGATGCCCGCCCGGCGCACGTCGTCATCGAGATCCGCGCCTACCTTGATTTTGAAATGCGTCCAACCCTCAGCCAGCGCTTCGCGGCAGAGCTCGCGCGTCTGCTGGTCGGAATATCCCAGCCACCCCGCTGATGTCGTATAGGCCGGAAAACCGCCAGCGCGCATTTCGGCCTCACGCACGCCGCGTGTGTCGGCATTGCGCCGTAAAATCGCCAGTGCCTCGTCAGGCGTGAGCGCATCGGTTATATAGCGAAAATCAATGGTGCTCACCAACTGCTCCGGAGTCATATCGACGAGCAGTTTCCAAACCGGCTTGCCTTCCGATTTGGCATACAAGTCCCAAACCGCGTTCACCACTGCCGCCGTTGCCAGGTGAATCACGCCTTTCTCCGGGCCCACCCACCGCAGTTGGCTGTCGCCCGTAATCATGCGCCAGAATGCGCCCATGTTCGCCGTGAACGATTCCAGAGTCTTGCCGATCAGCAGCGGTGCGAGCGCGTGGATCGCCGCCACGCATAATTCATTTCCGCGCCCGATCGTAAACGTCAGCCCGTGCCCCGTCAGCGCCGAATCGGTATGAATGATGCAGTAGGCCGCCGAGTAGTCGGGGTCGGGATTCATCGCGTCCGACCCGATGCTCTCGCGGGAAGTCGGAAATCGGATATCCAGGGCGTCAATCTTGGTGATTTTCATTTAGACTCTTTTCTATGTGGAAGCTCGCCCTGCTCCTGATGATGGCCGCCGCGCCGGACTCCCAAGTTCGCCAGGTGCTCGACGCGCAGGTCAGCGCCTGGAATCGCGGCGATATCGATGGCTTCATGCGCGCTTACGATACCCAAGCGGCGTTCGTCGGCAAGGAAGTGACCCGCGGTTACGACAAAGTTCTGGCACGGTACCATACACGTTATCCCACCCCGGAGAAAATGGGAAAGCTGAATTTCTCCGATCTTGAAATCACGCCGATCGGCCCGGATTACGCTTCCGTCATTGGCCAGTTCCACCTGAAGCGTCCGGCGGCGGAGGGCGGCAATGCCAACGGCATCTTCACGCTGCTGTTCGGGCGCAAGCAAGGGTCGTGGAAGATCCTGCTCGATCACACCAGTTGAAGTTTGCCCCCCAATTCCAACTTGTTCTATACTAAAGCCTTAAAACGATGCCGAAACGTACCTATCAGCCGAACAACCGAAAGCGCGTGAAAACGCATGGTTTTCGGACACGCATGAAGACCGCCGATGGCCGCGCAGTGATCTCGCGCCGCCGCGCGCAAGGCCGCAAGAAACTCACCGTAAGTGACGAGAGGTAAGTAATTTCGCAGGGCTTCCCCAAAAGTGTCCGGCTGTTACGCTCCAGTGATTTCCGAAAAGTTTACGATGGCGGTACCCGGCACTCCGGGCCGTACTTTGCCGCTTTCTGCCTTTTTGAAACGGGTTCGAGCTGCCCTCACGTCGGGTTCACCACACCGCGCTCGCTGGGGAACGCGGTCCTTCGCAATCGCATCAAACGGCGTGTGCGCGAGGCTGTGCGCTTGTGCCTTTGCGATCTAAAATCCCCGTGGTCCATCGTTTTCAATCCCCGGCGCTCCGTTGCGACTTGTCCGTTTCCGGAGCTGCAACGCGAAATCCAGAAGCTGTTTCGCCGGCTTTCACCGTGATGCAGCGGGCGTTAGTCGGTCTTCTTCGCGGCTACCAGATCGCCATCTCACCGTTCTTGCCGTCCGCGTGCCGCTTCCATCCCACCTGCTCGGAATATATGCTGCAAGCCGTTCGTCACCACGGCGCAGGTCGTGGAAGCTGGCTCGGCATCAAACGGCTTTGCCACTGTCACCCGTTTCACCCAGGCGGCGTTGATCCCGTCCCGGAATAGCCCCCTGTATGAACCCCGAAAATAAAATCGTCCCCATCGGCCCCAAGAAAGACGGACCCGTTCAACTGCGAACCATCATTGCGTTTGCCTTGATGGGGCTGGTCATCTTCGGGACGCCTTACTTCTATAGATGGATTTCGCCGCCGCAACCCGCGCCCAAGCCGGTAGAGAAAGGTGCCGCGAAATCGATCCCGTCGCCTGCTGCCGGCGCCAACACCGCCGCGCCAATCTTAACCACCCCTGCCGCGGGGTCAACGGCCGCTGCTCCTGACGCCTCCTTAATGGCTGCGCCAGCCGAGCAGACCACCGAGATCAATACGCAGCTTTATCGAATCGTCTTTTCGAATCGGGGTGCGGTCGTCCACAGTTGGCTTTTAAAGGATTACCGCGACCGCGCCGGCAAGCCGCTTGAGCTGGTGAACGAGGCTGCCACTGCCAAAGTGGGATTTCCTTTCTCGCTCGAATTCCGTGGCAACAAGCCTGCCGTCGATCTGAATCGCGACGCCCTCTTCGTGGCCACGAAATCCGCCGACGGACTCAGCCTCACTTTCGAATATTCCGGCAAAGGTGCAACCGCCAAGAAAGTATTCGAGTTCCAAAACGCTGGCTACATGGCGCATGTCAGCTCTGAAGTTTCGCAGAACGGCGGCGGCATTCCTCACATGCTCGCCTGGCGTGGCGGCTTCGGCGATTTGGCTGTGCAGAACCCCACCGGCCAGATCTCGACCATTCGCTACGACGTTCCCAATACCAAGTTGGTTCGCGAAGGCGCTAAGTTCGCCAAGAACGGCCCCATGAACGTCGATGGAAATTTCTCTTTCGCCGGCCTTGAGGATCAATACTTCACCGCCGCTTTCCTTCCCGCAGGCAATGGTTCCATCGCGACGACGGCTTATGACGACCAGGTCGCGACCCCTTTCGACAAATCCGAGCAGCCCATGGCCGGCACTGCCGTGGGTGGGGAGGCTCGCAACAACTTCTCCGTGTTCATTGGCCCCAAAGATATCGCGACGCTGCGCAAGGTGAACCCCAAGCTTGAGCAGATTGTCGATTTCGGCTGGTTCGCGATTCTCGCCAAGCCTTTGTTCCTGGTGCTGCAGTGGCTCAACAATCAGTTCGTTCACAACTACGGCTGGTCGATAGTTCTGGTGACCCTCATCATCAACATCCTTCTATTTCCGTTGAAGCTGACGAACATGAAGTCGATGAAGAAGATGCAGGTTTTGCAGCCGCAAATTGCCTCCATCAACGAAAAGTATAAGAACATCCCCTTCAAAGATCCGCGCCAGCAAGAAAAAAATCAAGAGACCATGGCGCTCTATAAGAAGCATGGCGCGAACCCCATGGGCGGCTGCATCCCACTGCTCATCCAGATGCCGTTCCTCATCGCTTTTTACAAAGTGCTCGCCGTCTCCATCGAGTTGCGTAACGCATCGTGGCTGTGGGTCGGCGATCTTTCGCAGCCGGAGCACCTCGCCATCCGCATCCTTCCGATCTTTATGATCGTCTCCGGATTCATCATGCAAAAGATGACTCCCGTGGCTGGCGGCGACCCAAATCAGCAGAAGATGATGGCCTTTATGCCGTTGATGATGGGCTTCTTCTTCTGGTCGGCGCAGAGCGGTCTGGTGTTATACTGGCTCACTGGAAACTTGGTGGGCATCGCGCAGCAGCTATTCTTCAACAAGACCATGACGCCGGTCGAGATCCTCCCTGTACCCAAAACAATTCAATTGAAAAAGACAGGCAGGAAGTAGCCGTTGCCTTCAAAAAAATATACCGTTGAGAATACCGGGGCGCGGCTCGAGGCGGTTCTGAATGAAATCCTCAGCAACGCTGGATTCGATCTTTCCTTTCAAGTCGTCGCGGGCGAGTCGTCCAATCCGGAGATCGAGAATCCGGAATTAGTCGTTAAATTCAGCGGCAGCGATGTCGATCTGCTGCTTTCGAACCGCGCCGAGCTTCTGCTCTCGCTCGAACACGTCGTCATGGAGTGCTTGCGCGTACCCTCTGAAGACCACTCGCTGGTTTCATTCGACGCCAACGATTATCGCGTTCTGCGCATTGAGGAACTGCGCGTGAGCGCCGCCGCCGCCTCCGAGAAGGTCAAGCACACTGGCGTGCCTTTCCGCTTTAATCCGATGAACAGCCGTGAGCGCCGTGTGATCCACATCGCGCTTCGAAATGAAACCGAACTGCGCAGCGAGAGTTCGGGTGCCGCGGGTTACCGTCACGTTGTAATCTACCCCGCGGGGATGGCGAGCTTGCCCGATCCTCCCCCGCCGCCGCCCTACCGCAGCAGTCCCCCGCGAGATCGTGAACGCGGTGGTGACCGAGGCGGATCGCGCGGCGGCGATCGTGGTCGCGGGGATCGCGGCGGACGTCCTTCACGACCGCGCCGGTAAGCATCAAACGCGCGTTGCATCTTTACGACACCATCGCCGCAGTTTCTACTCCTCCTGGCCGAGGCGGCCTTGGCGTCATTCGCATCTCCGGTCGCGATGCGCTCGGCATTGCCAGCAAAATTCTCCGGCTCTCGAATCCCCAGCCCGCTTCATGGAGCGCTCAATTGGCTAATCTTCTCGACGAAGCCGGCCACACAGTCGATCAAGTGGTAGTCACCTGGTTCCAAGCGCCGAAATCCTACACTTCCGAAGACGTCGTCGAGATCTCCTGTCACGGAGCGCCCGTTGTTCTTCGGCACTGTCTCGAACGTGCCACCGCCGCGGGTGCCCGCCTCGCTGAGCCCGGCGAGTTCACTTTACGTGCCTATCTCAACGGGCGCATCGACCTGCCGCAAGCTGAAGCCGTTCGGGACCTCATCGAAGCCACCACAATCTTCCAGGCTCGCATTGCCGCTCGCCAGATCGAAGGCTCCCTCTCGCGTCGGCTCGCGCCCATTAAGCTTCAGCTCGTGGAACTCATTTCACTTCTCGAAGCGGGGATCGACTTCGCCGAAGACGACATCAGTGTCGCGCCTGCCGCCGAAATTCTGCGCCGCCTCGCGCCGATCCACGAAGGCATCACCCAGATGGTCGCCAGTTTCGCGCAAGGCAACGTGGTTCGCTCCGGCCTCACTCTCGCCATTGTCGGACGGCCCAATGTCGGCAAGAGCAGCTTGTTCAACCGCCTGCTGGCGCAAGACCGTGCCATCGTCACGGACATCCCCGGAACCACGCGCGATCTTGTGAGCGAAGTCGCCGCCATTGAGGGAATCCCGGTCAAGCTTGTTGACACTGCCGGAATTCGCGGAGGCGAGGGTCTGGTCGAGACGCTCGGCATTGAGCGCAGTTTCCAGGCGATGGCCGATGCCGATGTCACTCTGGTCGTGATCGCCGAGCCGCGCACGCCTGAAGATGACGAGCTCATCGCGCGTGCTCAGTCCCAAGGCCGCTGGATTCTGGTTGCCAACAAAGCCGACCTTCTGCCTACCACCGATCCGCGCGCACTGAACGTCTCTGCACTCACCGGCGAAGGCATCGACGAACTTCGCCGCCGCATTCTGCCCGCCGGAATCACGGAACCCGAATCGGGGATCGTCACCACGTTACGTCATGAGCGCTTGCTGTCGGAATCCCTCGCCAGCCTGGAGCAAGCGCGCGTCGCCGTGGATTCCAACATCCCCCACGAGATGCTGTTGCTCGATCTCTACGGCGCGCTCGCCGCACTCGATGCCATCACCGGCGCAACCACGGCCGACGATATTCTGAACCGTATCTTCTCGACCTTCTGCATCGGCAAGTAGCAAACTACTTCAGCAGGTACTCCTGCACGAACATCGCCGTGGCAGCGAACTGGTAATCCTGATTCTTCTTGCGCGCGAAGCCGTGCCCTTCATCTTCCGCAATCAGATACCAAACCGGCGCGCCGTTCTTACGAATCGATTCGGCCATCTGCTGCCCCTCCTGCCAGGGCACCCGCGGATCGTTGCGGCCGGCCACGATCATCATCGGCTTCGAAATCGCGCTGGCGTGCGACAACGGCGCGATCTTCTCGAAAAAGGCTCGTATCTGCGGATCGCGCTCGTCGCCGTATTCAACGCGGCGCAGATCGCGCCGGTACGCCTGCGTGCGCTCGAAGAAGCTGATGAAACTCGAAATTCCCACCACGTCCACCGCGCATTTGAAACGGTCGTTGTAATGCACCATCGACGCCAATGTCATGTAGCCGCCGTAGCTGCCGCCGGTAACCATCACGCGCGATGCGTCCAGATCTTTCCGCGTTGCGATCCAGTCGAGCAGCGCGCCGATGTCCTTCACCGAATCCTCGCGCTTCAGTCCGTTGTCCAAATCGAGAAATGTCTTGCCGTAGCCTTCCGATCCGCGCACGTTCGGATAGACCACCGCCACTCCCAGTTCATTCAGGAAGTAATTATTCCGTCCCAGAAACATAGGTCGCGACTGTCCCTCAGGGCCCCCATGGATATTGACGATGACCGGCCTCTTACCCGTGAACGCAGCCGGCGGACGATAGAGAAACCCGGAAATCTCGCGACCGTCGAACGATTTCCACCGAATCAGATTCGCATCGCTGAACTGCGCCGGATTCAGGCCGCCGGTCTCGCTGGTGGTCCACCGTTCCAGCTTTCCGTTCTCCACCTCTACCGAGTACACGTCGGCCGGACTCTTCGCCGAGGTCAGCGTGAATCCGACTTCGCTCCCGCTCGCGTTGAACTTCAAGCTGCTGATGACGCCGCGCGGCACCGAGCGCAGCGGCAATTCCGCTTTGGTGCGAATATCGAAGGCGCGCAGTGTGGAGTATCCATCTTCATTCACAACGATCGCCAATCGTTTTCCGTCTTTCGAAATCTCGAGATCTTCAACGTCGTGCGGAATCTCCGGTCCCCACGTCATCATCTGCCTGCCCTTCGTCGTCAAAAATCCGACATGTCGAAATTCACTTCCCTGGTCCGTCGTGAGCCATACGCCATTGCCGTTTGGCGCGAGCTTCGCATTCGCGTAAGAAGCCTTTTGCGCGGAAGGCGTCAGCAACTCGTGCCGGCCTGTCGCCACGTCCACCAGATAGAGCGAGCTGTCGTTGATCGACCGGTGCTCCGACACCAGCAGTTTTTGGCCGTCCGCCGACCAATCGTTCGCCGCCCAGCCGCCGCCCTCGACCCGCAGCGTCAGCTTCGCTGATTGCGGATCGTTCGGATCCATCACGTAAATATCGGTATCGCGCCCGTTGCGCAGCGTCGACGAATACGCGATGTGTTTCCCGTCTTTGGACCAAACGGCTCCCGTGTTGCGCGATTTGCCATCCGTCAGCAGCGTCACGCCGCCCGTCGCCGTGTCATATAGGTAGAGCTGATAAAACTCACCGCCCCCAGCGTCCTTGGAGAGGACAAACGCGCCGTCATTGGTTGGGGAATACTGCGCGCCGGCAACGCGATCAGTAAAAAAGGTGATCTGCGTGCGCGCCCCGACCCGGCATCAGCACGCGGTGAATCTGCGGCACGTCACCAAAGCGCGTAGAGATGAGGATCTCGCGGTGCAGCGGATTCCAATCGAGCAGCATGGCCGACCGGCTCTCGTTATACCGGTCCAATTTTTCCATCAGGGCTTCCGGAATTGGCGGGATGTTCTCCGGTTTCAGATTGGCGGGAACGGGAACGGTGCTTTCCGCCGCCAATAAAAAGGGCAATGCCAAAAGGCCGAACGCGCGCATAACTAATTCTAGAGCGGAATATTTCCGTGTTTCTTGCGCGGCATGGTATCCACTTTGTTCTCGAGCATGCGCAAGGCCCGCACAACGCGCGCGCGCGTTTCTTTCGGTTCAATCACGTCATCCACAAAGCCGCGCTCCGCCGCGATAAACGGATTCGCGAAGCGCTCGCGAAACTCCGCCGTCTTCGCCTCGCGCGATTGCGGATTCAACTGCAGCTCGCGCCGGTACACAATGTTCACGGCCCCTTCGGCGCCCATCACCGCGATTTCCGCGGTAGGCCATGCGAGATTCACATCCGTCCGCAGATGCTTCGAGCCCATTACGCAATAAGCGCCGCCGTATGCCTTCCGCGTGATCACGGTAATCTTCGGGACGGTCGCTTCCGCGTACGCATAGAGCAATTTCGCGCCATGGCGGATGATGCCGCCGAATTCCTGCGCGGTGCCGGGCAGAAATCCGGGAACGTCTTCGAACGTCAGAATCGGCAGATTGAACGCGTCGCAAAATCGCACAAAACGCGCGCCCTTCACCGACGAATCGATATCGAGACAACCGGCAAGATACGCCGGCTGATTCCCAACGATGCCGATCGGCCGCCCGTCCATCCGTCCAAATCCCACCACGAGATTCCTGGCGAAGTGTTCGTGAACTTCGAAGAAGTATCCGTCATCGACCACGCGCTGAATCACGTCTTTCATGTCGTACGGGACATTCGATTCCGCCGGCACCAGCGTGTCGAGAGCCGCATCCGCGCGGTCCCAAGCGTCTTCCGTGATGCGGCGTGGCGCATCGTCGCGATTGTTCTGCGGCAGGAAACTCATCAGTTCGCGCACCATCTGGATGCACTCGGCATCGTCATGCGCGATGAAGTGCCCCACGCCGCTCACTGAATTGTGCGTCATCGACCCGCCCAGCCGCTCTTTGGTGACATCCTCGTGCGTAACTGTCTTGATCACGTCCGGACCGGTCACGAACATATAACTGGTCTGGTCCACCATAAAGACGAAATCCGTGATGGCCGGCGAGTAAACTGCGCCGCCCGCGCACGGCCCCAGAATCGCCGAGATCTGCGGCACCACACCGCTCGCCAGAGTGTTGCGCAGAAAAATGTCCGCATAGCCCGCAAGTGACAGAACGCCCTCTTGAATACGCGCGCCGCCGGAATCGTTCAGGCCGATCACCGGCGCGCCATTCTTCATCGCCAGGTCCATCACCTTGCAGATCTTCTGCGCGTTGGTCTCGGAGAGCGACCCTCCGAACACCGTGAAATCCTGCGCAAACACGTACGTCAGCCGGCCGTGGATCAGCCCGTATCCGGTGATGAAACCGTCGCCTGGAATTATTTGTTCTTCCATGCCGAAATCGCGGCAACGGTGCGTCACCAGCTTGTCCAGTTCTTCGAATGAGCCCTCGTCCAGAAGCAGCTCCACGCGTTCGCGCGCCGACAGTTTGCCTTCGCGATGCTGCCGCTCCCGACGCTCCGCGCCGCCGCCCTCTTCCGCCGCGCGATGGCGGCGCCGCAGTTCGTCCAGTCGATTCATGCGTGCTAGTGTATCGCGCGAAAAACCGCACTCCCTCACTCCCGAAACTTGCCGTCGCGCCCCACTTCCAACTCGCGCCCGCGCCACTTTACGGTATTTCCGAAAAAGCCCAGTACCCAGCAGATGAAGCTCGCCACATCCTGCACCGGCAACAGCCACCACAGCCGGGCAGTCAGAGGGTCGTGCAAAGTCGCGCCGGCCACAACAAATGCCGACATGGCTCGCAACACCAGCGTCAATGCGGCAACGGGCCACCAAGCAGGATATACGACTAACAACAGCATCGCCAACGGCAGCGGATTCGTGAAAATCTCGCCGACGTACCCTGCCGGCCGCGACCTTCTGGTGCTTCGCGCCCACCGCAGCCGGTGATCGAAATTGACCCGGAATCCCTGGCTCCCGATGCGATGTTCAATCGGGTATGACGACAGAATCACCCGGCTGCCGCTCTCCGCAACCAAGCGCCCCATCATGAAATCTTCAGCCAGATAATCCTGCAGCACCGCGAACCCGCCGATCTTCCGCAGCGCGCCGCGCCGCACCGCCAGCGTGCAGCCGAGCGCGAAGTCCATGCCATTCAGCAGCCGCGCGACGAGCACGCCTCCGAGGAATTGGGTGTTCATTCCGAGCGCCTCCAGCTTCGACCAGAAACTCGCCCCGGGAACGGCGCTGTAGGGGCAGGTTGTTAAACCCACGCCGGCATCCTCCAACTCGGCGACCAGCACGCGCAACAGATCCGGCGCCACGCGGATGTCGCTGTCCGCCATCACCAGAATGTCGTTCCGTGTGTATTCAATCAGGCGCTCCAGGCTAAACACCTTCCCATTCGGACGCGGCGATATTCCGGTTACGATGAGCTTCGACGGCACGCGTGGAAACTCGTGCATCACTTTGTGTGCCGCCGACGCGGCTGGATCTTCGGCGCTGTTCACCGACATCAGCAATTCGAAGTCGGGATAATCCTGGGCAAAGAAGCTGCGTAGATTCTCGTCGAGCCCCTCATCGGCCCCGAACAACGGCTTCAAAATGGAGACCGGAGGCTGTGCGTTACCCCGCGGCCGCCGTGCCGTCAGATAATTCCGCGCCGCCACAATGGTGAGAACGCAATATACAATGGCACCCAGATTTAAAAGGAGAAGGACAATTGCGGCAGCTAGAATCATCGAGCCGCGAAGTATCCATCTCGCGCGCGAATCTTCGCGTTGCGATACCGTTCACGCGCATCTCCGCTCAGCTCGACCCGAATGCCGTGATAGGCATTTGGAGCCGAAGGTGGCGCTTCGTACTCCAAGCTGTACCGCCCCCGAATCCGTTCCGCCAATTGAGCCAGCATCTCGCCCGGCTGCGACGCTTCGGCAAACTCGCCGCCCGACAGCTCGGCCAGCTTCGCAATATCCGAAGGAGTGAAGTCCGGGTTTACATACGTACCCGGCTTCGGAGCGGAGAGCCGGCGCCCTTTGCCGATCAGCATTCCATACAGAACAGCGTTGGCGTCAGAGAGCTGATGCAGTACCTCGTCGTCCGATACGCGATAATTCAAACTCATATTGTCCGTCACAATCAACATCGCGCGGCGCCCCCGCTGCTCCGTCTTCTGGAATTCAAGCGCTGCGGAAATTATCGCGCTGTTGATGGCCGTGCCGCCGCCAAGCGAATCGTCGCTCAAACCGCCTCGGATGCCGGACGCCACGCGACTGATGTCAGCCGTGAACCCGGTGCGCACCTTTGCGTCCCGCGCGAACAGCATCACCGCAACTCGATCACCCGGATGCAACTGCGCCAGCGCCCGTTCGGCCGTCGCGGCAAGCTGCGCCAGAGATCGCCGCATGCTCCCGCTGACGTCGAGTAAGAGCAATAGGTCCGTCGGCTCCGATTCGTGCGCAAACCGGGTGATTCGCTGCTGCCTGGCTTCATCGAAAACGGCGAAATCGGTTTGCGTGAGTCCCCCAATCTCTCGTCCGCGCTCGTCCGCCACCTGCGCATCCACCTTCACCAGCGCCACACCCGCGCGAAACGTCGGCTCGCCTTCGGCCGCCGGAACCTGAGCTGTTATTGACCCGATCGCCGCCACACTGAACAATAGAAATAGACGCCGGCCCATGAAAAATATTATCGTCGGAACCGCCGGGCACATCGATCACGGCAAAACATCGCTGGTCAAAGCGCTCACCGGGATTGATGCCGATCGCCTGGAAGAAGAGAAGCGCCGCGGTATCACCATCGACATCGGTTTCGCGCATCTGCAGCTCACCCCCGATCTCCGCATCGGCTTTGTCGACGTCCCCGGCCATGAGCGCTTCATCAAAAATATGCTTGCCGGCGTGGGCGGCATCGACCTGGTGCTGTTCGTAATTGCCGCCGACGAATCCATCAAGCCGCAAACCCGCGAGCACTTCGACATCTGCCGCCTGCTCGGAATTCCGGCGGGCATCATCGCCCTTACCAAAGCCGATCTGGCTGACTCCGACATTCTGGAACTTGCGCGCCTGGAGATCGAGGAGTTCGTGGAAGGGTCGTTCCTGGCAAATGCTCCGATCGTCCCCGTCAGTTCGACTACCGGGCTGGGACTCGACGACTTGCGCCGCGAACTCACCTCCGCCGCCATGAAAGTGGCATCGAAAGATTCGTCCGGCCACTTCCGGCTGCCGATCGACCGTTCGTTCTCCGCTCGCGGTTTCGGCACGGTGGTCACCGGCACGCTGATCTCCGGATCGGTGCGCCCGGAACAGGAAGTCGAGTTGCATCCTTCGGGGCGTCTCCTGCGCGTGCGCGGCGTTCAGGTCTACGGAGCTCCCGCCGCTCGCGCGACTGCCGGACAGCGGACCGCCATCAACCTCCCCGACATCGAACCCGCGGAACTCGAGCGCGGCATGACCCTGACCGATGCGCACCGCTTCCACTCCACTCGCACGCTCGATTGCGACCTAACTCTGCTGCCGTCAGCCAAACCACTCAAACACCGCGCACCGGTTCATTTTCACGCCGGAACCGCCGAGATCGAAGCCGAAGTTCGCTTCTTCTCCGGTCGCACGGTCCTGCCGCCTGGAGAGCGCGCCTTTGCCCGAATCGTCCTTCGCCAACCGGCTCTGCTATTACCTGGCGATCGCTTTATCATCCGGAAGTTCTCGCCCGTCATTACGATCGGCGGCGGCGTGATCCTCGATATCGACGCTCCGAAAACACGTGCTTCCTTTGACGCAGCGCCGCGTCTGGACATCCTTTCATCGCAGGACCTCGCGAGCCGCGTCGCGTTGCTGATTCGCGAATCTCGCTTTGGCATCAGCCCCGCGGATCTGGTGGCTCGCACCGGCCTCTCCGCCGCGCAGATCCACACAGCGTTGCAATCCCCGAAACTGCTGAGTATGCCGGCGCCACATGCCTGGGCCGTCGATCGCGCGTGGTTCACTGCGACGGCATCGAAGTTGGTGCAGCAAGTGCGCGACTTTCACAATCGCAACTCGCTGCTTCCCGGCATCCCCAAACAGGATTTGAAAGGTCGCGACCTCGCCGCTGCTCCGGCATTCTTATTCGATGCCTTGCTGGCCGCGGCGCCGGACCTGGCAACCGACGGGGAAACCGTCCGCCTTAAAACGCACAAGCTCGTGCTGAAGCAGGACGAAGAG
>JBBROU010000121.1:0-14925 GCA_038229055.1 Bryobacterales bacterium | reverse complement strand
GGCCTTCAAGCAATGGCCCTCCATCTTCAACAACGACAGCACCGTCACCTCGGCCGTCCTCGACCGCGTCCTCCATCACTGCGAAACCGTCCTCATCGAAGGCTCCAGCTTCCGCATGAAAGACCGCATCGAAGCGTGACTCCTCCCCACGGCGCCTACCGACAAAAACCGCCGCCACTTCGCATCGGACTTTCAAACCGACCGATTTATCCGGTTTTCGAACCGCCGCTCGCAATGGATCGACGGCCTACAAGGGATTGGGCATCACAAACGGAACCGCGATCGCGGCGGGCTACAGCAATGATGCGGAGTATGGCGTCGCGGTCTATCAGGTCAAAGGCGATGAATTCGTTGGGGCCTGGACGGGATCGATGACGAAGGGACAGATGGGCACCGAGACGCTCAAGTCCACCGGGGCCGGCACGGGGGTCTTCAAGATCGTCCTCGGCACGCAACCGGGCGCTGAGGACTACACCGGCGAGGTGACGATGGTAAAACGCGGCGAAGTCTTCGAGATGAAGTGGAAGGTCGGCAAAGACACGTATCGGGGCGTCGGCATCCGGTCTGGCGATGCGCTCATCGCCGGCTGGACGACCGGCAAGGATGTGGGCGTAATCCTGTACACTTTGGCGGGCGACGCTAAAACGCTGGAAGGCAGCTGGGCGAACTTGGGTGACGGCAAGTTGGGGAAGGAGCGGTTGGAGCGTTGAGCTGAGCAGATGCTTCGAGCGGTCTGCAGTTGGTCATGCCTGAACGCCAATTCGCCTGCCCTTTTACGGTGCTACGATGAATGGCGCGATCCTGACTCCACCCCTCGAGCACATTGCATCGTGCTCAGCGCAGACACCAACGAAGGCCAGCGCCTGCGTCAGAATTCGCCCTTTGCGGGCGTACGTCCGGTGCCCGCGGTCTGGGAAATCAAGGCCCACCGGCGTCGCTTCGCGGTCATTGGGCAGGTTCTGAGATTGAACGAAAGCTTGTCTATGGGGACTCACGCGGTAGAAAATAATGCAAAAACTCGCGATGACTGCACTGGAGACCCCCATTTTTAGCGCACCTGAAGAGATTGGGTGGACCCGGAAACGCGTCGAGGACTTCGGCGAGGAAGTTGCCACCGCGCTCGGGTATCACCCGGGGGATGATTTGGAAGCTTTGGTACAGGCTATTGGTGGGACGCTCGTCTACGAAGACGTAGAAAGTGCGGCCGAGACTGGTTCCATCGAGGTGCGCGGGTGCGGAGATTTCACGATCAACATCAGCCCCTATTCAGCGGGCTCCCGGACCCGATTCACCATCGCGCACGAGCTGGGACATTACTTCATGCATTCCCAAATGGGTGCGCGCCGTATTGCAGTTCAGCGCGATGGTACTGGACGCGTCGAGTGGGAGGCAAATTGGTTTGCCGCAGGTTTCCTCATGCCCACCGCGAAATTCCTAAATCGTGTTGCCCAGAAGTTTACGGATGCGGAGTTGGCGATGGAATTCGGAGTTTCAGGAGCTGCAGCTCGCATACGTCGTTCGACATTGGTTTCGTGATCTATGGCCGATCCGATCGATTCGGAGGGCGCTGAATCGGAGGAAGAGCATTTGCGGCTTTTCTTGAGCGCCGACCTGCAGGGTTCAACGCGCATCAAGCAGCTTGGAACTGGAAAAGCGGGAGCCACTTGGCTGCCGACGGTTCTTGATTTTGTCAAAAGATTCCCCGAACGCGTCGCGGCGTGTCGATCCGCTTGGTTTCGATCCGAGTCAGCACAGGAAGGCATCCACGAGCCTTCTGAAATGACGGTTTGGAAGGTCTTGGGAGATGAAGTTGTTTTTGAGTGTCGGATCCGAAATCGTCATGATTTGATCTCTGCCGTTAGTGCATTCCACAACGCATTGGAGAGCGCTAACAAGGCAACCGTCGATGCGCGCCGCCGCGAGCAATCAAGTCCACGCCGACTTTTCGTGAAAGGGACCGCGTGGGTTGCGGGATTCCCGGTCGCGAATTCCGTCGTGAAATTGAACGACCGCTATGACTACATCGGACCCTCAATGGATCTGGGGTTTCGATTGACGAAATTGGCGGGGGCAGGGCGATTCGTCGTCACGGCAGACTTGGCTTGGTTGCTTTGCAAATTTGAATTCGCAACGAGGCTCTTCTTCTCCGGGCGTCAGCCCCTTGCGGGAATCGCCGAAAACGGGGGTTACCCGGTATGTTGGATCAAGGTCACTCACTCGCCCTACGAGGAGGCCGAACATCAAATTCTCGCCCATAAGGAACTCGGTTGCCTCGAAGGATGTAAGTTGCTTGAAAGCTTCATTTTGGAACACGGTGTTCCTCGCCATACGCCGTTCCTTGAAGGCGAAACGGAACTCACCCCTCGCCCCGATTGGTACGATAGGCTGCGCAAGCAAATTCGAGAACGCGGGCAGAAGGAAATGACGGATGAGCATGACGAATCTCCAACAGGTGGAGGCCTGAGTGCAGCCGAGACCGATCAGTTGCTGAAACAAATCCGTGAACTTGCCGCGAAAATTCGACCGAAGCGTCCCGGTTGATTCGGAGCCGCCAATTTGATCTCGACGCCAAAATTTGCCGCGTGCATCGGGGCCTCCTGGATGTCGCAGGCCCACGCGCCGGGGAACGACTGGTCCTTGAGACTCGCGGCCAACGCCCTTGGCTGAACGACATCTTCTCCCAAGGAGACGCACGGAACGGTCACAAAAGCCATTCGTCTGCGTATTGAGTGAGCAGCCCTTTTTCCGCCGCGCGCGCCGACCGCACCCCAGCCGTTCGCTTATGCATCGCTCGTTCCCTTTCGTGTGCGCCATCGTTCTCCCTGGTATGCTCCTCCCCCTCGCCTCGCTCTCCGCGGCTTCGACTCAACCCGCCTTTGGCGGCTCTTTCGAGGCAGATCCCATTCCGGGAAAGGCTGGCGTGCGCCTGCTCAAAAATGACGCGTGGTTTGACTCCCAGTCGCAGGTCCACTGGTTGGCACACGCAGGTTTGGAGACGGATGGCGCGAGTATCCCCGAGGTCTTACGCTTCTGGCTGGGCGGACCGTTCGATGAGCCGCAACTCCGACCGGGCATCGTTCACGACGGTGCGTGCGATGCCATTCGCAAAGCGTACGATTTGCCGAATCCCGTGACGTGGGCGGAAATATTGGCGCGGCGGAAGCGGGCCGACGAAATGATCCGGGAGGCCTGTGTCGCCGCCACGATGTCGAAATGGCGCGCGAACCTTTTCTATGTCGGTGTCCGGATCGGCGCACTCCTTGGAGTCGGCATGCCTACAGCCCGGCAAGGAGACCTTTCCCTGGAACTCGCCGCCACCGCTCCCTGGATCAATAAGATCTTTTCCCATCAGGATCGTGCCGCGCTGCGCTGGTCTCTGGAGATCCCGCCAGGGATCGCACAGCCCACGGGCGAGGCAGACGCGACATGCACCCAGCAACACGCGCTCGCGGAGGAATTGCTTCGCCGCCTTGTCCCGACCGCATCCAACCCGTCACCCACTCCTTCCGCGGGTCCCACATCGGCCGCTCCATCCGTGCCGCCGCTCAAAAAGTTCAGTCTGAAAGCGGATGAAATGCTCCTCAAGCCTGTGCCCCCGCCGTCGTCCGTTATGAGTTCTGACCTCGCCAAGGATCTCTTCGAGCGGACGGAAGGAAAACTGACCGCGAAGGGCGAAGGCGAGGATTCAACCATTGCAGCCACCGATGCAGCCTTGATCGATGCACTGCGCGACAAGCTGGCCGCGACGCCGCCATAAATCGTCCCGCCCTCTGGCGCTCCGATCTCCGAGCCGTCTGCCCGCCCGCCGCTACAACGCGTGCGGCAACCGCTATTAACCCTTTGGGTTAAAGAGTCGTTGCACGACTACCCCGTGCAAGCTACCTGTTCATCCTGCAAGCGCATGCTGATTCATTTCCGAAACTCCAAGCTGGAGAAAACCTTCTCCTCGGAAAAGGAACTGATGCGGACCTACGGGCCGGAGCAAGGCCGTCTGCTCGTGCGACGGATATCCGAACTCCAGGCAGTTCGCTGTCTGGCCGATTTGCGAGCACTGCCCCAACTCCGTGCCCACGAATTGACGAAGAACCGCAAGGGCCAGATTTCGATCAGTGTTCAACATCCATACCGGCTGATCATCGTGCCCGCCAATGAACCCATCCCTACGCTCCCGGACGGCGGTCTCGATTGGTCTTCAATCGCGGAGGTCACTGTGATCGAAATCGTCAACTACCACTAAGAAAACACACGAATAAAATGAGCACCTTCAAACCCGACTATGCGTCGCCTCCCGGCGAGACGCTGGCGGAGACCATCGACGCGATGGGTCTTACGCAGACTGAGCTCGCCCGTCGAATGGGGCGACCCATCAAGACCATCAATGAGATTATTCAAGGCAAGACTTCGCTGACCGCCGAGACAGCGCTGGAATTGGAGCGCGTCCTCGGAGTTGCCGCGTCATTCTGGAATGGCTTGGAAAGCAACTTCCGAGAACAGCTCGCCCGGCAAAAGGCCGCGGAAAGACTCGAGGTGGATGACGCGTGGCTGAGTCGGCTACCGGTCGCGGCCATGCAGAAATCCGGCTGGTTGCTGCGCACGAACGACAAGCGAAAGCTCATGCAGGAGATGCTGAGCTTCTTCGGCTGCGCCAGCGTTTCGAGTTGGAGCAAAACCTGGATGAATCCCGACGTCGCCTATCGGAAATCGCCCAATTTGCAAAGCCATGGGGAGGCTCTCGCCGCTTGGCTCCGCAAAGCCGACTTGGAAGGCAGGAAACAGCGATGCGCGCCATATGACGCAGTTGCCTTCACGAAGGCGCTGGAACGGCTACGGAAAGCGACGACATTGCCCGTGAGGGAGTGGGCCATCACCATCCGCACCGCTTGCAACGCGTGTGGCGTAGCCTACGTCATCCTCCCGGAATTGCCGGGGATTCGCACAAGTGGGGCTGCCCGCCAGGTCACCGACGCTTGTGCGCTCATCGTTCAAACAGGTCGCTACAAAGACGACGGGCACTTCTGGTTCACGTTTTTCCACGAGGCGCGCCATGTGCTTCAGGGAAAACTCCGGCGCGAATGGTTGGTCGAATACGACGGCAAGGACGACCCACTGGAGGAGGATGCCAACCAATTTGCGCGCGAATTTCTCATCCCTACCTCTAGACTGGACAAGATTCGGCAGAAATACCATGGCCGAATGCCCGTGGAGGCGGGCCAGGAACTGGCAGATACGCTAGGAATCGCGGCAGGCATCGTTTCGGGTAGACTGCAGTTTGATGGGATTTGGATTCGCTCGATCGGGAATGGCCTGAAGCGTCGCTATTCTCTGGACGATTTGCTCGAGTTGCGATAAATTCGGCTTGCGCAAAACATTCCTTTCCTCCGCGAATGACGAAAAGGCGCTCTTGTTCCAAACAAAGATCAGTGTTCGTATTATGGAAGTGCATCAATGGCAGCGCTGAAGTGCGGTCGCGGTATGTAGTGAGCCTTTGATCACTCATCGGGCTCATCTTGATCGCTATCAACAATGGATGCAGCGAGAGTTCCGACCTCACGCGCTATCTTCTTCCCAGTAACGGCTTCAATGAGTTCAAGAAGTGCTTCACCTCGGCTAGTAAGAAACCCGTTGAAGTCGTCCATATTGAGAAAAGCGAAAGAAATATGGTGCGTCGCAAGAATAACCTTCTGCCGAACCGCGTCATAGTCACCACTCTTCCTCAAATACGGAAGATATTCACTTGGTGCTCTACCCCCGATACTACGATTGGTTCGTGCCGAGATTGCCGTTTTATTAATTATGCAATCCCTTTTTGCTGACCCAATTTGATTCTTATCACACCAATCACGCGGGAAGATATGATGAATATCGAGCTTATCGTCACAATAAGAGGCGACGTTAATTTCCGCTCCAGAGCGAAAATCAACGCTTTGCCGCATAACGAGGGCATGAAGGCCCTTGTAAGCGGCACTGTTTCGAGTTCGGAGGGAATAGAGCCGATTGGCCGCAAAGTTTGAATCCCGAACTGTGTCTGGTTCGAACCCGCCATCTATCCAAGCCAGTACCTCTTGCAAATCTTTCGCGCTTCGAGTCTCGACAGCACCCCCATAGAGCTCACCGAACACACCGCACCAAAACCACTGCTCGATTTTCTTTCTCGCTGACTCAGTCTCCGACTTCGTTCCGAGCGTGGCGAGAATGGCCGCAAGAGGAATCAGCTGTGTACGATAAGGTAAGTCGCTAAAGCTGTAAATACGTTGAGATGTTAAGAACTTTGCCACTTTGATCAGACCTCCTTGAACCGCGTCTGCCCACATTTGGTAATCTGTCGTTGTCATCCGAAGCACTTCTTTTCGCTTACAACTGACAGCAGGGAGTTGATCTTTGAGAATCCCCTTCTCTTGCGCATCCTGCCGTCGCTTTTGGGTTGCCAATAACGTCAGAGTCTGAAGAAAGTCCGTGTTCTCCACCGACGCAAGAGCCTTGTGCTTCTTGACATCACGCTCTCTCGCAAACCAGTCATCTCGTAGATTGAAGTTATCCACTGCAAACGTCGCCGTGAGGAGCTCAAATACTGTTAGCGATACGCCGCCAGTGTTCACCTTCTCAAAGACCTGACAGACCGCCACCTTGGCCGTTTCCTTCAACAGAACAATCATCGGAATCTGATACTGCTCGAAACGCTTGATGATCGACTCCTCGAAGCCGTCCCAGAGCTGGCTCATCTCCGGGCTGTATTTGTGAAATTTGCTGAACGACGTCCTCCACGGCGCGGATGAAAACACGTTGCAGAGGGGAAACACGCACGCGGCAAACTCCTTGTCCTGCGTGGAGTAGTCGCGGTTAGGAATGGGTTCCCCACGGAAGTTCTTAAAAACGCGGTCTTCCGGGGTGCTGAATATCGCGTCCTCCAGATCAACTCCGTACGCCAAGGCTTTGCGGATGTCGATGTAATACCATCGACTCACGGCATGACCGCGTTCGTTGCGTGTTGCCACTGCTTCCTTTGAGAACAGGGACTGGTAGAGCGAAGTGAGCCGCTGCTGACCGTCCAGGATTAAGTTCTCTGTTGGGGAAGGGCTCGGATTATCCACGCCCTCGACAAGTCGTTCCTTGAATTTCACGTCCGGATTCCCAGCCTGCAAGAGCATGACTGCACCGATCGGAAACGATTGCGCGATGCTCGTGATCAACCCAAGAATATGGTTGTCGTCCCACACCCATCCGCGCTGAAAATCGGGCAGTTTGAGTTTTCCTCCCTGAACGTCTCGGAGCAACTCGTGGAGGCCTCGTTTGGTGCTGTCGAATGTGGTACTCATACTTTTTCAATGATTACTTCACCAGCTCCATCAGCTTCCCGTAGCTTTTCACCACGTCATATTTCACTTGGTCGGACGTGATCTTGGCAAAGAACTTTCGGGCGCACTCGATCTTGCAGTTTTCGATTTTTCGCAAATCCATCGAGGATATGGAGCCCTTGGTTTCCGCGATGAAATAGACGTGCTTCACCTTGCCAGCCTGGAAGGCGATGGCCCAATCAGGGTTATAGTTCCCCACAGGCGTTGGGATCTGGAAGGCCCTTGGGAGCTTCGCGTACACAATGACTTCGCTGCTGGCGTCGAGTTCACCGACGAAGGTCCGCTCGATCATCGAATCGGTGAAGACGTAGTCGTAGATGTGGCGGGTCGCCTTGAATCCCTTGCTGAGGTCACCCTTCTGGTGCGTGAAGATGTCGGTAGTGTGCGTCTCCTCAACTGGGTTGTAGGCGATATGCTCGATGATGACGGTAGCCTTCTGCTCGTTGATGAGCGTGCCCGCCTTGAGGATGAAGTCTTCGGGGTTTGTTTTGTATTGAGTGAAAACGGCGACGTTGATGCCGCTCAGGATGGTGGCGATGGTCTGCCGAGTGAGCTTGGTGTCCTCCGTCAGTTTTCCGATGAGGTCGTATTTCACGGCGGAGCGTGCGGAACCGGTCAGGGAGTCGGTTTCGTTTTCCTTCATGACGAACGCCATACCCTTCTTCATTGCCTCGTAAGTGGCCTGGTCGGTCTGCTCGCCGGCGGTTATCGTGTACTGAAGCGGGGTTACTTTGAGTTCCTCATCCAGTGTCTTAATGCACTTTTCGATCAGCTCGTCGGTTTTGAAATCCACCGCGTAGATCGCCTTGCGGTTGATGCGGCTCCAGAGTTCCTGGAACTCCTTCTTCTCAAAGTTCGCGTTGAGCGCATTCACCTTGCCCTTGCGGTCGTCTTCGATCTCCGGGAGCTGGGCGGTGCTGAAGACGCTGTCGATCAGTTGCAGGACCTGCTCCTTGTAGGGTTCCAGCTCTGCCGGCAGCGGAGCGAGCGTGCCTTCCTTTTTGGCCGTGTGATACTCCTCGGTGATCCGCTCATCGGTGTCCGAGTAGTCGTTCTTGACCAGGTAGCGTTCGACCAGCTTCGCCAACTGTAGGGTCACTTTCACGTCGCCGGTCGGGGTCTGGAGCACCTTGTCTTGGAAATACTCCGCGTTGGCTTGCTTCGGGCGCGCTGAGAGCGACGCAATGGTTTCCTTCTGTAATTTGCTGACGAAATCCTTGTAACTCTCGTTGGCGACGACCGTCAGCACGTTCACCTGATGCACGATGGCCGGGTCGTCGATGCGATCCCCGCTCTGGTTCCGCGACAGCCGCATCCCGCGCCCGACCTCCTGGCGCCGCGAGATCGTGTTGTCGCTGTGCTTGAGCGTGCAAATCACAAAAACGTTCGAGTTGTCCCAGCCTTCGCGCAGGGCTGAGTGGGAGAAAAGGAAGCGCACCGGCTCCGAGAAAGTCAGCAGCCGTTCTTTGTCGCGCAGGATCAAATTGTAGGCGTCCACGTCGTCGGCTTCGCCGGCGGATTCGCCGCGGGTCTTCACGTCCGGGTTCACCAGCCGCTTCGTTTTCTTGTCGATAGAGAAGTAGCCGTTGTGCGTCTTGCTGGCTGAAATCCCGCGCAAGTAGCGGTTGTAGGGCGTGTCCTCCAGCGTCAGCACTTCGTTGAGCTGGATGTTGTATTCCTCCTCGAACATCTGCGCGTATTCGCCTGCCTGCTCCCCGGCCTCGTCGTAGCTGCGATACTTCGCCACCTCGTCGATGAAGAACAGCGAGAGCACCTTGATGCCTTGGGCAAAGCGCGTCTGCTCCGTTTCAAAGTGGGCCTTGATCGCCTCGCGGATCTGGATGCGACGCAGCGCCGCCTCATTCACATCGCCCGTGGCCTCGCCGGCTCCGAGCACCACGCCATTGGTAAAGCTGATCGTGTTTTCGATGGCGTTGATGTCCGAGACCACGAAGCCGCGATACTGCTCCAGCCCATCGGAGAGGTCGAAGAGGTTGTCATTCTTCCGGAGCATCCTGAGCACGCGCTTGATGCCGCTCTTCTGCTGGATTTCCAGTTCCGCGCGGGCTTCCGGTGGCTGGGTCGTTGCGATGCGGATGGACTCCAGGTAAAGATAGGCATTCGTCCCGGCCAAGCCCTTCACGGTGATGCCGCGCACCTTGATCTTCTTCACGAGCTTCTGGTTGTAGGCGTCGATGGCATCGAGCCGATACACCTTGTTGTGCTCCGTCTTGTGCGTGGCGGAGTAGCGCAGGATCATCAGCGGGTCGAACTCCGCCAGCTTCTCCGTCGTGGCCTTGCCTTCCATCTTCTGCGGCTCGTCCAGAATCATGATGGGCCGGTTCTTCTTGATGACGTCGATCGGCCGGCGCGACTGAAAATCATCCAGCTCCAGATAGATGCGCCGGGCATCCTCGCCGCGGGCGTTGAACGCCTGCACGTTGATGATCATCACGTTGATCCCGGCATCCGAGGAAAAGCTCTCCAGATTGTGAAGCTGCTTCGAGTTATAGACGAAGTGACGGGCCTTCTTGCCGTAGGTTTCCAGAAAGTGCTCCGCCATGATCTCGAACGACTTCAGCACGCCTTCGCGGATGGCGATGCTCGGCACCACCACGATGAACTTGCTCCACCCGAAGTCCCGGTTCAGCTCGAACATCGTCTTGATGTAGCAGTAGGTCTTGCCCGTGCCCGTCTCCATCTCGACATCGAGGTTCACGTCGCAGATGGGAGTCTTCTTTAGCTCGGGTGAAATGGGCAAGTTCTGCCGCCTCTGCACGCCTTGGAGGTTTTCCAAAAGCTGTGTCAGGGGAATGGCGAGCTTGTCGTTCGCAAAGCCGTCACCTTCCATGCCGGGGAGCGTCACCGTGCTGCCCGCGGCAGCCCGGCCTGGGTCCAGCGCATACTTGTGGCCCCGGCTCTTTGGCTGCCCTTTGAAGCAATCCACCACCCCCTTCACGGCGTCCGTCTGGAAAGCCTGCTGTTTGAATTTCAGTTTCATATTCGCCGATCTGCCTTCCCTGCTTCGTTAATACCAACCGTAGCTCCGCGTGGGAGTGCTCCCCCAAGTCCCAAGAAGGACAGAACGTCTGACGATCTCCTCTAGTCTTGGGCCAGGAGGCAATATCGTAAGTTCCGCGACTACATCGGACCGCCCTGAGGCTTCAACAAGCGCGATGCCTTTGTGCCGTTGTCGTGCGCGCTGAACACCGGGAGTGTCGTTGGGGATGTTCAGTCGGAACATTCCGTTGTCTGTGTAAAAGCGATACGACATATCGCGTATCACGCCGTCCTCAACGCAAAGAATGGGAACCTGTTGGCTACCGGCGCGTCCGATGATTCGATTCAAAACTAGACCAGCCGCCTGAGGGAACTCGACTTGAAATTTGTATTCACCGGTGAAGGATTCCAGTCCTGCCCACGCGGCTGCAGCGGCCGTTTCCGGCATGGCCTCGCTCTTCGTAGCAGCATGCGTCCGCTTGAGTTCTTCATATCGCAAACTCTCCTCCTCACCAACATCGCTCACACCGAGAGCCTCCAAGTCTTCCATTGATCGTCGCCGGTTGCGTTTAGCAAACTCCTCAGCGTAAGAGTCAATTCTGGAAGCCGTTGCCCGCTTACCGGAGTTCCATAGCGCAGCAAAACACGACACAAAGCTAGGCTGCGCGAAGTCTTCGTGTGCAACTACACCACACTCGATATTCCGATGCAGACCTCCGATCGTTAAATTACTGGAACCGACATACACAAATGAAGGCTCTTTGACCCCTCCGTCAGCACGAAATGAACGCCCTGAAAGAATCATCTTTGGGTGAAAAATGCCGTTCTTTGGTGCGGAGCCCAAGCGAACTTTCCAACCGGCATCCACAGCCTCGTTCAGCGCCTGCGGATGGGTAATCGCACCGCTTACCCCGGCAAGGAGCCGACACTCCAACGATTCGCACGCTTCCGTAATCGCCAGCAGATCGCGAAATCCGCCGATGCTCACAAACGCGGAAACAACTCCAAGCGCAGAGATTGAACCGGCCGAGAATTCGCTTTTTAACACCTGTCCCAATGACGGGTTTCCAAGTCCACTAATTCTGGCCGCACATGTAGGCACTACGGAGTGCGATATTTTCTTTTTTGCTCGGATATTCATTAGATCGATCGCAGTTCCGTTGATGGGGCCAAGAGTTTGAATATCTGCTCAGCGTTAATTTTCATGCTGTCGCTTGTAAATCCACTGTCCCGGAACACAGCGCGCACAGGTTGTCGCTTGGCGAGTAGGGTGAGCGCGTTTTCTGAAATTTCCGATTCAAAACAGGCAGCCAGAGCATTGCCATCAACGAAAAACACCGTGTTCCCCTCGATGGTTTCCCTTGCGATTGGCAACGTGAGGTCCACGCCCCAGTCGACAAGAACCTGGAACAGCAGGTCTTCCGACGTGCGCTCCTCCTTAATGTTGTCCGCGTGGGCCACAAGATCCGCCTGCTTCACTTCGTCCGGGGCGTAATACACGTCTTTCATGTTAGATGTATCAAGCCTCAGAACTCGAAATCCTATATCAACACTGGAATCAAGCGTCGTGCGCTCGCCAGCAATCTTCTGTCCTGCGCGCCGAATGCGCTCTTTAGTTATATCGGCGATATTTGGGTATCCCGCCTTAAATGCCTCGCTCTTGGGGTCCGCCGCTTCGGGTAGCTGCACCAGAATGAACCTTCGACTTCCGCCATCCTCTGCATTTATTTGCAGAACAGCCTGAGCCGTCGTTCCCGATCCAGCGAAGAAATCAAGAATCACGTCAGTGGGACCGGTTGCATGCTCAAGCACGCGTTTGATCAGCTGCACCGGCTTCGGGTTATTGAAAACCTTACCCCCCATAAGGGTTTCGAGGTCGGATGTCCCCTGGTCCGTGTTTCCTGCGTATTCGTGGCTCCAAAAGTTAATTGGCGTCAGCCCACGTGCCTCGGAAAGAAACATTTTTATAGACGGAACTGGCGAGGTTCCATCAATTCCCCAATAGAGCTTGTTCTCTAGTGCCAGGCGTTCAAACTCCTCACGTGAACGCCTCCACGCATTCGTGGTCGGATTAGTAACCGACTTTGTGTTGGGATTCACAATCGGGTAGCATAGGTTTGGACGCTCCTGTGGAGTTGCTGGGTTTAAGAAGGAAGCTCCCTTCCATGGACCTCGGGGATCTTTGTCTGGATTGGTGTAGCGAGCATCTGCATCGTCAGTCCGAGGAAGTAGATTGACGCAAAAGTCTGACGACCTGCGATAGAGTAGAATATGTTCGATTACAGTTGTGAAATCGACTGTGTTGTTGCTGCGAGTGTATCGCTTTTGCCAAGCTATGTTCGCGACAAAGTTCACATCGCCAAAAACTTCGTCGCAAACTCTCATGACGTTATGCAACTCATTGTCGTCAATGGATATGAAGATGGCTCCATCGGAACTTAGAAGATTCCAGGCCAGTTTGATCCTAGAGTAAATCATGCTAAGCCAGTCGGAATGGAAGCGACCATTCGACTCTGCGTTGGCAACCATTCGATTCCCCGCGTCGTCCTTTTGATTGGAACGAAGTTTGTAAGTGTCGCTGTCAATCGCATAATCATCTTCATAGATGAAGTCATTTCCCGTGTTATACGGCGGGTCGATGTAGATCACCTTTACCTTCCCGAGGTAGGTTTCCTGAAGCAGCTTCAAGGCATCGAGGTTGTCGCCTTCGATAAAAAGGTTCTTGGTGGTGTCAAAGTCCACACTCTCCTTGCGGCAGGGGCGGAGGGTCTTGGCGATGGGAGCATTGGCTGCAAGCAGAGCCTCGCGCTTGCCGGGCCAGTCGAGGTGATACCGTTCGCGCGGCCCTTCCACGATATGATCGGATAGCTCCTGCCGGAGCTGGTCGAAGTCAATCGAACGCGTAAGCACGCCTTTTTCATCCCGCGCCTCGGTGACGCAGCTCGGGAAGAGTGCGGCGAGCTTCTCGATATTCCCCGCCGTGAAGTCGGGCGTATGCAGTTTGAGTTTATCCATAGCTGAGTCGATTCAGAGTTGTTTCAGGTTCTCGAGTTCGTGCGAGACGGAACGCAACGCTGCGTTCAGCTCCACCTTACGGTTGAATTGCTTTTCCCTTTCGAGCCGGGCCTCCAATTGCTGCCGTTCCCGCCCCTTCGCCTCGATGGCCCGGAAGCGCGCGACGTGCTCCGCGAGGCTCTCGCCTGTGCGCGGGGACAGCGGGATGTGGCAGCGAACGATTTGTTCGTAGAGACCGGCAAGGTCGAGCGCGACCGGCAGCGGCGGACGCTGGGCACCCAGCGGTTGCGCCTCGGTCTGAAAGCTGGCCTCGATGACCCATTTTGACGAATCCGCATCGCTGGGACGCTTGTAAGAGGCCGCAAAGCGGATGTGGTCGCCGTGGGTGAACTGAAAGAGCAGTGGAAACGGGATGGCTCGATCCATCGCCTGTAGCACGGCGTCGTCGAGATCCGGCGTCCTGAGCGCGATCTCAAAGACCTCAATCTCGGTGATGCCGCGCCGGGCGGGGAGATTGGTCGTTTCCGGGGAGAGTTTGTATTTCCAAAGAATCTCGCCGACCTCGGAAACGAAGAGTTCCCTGACCCGCTTCGAGGGCTTGGCGTGCGCGTAGATTTTGTTCTTCGGAACCACGCGGTTGAACTCGGCTTGTTTCGGGTAGGCGAACATGCGGCATCAAGCTCGGGCCTGGACGACGAGGAAGGCGATCAACTCGAAGTCGCCGAGTCCGCTGATCGTGTTCAGCAGGGCGGTGGTCTTGCCTCCGGTGAAGAGGCTGTCGATGTCCTTCTCCTCCTTCAGCGCGATCATGGACTGGATGCCCTTTTGCAAGAGAGCCGAGTAGGCGTCCATGCGGCGGCCGTCTTTGGTGGCGTGGTTGAACGGCTGATACACCTCGGGCATGGCCTCGCTGCGGTCCTTGCAAGCAGCACGAGCGAGGTCGAGGAGGCGCTTGGCCTCGGTGTGGTTGACGATCACGCTGCCGTCCTGCGCGACATAGACGAGGTAGTAGGGATGCAGGCGGTTCTGCCGGTTGATGTTCACGCCATCGTTGCGGTTTCGCAGGGCGAAGATGACGCCGGGCACGAGGCCGCGCTCGGGAGCTGCGGGGACGACGGCGTGCATGCCATTCGGCAGGGTGGCGAGGTCGCCGTGTGTCTTCACGTAGTTCACCAGGTCCATGCGGAAATCGTTCAGCCCGAGATCGGTGATCGAGATGCCGGTCTTGAGGTCTTCCAGCTCGATGACTTCTTCCTGGAGCCGGCGAAGCTGCTCGCGGCGGTAGGTGACGTCGTTGGCCTTGGCATCGAGGGGATTGTCGTCACCCGTGGCGGTCACGTCGGCGATGACCATGCGGCTTTCGACGCGCTCCTTGAGGTTGATGTATTCGTCGAGCGTGATGTCCGGCCAGTAGTTCACGAGCTGGATGAACTTGTTCTGCGAGCCGATGAGATCAATTCGGCCAAAACGCTGGATGATGCGGACCGGGTTCCAGTGGATGTCGTAGTTGATGACGTAGTCGCAGTCCTGGAGATTCTGGCCTTCAGAAATGCAGTCG
>JBBROU010000120.1:0-15334 GCA_038229055.1 Bryobacterales bacterium | reverse complement strand
GCGCTCACCATGGCCGGGTTGAACACTGAAGGGAACGGATTGCCGTGCTGCGGCTTTTCTTCAAACCCGGTGATCTGGTGGCCGGCTTCGATGCGGGCAATGCCAAAGCGCGACGCGTCATCGGGCGGAATCTGGATTGTCGCGATGGTGACGCACGCTGAGTGTTGCCGGTGCCAGTCCACCATCGTGTGGTAGTTCATCTTGTAGATGTGATCGCCGGAGAGGATGATCACGTTTTCGGCATTCTCGTCGGTGATGCTTCGGGCGTTCTGATAGACGGCGTCAGCGGTCCCCAGATACCAATCGTTGCCCACCCGTTTCATGGGCGGGATGACTTCGATGTACTCCCCCAACTCGCCCGGCAGAAACGTCCAGCCGTCGCGAATGTGGCGGTTCAGTTCGAGAGACTTATATTGTGTTAGGATGAAAATTCGGCGAATATCCGAATTGATGCAATTAGATAGCGTGAAATCGATGATGCGGTAAGCGCCGCCGAAGGGTACGCCCGGTTTTGCGATGTGCCGCGTAAGTGGGGACAGACGTTCCCCCGCCCCGCCCGCCAGCAACATTGCTAAAACACTTTCCATTGAGATTGAAGTTCGGATTTATTACAGTTTGTTCATTTTGGGTCTTGACTTTTTCGGTTAAGCCCATATGATATCAGTACCTTCTTTGTGCATTCCGGCACAGAAGGTAAATTTGCGGATGGTCTGGAGGTGTTTTTCGTTTGGCAGAAGTAAAACTTCAAGAGGGTGAAACGATTGAGAACGCCCTTCGCCGCTTTAAGCGTAAGGTCCAGCAAGAGGATATTATCAAAGAGGTCAAAAGACACTCTTTCTACCTGAAGCCAGGTGAGAAGAAACGGGTCAAGCAAGCGCTTGCTCGCAAACGCAACCGGAAGAAGAGTCGCCGGGAAGTGGAATAACGCTGTTCTAGACAATGTTCGGGATGGGCCAGATGGATTTTCAGGATCGAGTTCTGAAGTGCTCCGATTGCGGTTCAGATTTTATATTCACCGCGGGAGAGCAACATTTCTTCGCGGATAAGAGTTTCAAAAACGAGCCGAAACGCTGCAAAGCGTGTAAGAGCAAACGCCAGGGAGGCGCGCCTTCCGGCAATCATCGAACGGAAACCACAACCAACTGTTCGCAATGCGGACGCGAGACGACGGTTCCGTTCCGGCCCACCCAAGGGCGTCCCGTTTTCTGTCGCGAGTGCTTCCAGACCCGCAAAACTCAGGCAGCGACCGCTTAACGTTCAACCTACGGGGCAGGCGGCAAATCTCTCTTTGCCGCCTGCCCTTTTTTCTTCCATCCTTCCTTAATCACCTGCCGGGCTCTTCCGAGTGCGAGAGCTTTCTCCGGCACATTTTCCGTAATCACCGAACCCGCGGCTAAATACGCTCCCGCGCCGATCTCAATGGGCGCAACCAGTGTAGAGTTGCTGCCGACAAAGACGCCATCACCGATCTTGGTGCCATGCTTGTGGACGCCATCGTAGTTGCAGGTGATGGTGCCGGCTCCAACGTTGACAGATTCGCCGAGGTCGCAATCGCCCAAATACGCGAGATGGCCTGCCTTGGTCCCAGCGCCGATACGGGCTTTCTTCAACTCCACGAAGTTTCCGATGTGCGCATTTTTGGCGAGATGGTTCCCCATGCGCAACCGCGCGAACGGGCCGACGGTGACTCCGGATTCCAGACGCGATGTTCCGATCACCGTGAAAGGCGAGACGGTGACTCCATCGGCCAGATCGGAATCGCGGACGATGGAGCAGGCGCCGATATGGCAATCTTCCCCGACGGTAGTTTTGCCGAGCAACTGCGCGAAAGGCTCGATTACCGTGTCCATGCCGACCGTGACGCCGGAATCGACAGTGACCGTTTCGGGCTTCTCGACGGTGACGCCATCGAGCATCAACTGACGGATCTTGCGCTCGCGGAAGATGCGATCGACGGTGGCGAGCTCGACGCGGTTGTTGATGCCGAGGAGCTCGCCGGAGTCGGACACCTTCATAGCATCGATGCGATGACCGGCGCGGATCAGGATCTCGATCATGTCGGTCAGGTAGTATTCGTTGGCGGCCTTGTTGGGCTGAATCTCGCCAATGTGCTTCCAGAACAGATCAGCCTGAAAACAGTAGATTCCGGCGTTGATTTCCCGCACGGCGAGCTGCTCGCGAGTGCCGGCTTTCTGTTCGACTACCGCGGCGACGCCGTCAGCGGTGCGGATGACGCGGCCGTAGCCGGTGGGATCGGGAAGCTCGGTGGTGACGATCGTCGCGGCCGCGTTCGAAGCCAGTTGGCACGCGACTAACCGAGCCAGCGTGGAGCGAAGGATCAGCGGACAATCGCCGTAGAAGATGACGAGGAGTCCGCCAAGGCGGGAGAGTTCGCGCTCACCGCACAGCAGCGCGTGTCCCGTGCCTTTCTGTTCGATCTGCTCAATGAAGCCGACGCCGCCACCGGCAACGGTCTGGCGCACGCGATCGGCCTGATAACCCACCACAACGAAGGTTCGCGCCGGCTCAGCGATGTCGAGCGCGGAGTTCACGGCATGTTCAATCAGGCTCAGCCCGCCTGCGCGATGCAGTACTTTCGCTTGCCGGGAGCGCATCCGCGTGCCGAGCCCGGCGGCGAGGATGACGACCGTAACATCACTTGCCATGCGATTGGTTTCTCCTTTGACGCCCGGCATGCGCGAGCTTGACGGCAACGGCGGCAATGGCCGCGGGATCGTGCCGCGCGACGGTCCCCTTGCGCAGCAGATTGGCTTTCACGATTTGTATTCCCATGCGCTGGATGTTCTCTATATCGCTCTCGACAGGTTGCGATTGTTCGCGCGCGTAACGCTTCTTGAGGGCCGCGCGGATCGGGCTTGTATTCAGCACGGCGTAATCGAGAAGGGGGACCCGCGCATGCTTGTGGATGGCCTCGATGTGGTCGGAGGCGCTAAAGGAAACGGTTTCGCCCGGCTGCCACATCAGGTTCACGAAATAAGCTTTCATGGCCTTCGATTCGCTTATCGCACGCGGGATTCCGGCGACAAGCAGGTTCGGCACAACGCTGGTGAACAGCGAGCCCGGGCCGAATGTGATGAGATCGGCTTCGGCAATGGCCTTGAGGGCATCGGGTACCGGACGGCAGCGCGGCTGCAGGCGAATCCGTTCGATGCGGCGGCGGCTCTGGCTGATTTTGGTTTCGCCGCAGACGATGGTGCCGTCATCGAGGATGGCTTCGATGCGCACGTTGGCTGAGGTGGACGGATAAATCTTGCCCGCAATTTTCAAGACTTCGGAGGATTGTTTAACCGCTTCGGAGAAATCGCCGGTGATGTGCGTGAGGGCGGTTAGGAAGAGATTGCCGAAGCTATGGCCTTTGAGTCCGTGGCCGCTTTCGAAGCGGTACTGAAAAAGGCGGGAGAGAAGAGCTTCATCTTCGGAAAGGGCAACCAAACAGTTGCGGATATCACCCGGAGGGAGGACATCGAAATCACGCCGGAGCCGGCCCGAGCTTCCGCCATCGTCGGTGACGGTGACGACGGCGGTGACGACGATTTCCGGCGTCTTGGAGCCGGGAGGGCACACGTAATCTTTCAGTCCGTGCAGCAGCGAAGAGAGCCCGGTGCCGCCGCCAATTGAGACGATGCGCAGAGGAGATGAGGCGCGCCTCATGATGCAACCGCGAGCGGCTTAGAACGGATTCTTTTCGGGGTAGAGCAACTGCTGGATGAGAGGTTGCTGCGCGACGGCGGCGAAGTCGGCGTCCTGGCGGGCGGCAAGGCGGTTCCGGGGCGCAATTTCGATAGCACGCTTCAGGTTCTCATACGCATTACGCGAATCTCCACTCAGGGAGGCGCAGACGGCTTGCGCGTAGAAAATATGGTCGGCGCCCATGTCCATGCCTTGCGCTATGTCTAGATGATGGCGGGCGGTGGCTATGTCGCGGGCGTTGATGCGTTCCACCGCGTAATTGTAATGATCTTCGACGGTAGAAAGATTAAGCGCCGGCTTGGCGAGACGGCGGTCGCACATGCTGATGTGAGCGCGCGCGGCTTGGGCGATGGCGTGCTGCTCACCATCAACCGCCTGGACGAAATGCTCGCGGGCTTGTGTGAAGTTCTGCGCGCGGAAAAGCTGGATGGCGCGATCGAAGAGCTGTAGCTGAGTGAGCGGCTCGGCAACGGCGGCGGGCTTCTTCTTGAGTGCCATAAACCAGCTTGAGGTTATAACAGAGGCGGGGTGGAGAAGTCAAAATTTAACGCGGGCACCCTGGCACGCCAAGCCGCAAGGATCGCAAAGAAAAGCTCGGGAGGAATGTGATAAACAAAAGAGCTTATGAGCGCGCTCGAAAATTTTTCTCGCATCACGCCGTTTCTCTGGTTCGACGCAAACGCCGAAGAAGCGGTGGAGTTTTACCTGACGGTGTTTAAGAACTCCCGCCGTCTGGATGGAGTCCGGAACGTTCAGGGCGGGCCGGGACCGAAAAGTAGCATACTCACCATTGCATTCGAGCTCGATGGACAGAAGTTCACCGCGCTCAATGGGGGGCCGATGTTTAAATTTACCGAGGCTGTCTCGTTCGTGGTGAGATGCGACACGCAGCAGGAAGTGGATGAGTATTGGTCCAAGCTGTCGGCGGGCGGCGCAGAGAGTCAGTGCGGCTGGCTGAAGGACAAGTTCGGTTTGTCATGGCAGATCGTCCCGGCGCGACTGTCTGAGCTGATTAGGAATCCCAAGGCGATGCAGGCCATGCTGAAGATGAAGAAGCTAGACATCGCGGAACTCGAACGTGCCGCGGCAAGCTAAATCGCCATGCTTCTGGAACAGGGTGCGGAATTCTGATCATGCGAATCAAGCTGGCGTTCCGTCACTCGTCGGGACCGTGCCGCTCGTCCGGTGAGGCGTAATTTTCGGCGATCTCCGCGCCCGTTATCTCGATCTTCGAATTAGTCGTGATCACTTTAGCAATTTCCTCGTCGCTGTGGCCCAACTTTCGAAGATGCTCGATCTCATCGCTGATCATGCCGACAAAAGCCTGAATGGGAAAAGTCTCTGGCCCTAGTCCTGCAAGAGTTCTCAAAGCTTTCTGCGCCTGAATCGCTTCTTCAACCGGATAGGATTTTTTAGATTGCGTCATTGGCTCCGTCTCAACTTCATTTTAGAGGCTGGCACAGCGCGCGCTCAACGCCGGTATGAGAGACTGGCCTCTGCATGATCCAGGCTGCTCTGCGAGCGAGCGAAGGAATCCTTCGGCTTGCGCCCACGTGGGTTCCGCGCGTTCTCCTTTCCCCGGGCGGACGGCTCCGGCTCGACCCACTCGATCTCTTCGCACTCGGGCCGCATCGCGGCGGGATCGATGAGCGCTGGTTTGCTTCCACCACGCACGCGCTGAATGGGCCGGGCACTCCCGAAGATGAGGGGCTCAGCTATGTCGATTTCGACGGGAAGCGCGTCCTGCTGAAAGATGTCATTGAGGAGCACTGGGAGGTGCTATGCAAGTTCTTCGACAACGCCTATCCGATTCCTCACCACATGCATCAGTCCGACGCGCAGGCCGCTCTGGTGGGGCGCACCGGCAAACCGGAAGCCTACTATTTCCCGCGTCAATACAACGCCAGCGAGCAGACGTTTCCACATTCGTTTATGGGCCTCGAGCCGGGGACGACGAGAGCCGATGTCCGGCAGTGTCTTGAGCGATGGGACCAGGGCGACAACGGCATCCTCTTCCACTCCAAAGCGTATAAGCTGAAGTGCGGCTCGGGGTGGAAGGTGGGGCCGGGCATCCTGCATGCGCCTGGCACGCTGGTGACGTATGAGCCGCAGCGGAACTCCGATGTCGGCGCGTGGTTCCAATCGATGCTGCTGGGCAAGCCGGTTCCGTGGGAGATGCTGGTCAAGGATGTTCCCGAAGAGTTTCATCATGACCTGGATTATTTAGTGGGGCTGCTGGATTGGGAGGCGAATATAGACCCTTACTTCGCGGCCAATCACAGGATCGATCCGGTTCCGGTGAGGCCAGTCGACGAGATGAGCGACGCGGGATATTGCGAACGCTGGATCACTTACGGAATGCGCGAATTTTCCGCGAAAGAGCTGAGCGTGTCGCCGGGACGCAGCATAACGATCTTCGACGCCGCGGCATACGGGGCGATCGTGGTGCAAGGGCACGGGACGGTGGGGCGTGTTGCGGTAGAGACGCCGACGCTGATCCGGTACGGTCAGATGACGAGCGACGAGCTTTTTGTCACAGGTGCAGCTGCGCGACGCGGTGTAACAATTACGAACGGCAGCCGGCAAGAAGAGCTGGTGATGTTGAAACATTTTGCGCCGGGCAATCCCGACGCGGAGGAATTCCTGATATGAAATTCGGTGTGAATACGTTTATTTGGACGGCGAGCTTTGGGAAGGCGGACTTGCCGCTGCTCCCGCGCGTCAAGGCCGCGGGCTTCGACGGAGTGGAGGTGTCGTTGTTCGTGCCGGCGGAATTTGCGGCGGCCGACATCAAGCGCGGCCTCGCGGAGAACCATCTGGAGTGCACCATCTGCTCCGTGCTCACGGGAGGCTTGAGCCTGATTTCCGAAGACCGCGCTGTGCGCCAGCGCAGCCGCACGCACATGGCTGAGTGCGTCGCAGTAGCGGCGGAAGTCGGAGCGAAGATTATCGCCGGGCCGCTGTACTCTCCGGTGGGGTATCTGCCGGGACGAAGGCGCACGGCGGACGAGTGGAAGTGGGCGGTGGAAGCGTACCAGGAGCTTGGGCCGACGCTCAACTTGCACGGTGTGACGATCGCCATTGAGCCGCTAAACCGGTTCGAAACTTACTTTCTGAACACGGCGGCGGACGCGGTGAAGCTGTGCGATGAGATCGGTCATCCGAATGTCGGTATTTTGTTCGATACATTTCACGCCAACATCGAAGAGAAAGATATTGCGAAGGCGTATCGCACCGTCGGACGCCACTTGAAGCACGTCCACACGTGCGAGAACGATCGGGGGACGCCCGGGACGGGGCACGTGGAATGGCCGGCGGTGTTTCAGGCGCTGCGGGATCTGCGCTACGACGGGTGGCTGACCATCGAGAGCTTTGGATTCGCGCTCGGCGAGCTTAGCGCCGCCGCCTCCATCTGGCGCGATATCGAAACGACCCCGGAATCCATCGCTTTCGAAGGCGTGAAGTTCCTAAAGCAGAACATGGGTTAGCGCTCTCACTTGATGTTAAGAGTCTTCCGATACTCAGCGATTTTTGCGTCGAGTTGAGCAGATTTGTTTTGTCGATCCTCGGCGAAGTCTTCCGCGCCTTTCTCGATTCCTTTGTTGGCCCAGGCCACGCCTCCCTGTCCAGGCAGCGAAGTTTCGCACTTCGATTTTAGAATATACGGCGTCCCGAGAATCGCATAGAACAACCCCTTTGTTGCTTCGTAACCGTAGGTCGAAGCCCTCTGCAGGGGAGCATCAGCCTTACCGAGAAGGCTAACGAACGTGCGGGTCTGAAAGAAGTGATCGGCCCTCATCAGGTTCAAGTCGTAACAGTTCCCGGTATCACGATCTTCTCGCAATGAGATAAGCATGTGTAACGCCGAGACATTCACCTCGCAATGCAGCGCTCCGCTGCCGCGATAGAGGTTCGCCTGCCGCTCGGCAAGGTCGGCGATCACCCGCACCCTGGCGTCTTCCGTGACACTAACATCAATCGTGCGAACCTGCTGCCAAAGCTCTTTCAGTACTTGCTGTCCCATTCTTTGCCTCCGAAAAGTAACTGCTCTATGAGGAATACCGAAAAGCAGAGGAGAAACAGATCAAGAAAATTACCCCTCCGGCTTCTCGCGAATTTTCCAAAGAATTTGTCTTAAGATCCCAAGCAAAAGCGGCGCGTCCTGGGCCGTGAAGTCGACGCGTCGGAAAAACCGCCGAATCTTGCGCTCGGTCGAAGTCGCGACGATGCGGTTGGTATAGCCGCTTTCGCGCAGGACGTCGAGTAGCATCTGCGTGAGTTGTTCCGCATCGCAAGCGCGCATGGCTTTGCGGGGAGCTAACGCCGCTGCCGGCACCGCATCCGCGCGGATGAGTTCGTACAGACAGACCGCGACCGACTGGCCGAGATTCATCGATGGCGTGTCGGGCGTGGTCGGGATACGAACGAGAGCGTGGCAGTGGCTGATGTCGTCGTTCGACAGGCCGAACTTTTCAGAGCCGAAGAGAAGTGCGGTGAGAGTGGCTGATTGCGCGCTAACGGTCGCGGCGGCAGCTTCTAGGCCGAGCACGGGATGCTGCAACTCGCGATTGCGTAGGGCGGTGGTGCCGAGGACGTAGGAGCAGTCGGCAACAGCTTCGGCAACGGTCGGGAAGACGCGCGCGGACTGGAGCACGGGCGCGCCGCCGACAGCCGACACCGCCTCGCGGAAAGCCACTTCGTAAGGGTTGACGACCCGCAGATCGGAGAACCCGAAGTTCGCCATCGCGCGCGCGGCGGCCCCGATGTTTAGAGGATTGCGCGTTTCAACGAGAACGACGCAGAGCGGAGGGCGCACTAAACGGCGGGCGGCGGTTCCGGCGCGGTCTTGGGGGCTTCGGGCGGCGCGGGGTCCGCGACCTTTTCGACGACGACGGTAAATTTCGAGATCATTACGGAGATGGCGCCGACGGCGGCGAGCACCGGCGCCGCAATCGCCCCAATGGCGGCGAGGCCGATGGGAATCTCCATAAACGTGTGTCCCTTTTCGTCCTTGATGATGACGCGGCGAACGTTCCCCTCATGGATGAGGTCTCTGATCTTGTCGACCAGTTCTTCCCCGAGGACTTTGATCTCTTCGAATTTCGAGCTAAATGTGGACATGCGGTTATAACCAAGATACGCGGTTAGCGTGGCGGAAGTTCAGACATCTCGCGCAACGGATGCCCGTCGCCAAAAACATTCCGCTTCCCTAAGAGTTGAACAGGAGTTCTACACTAGTGTTCAACAGAAGCTGAACGGATGGCGCAGACGCGTGGCTGAGATCAACATCGCACAAGAAGAAGCGGACGCTTTGATGTCGATGGAGAAAAAGCGTGTCGATGATACCGATTGGCTGTTTCCTATCGAGGGCAACCGGCTTTCCGTTCCACTCATCTCAGCGGATAAGCGGGAGAACTTCATGCTCGATGTGATGCGCGCGCAAATTAAGCTGACGAAGGCAACATATCGGAACCGGGCGCGGCAGGTGATAATTCTCATGCGTCTCGACCTAGACGGACGGCCGCACCGGAACCCTGACGGCGTCGAAATTCCGTGTCCGCATTTGCACATCTATCGCGAAGGCTAAGCGGACAAATGGGCATATCGGGCACCGTTCGACCTCTACCCCAACACGGAGGACTTGTTTGCAGCTTTCGAGGCGTTCATGCGACATTGCAACGTCACGGACGCGCCGCAGATCGGGAGAGGGCTTTTCTCATGGATAGCATCGCCGAAATTGAAAAACTTCTGGGCGACTACCGTGCCTGGCTGAGAGACAAGACGACGCTGCGCAAGATCAACGGCGCGTGGATTGAGATCACGACGCCGTACCTTGACCGGCACAACGATGCTTTGCAGATATACGCCCGCCGCGAAAATGGCGGTTTTGCGCTAACCGATGACAGCTACACCATTCACGACCTTGAAGCATCCGGGTGCAGCCTCAACACCGGAAAGCGAAAAGACCTCTTGCAGATGACGCTGAACGGTTTCGGCGTGAAGCTGAACGACGAGGCGATAGAAATTCACGCTACGCCAGAAAGTTTTCCCCTTCGCAAGCACAACCTTATTCAAGCAATGCGAGCGGTAAACGATCTTTTCTACCTCGCCAAACCGGTTGTCGAGAGCCTGTTTTATGAGGACGTGGTGGCATGGCTGGACGCCAACGATATTCACTACTTGCCGAACGTAAAGTTCACCGGCATCAGCGGGTATGACCACCATTTTGATTTCGCCATTCCGAAGTCTCGGAAGCAGCCAGAACGAATCTTGCAGGCCATCAACCGGCCGACACGCGACAGTGCATTGCTATTTATTAACGCGTAGCGCGACACTCGCCAAGTGCGGCCGCCGGAATCGAAAGCATACGCCATGCTCAATGACGAGCAGCCCGTTTCAGGAGCTGTCATCGAAGCTTTTCGCAATTACGATATAAGGCCAGTGCCGTGGACGCAACGCATCGAAGTGGTCACCGAGCTTGCCGCGTAAAGTTTCGGACGGCAAAGATCCTCGGGCGCACTTTCGCAAAGAGCATCAGCAACGACGCCGGGCAATTCCGCGCACCGCAGCAAGCTGTGTGGCGGCGATTTCCAGTTTCTGGGCCCGTTCAGCGGGGGTCAGGCGCAACTGTTCAACCAGCAGAGTCATATCCACGCCATAGTTCCGCGCGGCTTCAATGCGGCTGCCAGGGGCGGGATTTAGCGGGCGATATTCGGCGCGGCCTAGTTGCTCCGGGGTGAGCTGATGGAGCGTTCTCACGGCCTTACTTGCGTTTGGTCTTCGGCGCTTTGCGAACCGCTGAGCCTCCCGCTATCGCCGCGCTAACTTCGGCGGCGGGTGCCTCTTCGGTGACGGGCGCGGGAGCACCGGGGACGTCAGGCAACTTGGCAAGCACCTCGTTGAACAGCGCCGCCTTGCGCGAGTCCACTTTGGGCGGGGGCGCCTGCTCGTGGCGGTAGTCGTGATCGTTGTAGCAGGTCCGGCAGCGCACTTTCGCGGGCTCTTCACCCACGAGGGAAACGACCGCGTGGTTCATGATGCGGCGGCACTTCACACAGTAGTCGTCGATGATATCGCCTAGGCGGGCACGCATAATGACTCAAAGTCTCCTAACTGGGCTGACCGACTGGCTCGGGAATCACCCAAGCAGCGGATTCGAAGCCGACGTATTTGCAGATTCGAAGCTCGCCTGACGGCGTTTCGAGAAGGTCCCCAACTTCAAGTGGCCGGGGGCTTTCCTGCATTCGTTTCCAGGCGGCGTACTCGTGACCGGCCTCGATTTGCTCGCCGGGTTCGAAGTCTTTGGGCTTGACGGTCGCCATACCGGAGACGTGCGGGGCCCAGCGGAAATGCTGCCGGGCGGTTTCCTTCATCCGGTGGACACGGAAAAGGGGCATAGAAGGCTCATTGTAAACGAAATTGGTGGTCGGCGTCGCGCCTTCCGAGATCGATCCAGCGGGCGATGTTGTCGCGCTTCCAGATGATGGCGTCGCGCGCCGTGCCGAGATATTCGCTAGGCGTGATAATCACGACCTCGGTTTCAGGCGGTAAGTCCTTGTGGGGGACCACGCGTCGAAGGACGCGCGAACCGGCTTGCACCCACCAGGGAGTGACGGGTGGCAGAGCGTCGACCGCGACGATGCGAGTGGCGCCCAATTCGGCCGCGGCCCAGAGCGGCATGTTCTCGATGAGCGCGCCATCGGTAAAGCGGCGGTCTCCGATGGTAACGGAGGGAAACAGGAACGGAATGGAGCAGGTGGCGAGCAGGTGATCGGGTGTGACCGCGGAGGCGGGGATGAGGCGGCGGCGTAGCCAGGGGAGCTCAACGACGACCAGACTGAATGGGGTTGTCGGCGTGTAGGTCGCATACATGTGGCGAGCTTTGGCAAGGAGCGGGGCGGGCTCGAACCAACGGTTTCGCAGGCCGGGTCTGCGGTGGAATTTGAGCAGATGGGAGGTAGACGGATCGAGCCATTCCTGGGCGAGTTCGGCGGGGGAGCAGCCGGCGGCGATCGGCCAGCCATTTAGAGCGCCGACGGAGGCTCCGATGATGAGGTCGGGTTGAAAGCGTTCGTGCAAAGATTCCCAGACCCCGGCCTGGTACGCGCCGAAATATCCTCCGGCCGAAAGGACGAGCGCGGTTTTGGGGGTCATTGTATTGGCCGGTGCGGCGTCTAGCCTCTATAGTGATGATAGACATGAAGTTCATGCAAATTGGAGCGCGCCATTGAGCGGGCAGACCGCGCGTGCGGCGGTGCTTGAGGCGTTCGAGCAGCCACTGGCGATTCGGGAGTATGCGGTTGCGGGCGACTTGGCAGCGGGTGAGGCGCTCGTACGGGTGGAGATTGCGGGGATTTGCGGCACGGACGTGCATCTCTGGCTGGGCCAACTGTCGATTCCGCTGCCTGTAATTTTGGGCCACGAGACGGCGGGCCGGGTCGAGAGGCTGGGTGACGGGCTAACGCACGACTGGCGCGGTGTCCCGCTGAGCGTGGGGGATCGGGTGACGTGGGCGAGCTCGATCAGTTGCGGCGAGTGCTTCTACTGCCGGCTGAAGCGGCAGCCCACGCGGTGCGTGGCGCGCAAGGCTTACGGAATTTCGTACACGGCCAGCGAAGCGCCGCACCTGCGCGGCGGATATGCGGAGAAAATTTTCCTGCGTGCGCAGACCGCGATATTCCGCATCCCGGATGAAGTGCCGAGCGATGCCGTGGTGGGGGCGGGCTGCGCGCTAACGACGGCCCTGCATGGTCTGGAACGTGCACCGGTGTCGCTGGGTGATGTCGTGGTAGCGCAGGGCACGGGGCCGGTAGGGCTGGCGGCAGTGGCATTGAGCGTGGAATCGGGGGCGGCGCGGGTGATTGCGATCGGCGGCCCGGCGCACCGTTTGGAGCTGGCGCGGAAGTTCGGCGCACATGCCACGGTAGACATGGCGGAATTTCCCGGCATTGAGGAGCGGCGGCGGGCGGTGCTGGCCGAAACGGGGCCTTACGGCGCGGATGTGGTAGTCGAGTGCGTGGGGCATCCGGCGGCGGTGAATGAGGGACTGGAATTTTGCAGGGATGGCGCACAGTTTCTCGTACTGGGGCAATATGGGAACGCTGGAAATATCGACTTCAATCCGCACACAATCACGCGGAAACAACTGCGGATGATCGGATCGTGGGGATTCGAGCCGCGGCATGTGGATGCGGCGCTCGCGTTTTTGGCGCGCGGCGATTGGAAGACGCGGTTCGCGGATGAAATTACGCACCGGTTTCCGCTGGAGCAGGCCAATGAGGCGCTCGCAGCGGTGCGCGACTGGCGCGGCGGCAAGACGGTGATTGTGCCTTGAAACGGCTCTGGCTGCTGGTGTTGATTCCGGTAATCGGACTGGTTTGGTGGTTGGTGGCCCGGAAAGGGCAGCCGAAGCCCACGCCGTTCGCTTATGTGAAGCGCGAAACCCTGACGAGCACGCTGCCGACGAATGCGAAAGTGGAGCCGCTCGATTTCGTCACAGTGCGGGTGGACACGCCTGGCTTGGTGACTCGAGTGTTGGTGAAAGCTGCGCAGGCGGTTCGGCGTGGGGCGTTGCTGGCGCAGATTAGCGAGCCGGGTCTAGCGGAGGAACTAAATGCCGCCGAGGCGCGGCAAGCGCAGAGCCAAGGGGAGCTGGATACACTGTCGCGCGGGGGGCGGACGGCAGAACTCACCGATATCGAGAACAGCCTCAACCGGACGAAATTCGATCGTGATGAAGCTGCGCGCGAATATAACTCGCTGAAGCGGCTACAGGAGAAGCAGGCGGCAACTCCGGTGGAGGTTGAAGCGGCGCGGGCAAAGCTGCGGCAGGCCGAGATCGATATGGAATCGTTGACGCGGCGGCGCTCGGCGCTGGTCAGCAAGACGGATGTGGCGGTGGGGCAGGCGAAGGTGCGGGAATCGCAGGCGGCGGTGCAATCGGCGCGAGCCAGGCTGGGACGTGGAGCGGTGGTTTCGCCTATCGCGGGGACAGTATACAGTTTGCCGGCGCGGCAGGGCACGTACTTGAATGCGGGCGACCCGGTGGCGTCGGTTGGAAATCTGGATCGCCTCCGGATTCGGGTTTATGTCGATGAGCCCGAGTTGGGCCGCGTCGAGATTGGCCAGCCGGTGCGTATCACCTGGGACGCGCTGCCGGGGCGCGAGTGGACGGGCGTGGTCGAGAAAAAGCCGACCGAGATCGTGCCGCTGGGCACGCGCCAGGTGGGCGAAGTGCTGTGCACCATCGACAACCCGGGACGGGAGTTGGTGCCGGGTACCAGCGTCAACGCAGAGATCCGGACCAATGTCGTGGCGAACGCGTTGACGATCCCGAAGGAATCGCTGCGACGAAATGTCAATGGCGCTGGTGTTTTCGTGCTGCGCGACAACCGCATTCGGTGGCAGCCGGTGAAACTGGGCGCATCGAGCGTGACGCGGGCGACGATAACGAGCGGACTAAAGGACGGCGACGCCGTGGCTCTGCCGACCGAGCAAAATCTAAAGGACGGCGAGAGCGTTGCGCCTGTATTCCCCTAGGTGTTAACCAGCGACGTTGACGATAGAACCGGGACCGGGCGTCGCAGACGGCGTGGGCGCGGGGGTAGGCGGACCGACAACGCCGGGTGCGCCGCTGTGTGTTGCGTCGTAGATTTGTTTGCTGATCTGATTTAGATCCTGCCCCGCGTTGAGCGCCTGAAGAATGTTCAGGTTGCCGCCGTTGGCGGCCTTCGCCGTCGCAATCTGCTCCTGGAGCGCCACTTCGGCTTTGACTAGAGTCTTGGCCTGATCCATGTTGAGCTTTCCGGTTTTGAGGCCATGTGAGATACGGCCCAGTTGAAGATATCCTCTGGCACCTGCGCGGCTAATGTCGGCTGAATCAGCCGGTGGTTGACCGACTGGACCCGGCGTACCGCTCCCCGATCCACTCGCGGGGTTCTTCACCGGCGGAAGCGGTCCGGTGATGTTTGCGTTCGTTACACTGCTGACTGCGCTCATAACTGATATTCTCCTTACACAAATCTCATCGGTCAGCATGAGGCAAAACTTTAGCGGAATCTTGCGAGGGCCTCTGACAGGCGGCCCAATCCGGCTTCGAGTTGGGCGGAGTCGCCGCCAATTCCGATCCGGAAATGGTTGGACATTTCGAAGAAGCTGCCTGGGACAACGGTGGTTTCGTAGTTCTGCCGAAGGAAGCCGCGGAAATCTTCAACATTGCCGTTGAGGAGCCGCGGAAACAGGACTGTCCCGTGCTGAAGCGGGGGGCAGTCGATCATGGGCTGGCTAGCGAGGAAGGAATTGACGATCTCGCGATTGCGGTCGAGGATCTGGTTTGCTTTCTGGCGAATGCGGGGCAGTTCACGGAGCGCTATCATGCTGAGCCCTTCGGCGGCGTGGGCCGGGATGACGCCAAATAGATCGTTCAGACGCCACATGCGCCCGGCGAGATCGGGCGGAGCGACAATCCATCCGCAACGGAGGCCGCTGAGGCCGTAAACCTTGGTCAGGCTGCTGGTCACAATAAACCCATCGTCAAGAAAGAAAGAGGATCGCGGAGTATTGTCGAAAACTGCGTCGAGGTAGACCTCATCAACTATCACGTAAGCGCCGATCTCAGCCAGCG
>JBBROU010000119.1:0-15744 GCA_038229055.1 Bryobacterales bacterium | reverse complement strand
TTTCAAGCTACTTATCATCATGCAACGGGTATATCAGTTATCAGAGCTATTAGAGTTTTGTTTACTAACACAAAGCAGACGATTCAGTGCCCCTAGCCGCTCGCGGCCCAGTTCTTTCAGGCGTTTATGTATCTAACTGCTTCTTTTGGGTTTAGCTCGTGTTACTAAGCGCAACCGAAGAGCAGATCCGCCCCGCCTCTTTTTGAGGCAAATTCAGTGCGCTCCCTGCAAGCGGCTGCCGATAGTACAGTAGTAGATTATGCCGGATAACAGTTTTGACGTCGTATCGAATATCGAAATGACCGAGGTGAACAACGCCGTGCAGCAGGCGCTGAAGGAGATCACCACGCGGTACGACTTGAAAGATTCGAAATCTTCGATCGAGTTGAACGAGAAGGAAAAGAAGCTGGTCCTCGCGAGCCAGGATGAGTACAAGCTGAAAGCCGTCATCGAGATTCTTCAGCAAAAGCTGGTGAAGCGGAACGTGTCCCTGAAGGGGCTGACGTACGGGACTCTGATTCCCGCGGCGAATTCCAGCGTGAAGCAGGAAGTGACGCTTCAGCAGGGAATTCCGATCGAGAAGGCTCGCGAGATCGTCAAGAAGGTGAAGGACAGCAAGCTGAAGGCGCAGGCGGCGATTCAGGGAGATTTAGTGCGCATCAGCAGCAAGGATCGCGATACGCTGCAGCAGGTGATCGCACTCTTAAAGTCGGCGGACTTCGGCATCGACACGCAGTTTGTGAACTACCGGACCAATTAGTTGGCGCGGCGCATCGAATCGCACAGCATTCCTGGGCCGGCAGGCGGCCTTGAAGCGTTGCTGGAAGAACCCGAAGAGGGCGAAACGCGCGAAGTCTGTCTGGTGTGCCATCCGCATCCGTTGTATGGCGGAACCATGCTGAATAAGGTGGTTTACCGGATCGCGCGCGGACTGCGGCGATCGGGCTCGGTCGTGCTGCGGTTCAATTTCCGCGGCGTGGGGCGCAGCGAGGGGGAGCACGCCCACGGCATCGGCGAGTTAGAAGACGCACGGGCGGCGCTGGGCTGGCTGCGGGCACGATTTCCGGAGCTTCCGTATTCGCTGGCCGGATTCTCGTTTGGGTCGCGCGTCATTCTGCGGTTGGGTTGTGAGGTTGGAAACGGTCCGGCGCAGCGCCTGATTGCGGCCGGCTTCCCGACGCGGCGCGAACCGACCGGCTTCCTGGCACACTGCACGGTATCGAAGATTTTTGTGCAGAGCACCAGTGACGAGCACGGTCCCCGGCCGGAATTGGAAGCGGTGTACGCCACCGTGAGCGAGCCGAAGCGCCTGATCTGGATCCCGGCCGACGATCATTTCTTCGCCGGGGCGCTTCCTCAGCTCGAAGAAAGCATCTCTACCCTATGAAGCTGCTCTACGATTATTTGAGGCGCTACTGGAAGCTGGCGCTGGCGGCGCTGGTTCTCGCGGCCATCAACCAGATTTTTTCACTGCTCGATCCGCTGATTTTTCGACATATTATCGACAGCTACGCGACACGCTACAAGGACTACACCACGCGGCAGTTCTTCGCCGGGGTGGGCGCACTGCTTGCCGCGGCGGTCGGGGTCGCTTTCGTTTCACGAACGGCCAAGAACTTTCAAGACTACGTGGTGAACCTCATCACGCAGCAAGTCGGCGCGAAGATGTATGCCGACGGCATCAGCCATTCGCTCGAGCTTCCGTACTCGGTATTTGAGGACCAGCGCAGCGGCGAAACGCTCGGCAAGCTGCAGAAGGTGCGGTCCGACGTGGAGCGGTTCATTACGGCGGCGGTCAACATCCTGTTTACGTCGCTGGTGGGCGTAATCTTCGTGATGATCTACGCCGCCCGGGTGCACTGGTCCATTGCTCCCGCGTTCTTCCTGACGGTGCCGCTGTTGGGCGGTTTGAGCTCGGTGTTGAGCAAGCGCATCAAAGAAATCCAGAAAGTGATCGTTAAGGAGACCACGGCGTTAGCCGGAGCGACGACCGAATCCTTGCGGAACATCGAACTGGTGAAGAGCCTCGGGCTGGCTCGCGAGGAGGTGGCGCGGTTGAATGCGACCACTCAGAAAATTCTGCAGCTCGAATTGAAAAAAGTTCGGTACCTGCGCAGCCTGAGCTTCCTGCAAGGCACGTGCGTGAACCTGTTGCGCACCAGCATTTTGTTCCTGATGCTGTATCTGATCTTCGCGCGGCAGATCAGCGTGGGCCAGTTTTTCTCGCTATTCATCTACTCGTTCTTCATTTTCGGGCCGCTGCAGGAGTTGGGGAACGTGATCAATATCTACCGCGAGACCGAAGTTTCGCTGCAGAATTTCAACGAGATTCTGAACATGCCGAAGCAGCCGCGGCCGGAGCATCCGGTGAGCGTGGATCCGCTGGAAACTTTGGAATTCGACGACGTCACGTTTCAGCACCAGACCGCGCGGACGCCGGCGCTTAGCGGCATCAGTTTCCGGACGGGGATGGGCGAGACGATCGCGTTTGTGGGACCGTCCGGCGCGGGAAAGACGACGCTGGTCAAGCTTCTGGTGGGGCTCTACTCACCGCACTCGGGCGAGATCCGGTACAACGGGGTTCCCGGCGAGCGCGTGGACTTGGAAGCCATGCGTGAACGCATCGGGTTCGTGACGCAGGATGCGCAGTTGTTCTCGGGGTCCATCGCGGAGAATCTTCGCTTCGTGCGGCCGAACGCCACGGATGCCGAATGCCTGGAAGTGCTGCACAAAGCCGCTGCCGACACCCTGCTTTCGCGCGCCGACAAGGGTCTGGAAACGGTGATCGGCGAAGGCGGGGTGAAAGTTTCGGGAGGCGAGAAGCAGAGGCTCTCCATCGCTCGTGCGCTGTTGCGCCGTCCCCAACTTCTGGTGTTCGACGAAGCTACGTCATCGCTCGATTCGCTGACTGAGGAAGAGATCAGCACCACCATTCGCGACGTGGCGCGCAGCCGCGATGCGATCACGATCCTGATTGCGCACCGCCTCTCAACGGTGCTGCATGCGGACCGGATCTACGTGCTGGAGCGGGGGCGGATTGTGGAATCGGGACGCCACGAGGATTTGCTGGACGTGAAGGGCCTGTACTACGCCATGTGGCGACAGCAGGTAGGGGAAACTCGGCCCGCGGTGCTGGCTTTGCGCTAACCAGATTTCGGTCGCAAGAGACGGATAGCGGCGCTCGCCGCGAGGGGCCAAACTCAGGGAATGAAACACAATTCCCATCTCCATCATTGCGATTTCAACGCCCGTCGCCGATTCGGTTCGTACAACAGGAAAGTTGCCGCGTTACGGGCACTCGGTCCACATCGAGCGAACTCAGGGCTACGGTCCTTGCCGGCACTGTCTCACCACATTTACCGTAGGTGCCGAAGACCGCATTCTATTTACCTATGACGCGTTTGCCGGCCTTGAAGAGGTCCCTCTTCCCGGACAGCCCGAAGCCATTCAGCGGCTGTTCGAGCGGCCTGACGTTCGATATCTACACGTCCGCGATAAGTGCGCCGGGTGCTTTGACTTCCGTGTCGAGAAGTCTGGTAGCTGATACAAGCTAGATCTCTACCGGTTCGAAGTGCGGGAACATTTGGTTGCTTTCGGGCAGCTCGGTCAGCTTGACAATGTCGCAGGCGGCGGCGAACTCGTTCCACATGCGAAGAACATCGGGGTGTGAGTGAGCCCGGGCCACAGCTTCTTCCGACACCCATTCGAAGACTTCGAGTAGTGTTCCATCTTTAGCGCGCAGAACCACAGCGGGCCGCTCGGTCGCCAAACCTAAATTGCGCAGAGCCGGAACGTGCGAACGGACAATCTGTAGCAGTTTTGCGTCTTTGCCCGGTTTGGGACGGTAGGCGACGAGTACGACGTGCCCACCCGCCGAATTCAGCATATCGGCGAAGCGAGTGGGCTCTCCCACAGGCGTCGCTCGGCCAATTGACGTGTCGTCCGGCGGCCGATCAAGTCTGCCACACGATGGAGGAAACGAGAAATATCCTGAGTGTCAAGTAAAATCTGCTGGTCGACGCAAACATTATCGAGACAATAAAACGAATTTATTCGGGCGGTGGCCGGAGGGTTCTTACAGGCACGGGCATATTCCAGTATCGCCTGTCCAGCGGGGTCGCTAAGCACCAGATTGTACTCGCCGGCTTGCAGAAGGGCTGCGGCGCGGGCGAAATCCGGAGCCGATTCCACTATGTAACCGGCTGCTTTCAAAAGGGTTTGGAAAGTGAGGCGGGTCGCTAGGTCCGAATCTACCAGCAGAACGCGAGGCATCCCCGACCCGAGCATGTAAGCTCTCAACGACGTGGATATCTGAGGTGATATCTGGGGTGGCAACGGCATCGCCCGTTCTTTGAAATTCACTTTACCGTAATACGGTGCAAATTGAGCACTTGGTTTCTCAAATTTTTTTAAATTGTGCAATTTGTGTGCGGCTGCTGACAAAAAATGCCGGTCCTCTTCGGACCGGCGTCGGTTGGGCTAAATACGAAAGGTGATTAGCTGCAGCCGCTGGTGCCGCCGCAGTTTTCGCATTTGTAGCAACTGCCGTTGCGGGTCATCATGCCGCCACACTCCGAGCACGATGGCGCATCGGCGATTGCGACGGAGAACGGCAGATTCTCTTGCTTGTCATTTTCGGCAGCCCGCGGAACGGGCGCGGTGCCGGTTTCTGCAACGGTCCCAGGAGCGGCGTATTCCGCGCCCAGAAACTTTGATCCCAGCCACCGGAAGATGTAGTCGGGAATGGACTTGGCGTAAGGGATTTTGGGATTCCCCGTCCATCCGCTGGGCTCGAACCTCACGTGCCCGAACTTATCAACCAGGAACTTCAGCGGAACCCCGTACTGCAGGTTGTAGCTGATCGCGGTGGCGAAGCTATCCATGAGTCCCGAAATAGTCGAACCTTCCTTCGCCATGGTGATGAAGATTTCGCCGGGCGTCCCGTCTTCATACATGCCGACGGTGATGTAGCCTTCGTGGCCGCCAATCGTAAATTTATGCGTGATGGATTGCCGCTCATCGGGCAATTTGCGGCGGACTGGACGGTAGACCACTTTCTCGGTGACCTGCGCGGATTGGGTCGCAAGGGCGGCAGCGGCGCTGGCAGCAACCGCCTTCTTCTCGGCCTTACTGCCGGAACCGGAGCTTAGCGGCTGCGAACGCTTGGAGTTGTCGCGATAGATGGCCACGGCCTTCAGGCCCATGCGCCAGCTCTCGATGTAGGCGTCCATCACATCCTCAATGGAGCACTCTTCGGGCATGTTGATGGTCTTTGAAATCGCGCCGGAGACGAATGGCTGAACCGCGCCCATCATCTTCAGGTGACCCATGTAGTGGATCGAGCGCACGCCGTTCTGGGGACGGAAGCTGCAATCGAAAACGGCGAGGTGCTCGTGTTTCAGGCCGGGCGCGCCTTCGATGGTTCCGGTGGAATCAATGTGGGTGACAATGGCTTCGACCTGCTCGGGCGTGTAGCCAAGCTTGATCAGCGCCTGCGGCACCGTGTTGTTGACGATCTTGATGACGCCGCCGCCGACCAGCTTTTTGTATTTCACCAGCGCCAGATCCGGCTCGATGCCGGTGGTGTCGCAATCCATCATGAAGCCGATGGTGCCGGTGGGGGCGATCACGGTCATCTGCGCGTTGCGATAGCCGCTGCGCTTGCCGAGTTCGTACGCATCGTTCCAGCAGGTCTTCGCGCTCTGGAAGAGATCGACGGGGATGTGCCTGCGCTCAATTCCATTGACCGCGTCGCGATGCATTCGGATTACTTCGAGGAACGGTTCTTCGTTTTTGGCGTAGCCTTCGAACGTGCCGACCGCTTCGGCGACGCGCGCGCTGGTCAGGTATGCCTGGCCGCACATCACGGCGGAAATGGCGCCGGCATAGTCGCGGCCTTCGTCGCTGTCGTAGGGCACGCCGAAGGACATCAGCAGCGCTCCCAGATTGGCGAAGCCGAGGCCGAGCGGGCGGTAATTGTGTGAATTTTGCGCGATCTTTTCCGTGGGATAGCTGGCATTATCGACCAAAATTTCCTGGGCGACAATCAGCGTGTCGACCGCGTGGCGCAGGGCTTCCACATTGAAATCGCCGCCGGGGCCGACGAATTTCATCAGATTCAACGAGGAAAGATTGCACGCCGAATCGTCGAGGAACATGTATTCCGAGCACGGGTTCGAGGCGTTGATGCGCGCGGTGTTCTTGCACGGATGCCACCGATTCACGGTGGTATCGAACTGCATGCCGGGGTCGCCGCACTGATGCGTGGCTTCGGCGATTTCGTGCATGAGCTCGCGGGCTTTGTAACGCTTGACGGGCGCGCCGTTCAGAACCGACTTCGTCCACCAGTCGCTATCGTCCACTACGGCCTGCATGAAATCGTCGGTGGCGCGCACGGAATTGTTGGCGTTCTGGAAGAAGATGGAAGCATAGGCTTCGCCGTCGAGCGAGGAATCGTAGCCGGCCTCGATCAAAGTGTGGGCCTTCTTCTCTTCCTTGGCCTTGCACCAGATGAACCGCTCCACGTCGGGATGATCGGCGTTGAGGATAACCATCTTGGCAGCGCGGCGGGTCTTGCCACCGGACTTGATCACGCCTGCGAAAGCATCGAAGCCCTTCATGAAAGAGAGGGGTCCGGAGGCGCGACCGCCGCCGGAAAGAATGCCGTTTTCCTCGCGCAACGCGGAAAGATTGGAGCCGGTTCCCGAGCCCCACTTGAAGAGCATGCCTTCAGTCTTGGCGAGGTCGAGAATGGATTCCAACGAATCCTTGACCGAGACGATGAAGCAGGCCGAGCACTGCGGCCGCGCTTCGTTGGTCATCTTGGTGACGCCCTGGATCGCGGTGTCGTAGAACCAGCCGTAGCCGCGTGATTCCTTGACGCCGACGTTAAACCAGACCGGCGAATTGAAGGCCGCTTTCTGGGTGAGCATCAGGTGCGCCAATTCGTTGCGGAAGACTTCGCCGTCTTCGCGCGTAGCGAAGTAACCGTCATGAATTCCCCAATCGGCGATGGTGTCGACAACGCGATGCACCAAGTCGCCGACGCTGCGCTCGCGATCCGGCGAACCTAATTTGCCGTGGAAATATTTGCTGGCTACGATGTTCGTTGCGGTCTGCGACCAGTCCGCCGGCACTTCGATGTCGCGCTGTTCGAAGATGACCGAACCCTTGTCGTTGCCGATGGTGGCGGTCCGTGTTTCCCACTGCACATCGTCATAGGGAGTTTTTCCGGCTTCCAGACGGGCGGTAAAGTAACGGGGAAAACGCACCCCGGCGTGGGTAGGTTTGGGAGAGTCTTGGAGTTTCACCTCTCTCATTTTCGCACTCAAATCGACGCTCAGTTGACCCATAATCCTGCTCCTGTCGACAACTTTCTGTTGTGACCCGTTTGCAATGATGCCCCAACATGTAGTGTCTCGTCAAGAACTATTTCGATATGGAGTGTATTTTTGAATAACACTCGGTCCCGAAACGCACTTGTGACATGATGGGTCGAAACCCAAGTAGACTATTCGGACTCATCGTGCCCGAAACGAACGGTTCCACGCTCATCCCCGCTCCTCCAGTGCCGCCGGATTCAGGTCCCGAAGTACCGGAGGAAAAACAGGAACATTCGAATGGAGTAAGTTTCCCGGTAGTTGGGGTAGGGGCATCCGCGGGCGGGCTCGAGGCGTTTTCGCAGCTTCTGCGCAATCTTCCGCGGGACACCGGCATGGCGTTTGTTCTGGTGCAGCACCTCGACCCGAGCCACCCCAGCATTTTGCCCCATCTGCTATCGCGCGAGACGGTAATGCCGGTGAACACGGTGGAAAGCGGCGTGCCGCTGAAGCCGAATCAGATCTACGTGATGCCGGAGAACACGAGCGTGGAGCTTAAGGACGGCTCCCTGCGGCTCACGCCCCGGTCGGATACGCGCGGCCAGCATCTGCCGATTGATTTGTTTTTCCGCTCGATGGCAAGCGCGCGCGGCGCGCAGGCGATCGGGGTGATCCTTTCGGGAACGGCTTCGGACGGCGCGCTGGGTTGCGGGAGCATCAAGGAAGCGGGCGGCATCACCTTCGCGCAAGAGCCGAAAAGCGCGAAGTTCGCCAGCATGCCGCGGAATGCCATTGCCGCGGGATCGATAGATTACGTGCTGAGTCCTCCCGATATTGCGATCGAGCTGGCGCGCATTCGATCGCACCGCTATATCGCTACAGACGACACGCGGAATTTAGCGCCGTTCTTCGACGGCGGCGAAGCGGTGCTGCAGAAAATCCTGGCGCTGCTTCGTACAACCACCCGCGTCGATTTCAGCACCTATAAACAAACTACCATCCGCCGCCGCATCGTAAGGCGAATGCTTCTGCAGAAAGTGGAGGAGCTCCGCGATTACTTGGAATACCTAACGCAGAATCCTGCAGAGGTGCAGGTGCTGTTCGACGACATTCTGATCAACGTAACCCAATTCTTCCGCGACCCGGACACATTTGCGTATTTGCAATCCGAAGGCCTGCCGCGCATTTTTCGGGAACGCCAGCCGGGCGATCCGGTGAGAATTTGGGTGCCGGGTTGTTCGACGGGCGAAGAAGTTTATAGCATGGCGATCTGTCTGCTGGAATATCTCGCCGAACGGAAACTGGATGCGCCGCCGCAAATTTTTGCCACGGACGTCAGTGAGCGCTCCATCGAAGTCGCGCGGTCGGGAACCTATTCGGAGAATGCGGTGGCGGAAGTCTCGCCGGAGCGGATGCGCCGTTTCTTCGTCAAAACCGAGCTCGGGTATCAGATCGTAAAGCGGGTACGCGACCTTTGCATTTTCGCGCGGCACAATCTGGTGAAAGACCCCCCATTTTCAAAGCTGGATTTAATCAGTTGCAGGAATGTTCTGATCTATTTTGGCGTTGTGATGCAGAAGAAGGCGATGCCGATCTTTCACTACGCGCTGAAGCCGAATGGGCTGCTGTTGCTGGGGACATCGGAAACCATCGGCAGCTTCTCCGATCTGTTTGCCCCACTGAATCCAAGTCACCGGTTGTACTCGAGGAAGTTCACCAGCACGCGCATGCACCTCGATCTCGGATTGGGTCCGGGCGATAGGCCGGCGGTAGCGCGGCCCGAGGCTGCGGACCACGACGTTTTGCGCGAAGGCGATCTGGAGCGCGAGGCGGATAAGGTCGTCCTCACGAAATTCGCGCAGCCCGGCGTGGTAGTCAACGACGAACTCGATATTCTTCAATTCCGCGGCCAGACCAGCCCGTACCTTGAGGTCGCGCCCGGGAACGCGAGCCTGAATCTGGCCAACATGGCGCCGCTTAATCTGCTGGTGGAGCTGCGCGAGGCCATTCAGTCGATTCGGCTCAACAACCGGCCGATTCACAAACGCGGCATTCGCATCAAGCGTGACGGGGCATTCGCTGAGTTCGACATCAACGTGGCGCCGTTGAAAACGGGCGTCGGCAGCCAGCGCTTTTATCTGATTCTGTTCCAATCGCTGCCCGAGGATCGAGGGCCGGAGGACGCAGGCGACGTTTCCGCGCAGGCGGATCAACTGGAAGTGACGCGGCTGGTGAATGAGCTCGAGTCCACGCGACGTTATCTGCAATCGATTATCGAAGCCCAGGAAGCGTCGAACGAGGAGCTGCGCTCGGCTAATGAAGAAATTCAGTCGAGCAATGAAGAATTGCAGTCGACCAATGAGGAACTGGAGACGGCTAAAGAAGAGTTGCAATCCACCAACGAGGAGTTGAACACGGTGAACGAGGAGTTGCAGAGCCGCAACGTGGAGCTGAGCTTAACCAATGACGACTTCAGCAACCTCCTAAGCAGCGTCAACATCCCGATTGTGATGCTGGACAGCGAGCTTTGCGTTCGGCGGTTCACGCCGATGGCGGGCAAGATTTTCCATCTTGCCGCGGCAGACGTGGGGCGGCCCATCCGTGAAATCAACTTCCCCACACCAGATCTGGGGCTGCTGCCGATACTGCACGACGTGATGGACACGCTGCGCACAACGGAGTTGGAGGTTCAGGATCGCGGCGGCCGATGGTATTCCCTGCGGGTGCGGCCGTACCGGACGTCGGACAACCGCATCGACGGGGTGGTCATCATTCTGGTCGATATGGACGAGATCAAGCGGAATCTGGAAGAAGTTCGGCGCTCGCGCGATTTCGAAAAAGCAGTGGTGGAAACGGTGCGCGAACCGTTGCTGATTTTGGACCCGCAGCTTCGGATTAAACAAGCCAACCCGTCTTTTTACTCGGTGTTCCGTATGCAGCCTGCTGACGTAGAGGGCAAGATCTTGCAGAAGTTGGGTACGGGGGAATGGGCAAATCCGCAATTGCGCGATCTGCTGAAGCGGATTCTGCCCAACAGCACGCGCCTGGACGACTTTGAAATCGAGTTCGACCTGCCCGAGATCGGACACAAGGTGCTATGCGTCAACGCGCGGAAGGTAAGCGAAATCGACCATGCGGAGAACACCATTCTGCTGGCATTCGAAGACATCACGGAACGCAAGCAGGTGGAAGAGTTGCGCAGTCACGCGCATGAGTTCGAACTGAACCAGAGCGCGGCGATGCTGCGGACCGAGACCGAATACCGCGAGCGGCTAAGCGCTCTGACGGCCAGTTTGATCAATGCCCAGGAGGAAGAGCAGCGCCGGATCTCGCGGGAGTTGCATGACGACGTCAATCAAAAGCTGGCGGTCCTCGAGATGGAGATCGAAGGTTTCGAGGCGAACAATCCGGATATTTCATCAAAGACGCGGGCGCATCTGCAGGCTATCGGGAAGAAGGTCGGGGTGCTTTCCGACGACGTGCGGAATGTAGCCTACCGGCTGCATCCATCCGCGCTGGACCATCTGGGTGTAGCGGTGGCGCTGCGCGCGTATTGCCTGGAATTCTCAAGGCGGGAATCCTCAGAAATAAAATTCAGCCAGAAGAAAGTCCCGCGCATCGTCCCTCAAGACGTGGCGCTTTGCATTTATCGAGTGGCGCAGGAAGCTATCTGGAATGCACACCGGCACTCAGGTACCAAGAGCATCAAAGTCCTTTTGGAAGGGGCCGTTAAGGGACTCGTGCTTACGATCACCGATGGCGGTGATGGTTTTGATGCAGTACAACCAACAAAACGATCTGGCTTGGGTATTATTAGCATGCAAGAAAGAGTCCGCGCACTGAAGGGTGAGTTTAAACTTGAATCAATAAGAGGCAAAGGAACTACCGTTACGGCTTTCGTGCCGATCACAAGGGAACCATTATGAATATGCGACCGCGAATTATTCTCGCCGACGACCACAACGTTGTGTCTGCCGGTATACGCAAAATTCTCGAACCTGAATTTGATCTCGTCTGCGTGGTCGAAGACGGCAGGTCTCTGGTGGATGCAGCCGAACGGTTGCAACCGGATCTGGCCATCGTCGACATCTCGCTGCCGGTGATGAACGGTTTTGAGGCCGCTCGTCATATTCGAAAGGTTGCGCCGCACACGCGGATCGTCTTCATGACCATGCACTCGGATCCGGACTACGTTAAAGAGGCGGTGCAGCTCGGAGCTTTGGGCTACATCCTGAAGCGATGCGCGGCATCCGAGCTGGTGCTGGCGATCCAGGAGGCGCTCAAAGGGCGCCGGTACGTGACCCCGCTGGCTTCCAAAGAAGGCGGGCACGATCCGGGAAAGCCGCTGGTGGGCGCGAGCGTGGCCGATTTGACGGAGCGGCAACGGGAGATTCTGCGGTTTGTCGGTGAGGGCATGTCCAACAAGGAACTCGCCGGGGCGCTGAAGATTTCACTGAAGACGGTGGAGTTTCACAAATCGAACCTGCGGCAGAAGCTCGGGCTCCATACGACAGCCGATCTGGTGCGGCACGCCATCCAAACCGGAGTCACGGCACTTTAGCACTTGCATTAGACAGCGAGGCGTTTTACACTACGGCTTACCATGTCCCGCGCCTACGCCAACTCGTTTTGGTATCGTTTTTGGAGCTTTACTCCAATTCGGTAGAGTGGCGTTGGTCTGAACAGAACGGATAATGAGAACCAGCCCACTCTTCGGAGTGGGCTTTTTATTTGATAGGAAGGAAATTCTAGAAGCCATGATCATCTCCATGCGTCCGCACGCCACACGAGAGGAAATCGACCACGTCACCAACCGCATCAAGGAATACGGCTACCGGGTGCACTCCATTGTCGGGGAGGAGCGGGTCGTGATCGGCGTGGTGGGAATGGGCGACGTCACCGCCTGCCTTGAATCACTCGAAGCCACCCCGGGGGTCGAGAGCGCGATGCGCATCTCGGCGCCGTACAAATTCGTCAGTAAAGAATTCAAGAAAGAGCGCAGCCGTATGACCGCGAATGGAGTCGAGATCGGCGGGGACGAGTTCGTCTTTATGGCGGGCCCGTGTTCGGTGGAGAGCGAAAAGCAGATCATGGAAACGGCCGAAGGCGTAGCGGCCGCCGGGGCTAAGATCCTTCGCGGCGGCGCGTTCAAGCCGCGCACATCGCCCTACGATTTCCAGGGCATGGAAGAAGAGGGGCTGAAGCTGCTGGCGAAGGCGCGCGAGGCTACGGGTCTTGCGATCATCACTGAAGTGATGAGCGATCGCGACGTGCAACTTGTGGCGGATTACGCGGATATCATGCAGGTGGGCGCGCGGAACATGCAGAATTTCGTGCTGCTGAAATCGCTCGGCAAGTGCGGACGGCCGGTGCTGTTGAAGCGCGGAATGAGCTCGACCATCAAGGAACTGTTGATGTCGGCGGAATACATTACTGCGCATGGCAACTCGGATGTGCTGCTGTGTGAGCGCGGCATCCGGACGTTCGAGACGGCGACCCGCAACACGTGCGACATCGCGGCGGTGCCGGTGCTGAACGAGCTAACGCATCTGCCGGTAATTCTGGACCCGAGTCACGCGACAGGCAAGCGGAGCCTGGTGCCTGCGCTATGCCGCGCGGGTGTTGCGATCGGGGCCGACGGCATCATCGTGGAAGTGCATCCGAATCCGGAAAAGGCGGTCAGCGATGGAGCGCAGTCTCTGACAATTCCCCAGTTCGCGGCGATGATGAAAGAGCTGAAGCCTTATTTGAAGTTGTGGAAAGAAGCGCGAGTGGCGCAGATGGCCGTGGCGGTTTAGGGGCCGCCTAAACCTTCGTCTTATCGGAACATTTCGCCGCGATTTTCTTTTCGACGGCGGCCATCAGGCGAGCATGAACGTCTTCGGGGATGGAGCAGGCTTGATCCATTCCCTTGTAGATCTTGATGGTTTTCTTGGTGGTGTCGCAGATCACCCAGCAGTTGGGGCATTCCGAGGTGTGCTTCTCCAGCTTGGCCCGAATATCGGCGTCAGTGCGGTCGTCAAGATATTCGCTAAGCTCTTTCAAGAATTCTTTACATGTAAGCAAAGGCGTCATCCCCCTTGCGTTTGAAAAATGAAGTGAGTTTGTCGCGAAGCTGCAGGCGCGCCCGCAGCAGCCGGCTTTTCACGGCCGGGACGGAAAGTTCGAGAGCCTCGGCGGTCTCTTCGGTGGAGAGTTCTTCGACGTCGCGCAGCACGAAGACGGCGCGGTATGTTGGGGCGAGGCTTTGCACGGCGGAATCTAGAATTTCGTTGAGCTCGGCTCGGGAATAGCGCTGCTCGGGATCTTCATCCCAGGCGGCGATTTCGCGCACCATGATGTCTTCGCCGGTGTCAATGCCCTCATCGAGCGAAACCGAACGATCGGTTTTGCGCTTGCGGAGCTTCATTAAGGCTTGGTTTACGGCGATCCTGACGATCCAAGTGTAGAACTTGGAGTTCCCCTGGAACTGTTCGAGATGTTCGTAGGCTTTCAAAAAGGTTTCCTGCAGCACGTCTTCAGCGTCTTCGCGGTTCTGCGTGATGTGTTGCGCGAGTCGAAAAATCTTACCTTCGTAATGACTGATTAAGTCGCTGAATGCGCGCACGTCTCCCGCCCGCGCTTGCGCCAACAAATCGGTTTCATCGAAAACGCCTGATTGAGTGCTTTGTACCGCCATCTCCGCCAAAGAATCAATCATGTCACAGGTTAAAAGATGTTGCTCGCACGGTATTGGATTCGGCTGTTACTGGGCTGCGTCAGCAAAACTGGCCGGCGGCATAGCCTGACGCCCAGGCCCACTGGAAATTGAAGCCGCCGAGGTGGCCGGTGACGTCGACGACTTCGCCGATGAAGAACAGGCCGGGAACTTTGCGGCACTCTAGAGTACGCGAAGAGAGTTCGGCCGTATCGACGCCTCCGCCGGTGACTTCGGCCTTGTCGTAGCTTTCGGTGCCGGCGGGAGTAAGGCGCCAGTTGCGCAGGGCAGAGGCGGCATCTTCGAGCGCGCGGTCGGCGGCGGACCCGGCTGGCCCTGGGTCGGGGTGGAGCTGGAACCAGCGGTCGGCGAAGCGGCGAGGGAGGAATTCGTCGGTGATCGCGCGAAGATAGGCGCGGGAGTTGGCACGTTTGCGCTGGCGCAATTCCTGAGCGAAGTCTAGACCGGGGAGCAGGTCGAGGCGAATCTCAGCGCCGGGTTTCCAGTACGACGAGATTTGCAGGATAGCCGGGCCGCTGAGACCGCGGTGGGTGATGAGCATCTTCTCGCGAAAGTGGTGCGGACCTGCGGCGGCGGTGACTTCGGTGGAAAGGCCGCTAAGATCGCACCAGTCTTTTTTGTCGGCGGCGGAAAAGGTGAGGGGCACCAGCGCCGGGAAGCAGTGCACAATGCGGAGGCCGAACTGTTCGGCTAAGCGCAGGCCCAGCGGCGTCGCGCCCATTTTGGGAATGGAGAGTCCGCCGGTGGCTACGACCACCGACTGGGCGCGGAATTCACCGAAGCTGGTGAGCAATGAGAATTCGCCATCGCGCTGGACGCGCTGAATTTCGCAATCGACATGAATCGAGACGCCGGCCTCAGCGCATTCGGTGAGGAGCATGCGGACGATTTCACGCGCGGAACCATCGCAAAAGAGCTGACCGAGAGTCTTTTCGTGGAAAGCAATACCGTTCTTCTTCACGAGGGCGATGAACTGTTGCGGCGTGTAGCGCGCCAGCGCGGATTTACAGAAGTGCGGATTGGCCGAGAAGAAATTCTCCGGTTTAGAGTGCAGGTTGGTAAAGTTGCAGCGGCCGCCGCCGGAGATGAGTATCTTCTTTCCAACTTGTTCGGCGCGCTCCAGGATCACGACGCGCCGGCCACGTTTGGCGGCTTCGACGGCGCACATCAGGCCGGCAGCCCCGGCACCGAGCACAACGACATCGACCGATTGCGGCAAGTTTCGATTGTAAACGGAAGCAGTCAGGCGGGATAAGTGGGCCAGCCTGCTGGCGCCGGCTCGACGGGCTGTTCTCCGGACGCTTTAACGTCCCCGAAGACACCGCAAAACAGGGGAAAAGGCTAAAACCCTGTACCGCGCCGGCCCACTATCCCGCTTCCTTCTATTACGCCAGCGTCTTCCCAGCCGCCTTTCTCCTTAGGGTCGACGACTCGCCGGGCGGTAAACAGCAAAACGCCCGCTATGGCATCAAAAAGTAATGCAATATGAATGCCACTCTGCCAGGGAACGGCCCGAGCGGCTGGCGCATCCAAATTGAATCAGAATGAGATCAGGATGCTGAAGCTCGCGGTGTGCATTGTTGCCCTGACGACAATGGGATGGGGACAACAGCTGCCCCTGCCCACGTTGAGGGGCACGTTCAAGGAGATGAATAAGCACACCATCACCATCGAATCCGAGGGCACGACGGTGGCGCTGCGGCGCAC
>JBBROU010000118.1:0-16066 GCA_038229055.1 Bryobacterales bacterium | reverse complement strand
GTAAGATCCGAGATCTCCAAGATGAAACCCGCCGAGGCGATAAGATTTTTCAATGGAAGTCCGGTGGCATTGGGGAAATTGGGCGAGGCAGTCGACCCGGAGATGTAGACATTGCCCGCGGAATCGGCCGCCGCTCCGTTCGCGAAATCATCGCCTAAGCCGCCGAGATAGGTGCAGTAGCTGACGGCTGAGCCAGCCGGCGACAACTTGCAGACGAATGCGTCCGACCCGCCCTGCGGCCCAAATTGAATTGCCGCCTGGGTTCGGAGATCGGCCGATCGAGTCGAGCTCACAACGTACACAGCACCTGCGGCATCGACCGCGATCGCGCCACCGTTGCTCCCCCACGGAAGCCCGCCGCCTTCATCCTTGCTGCCGCCGAGAAGCGTCGAGTACACCAGTGCGGTTCCGGTGTCGTTAATTTTCGCGACGAAGAAATCCGTGCAGGGCACTGCACCGAAGTAGGTACAGCCCGTGCCCGAGCCGCTAAGCATAGTCTGGTACGCGCCGGGCGTAACCGGGAAATCCTGCGATGAGGTGGTGCCGCCTACGTAGGCGTTGCCCGAAACGTCGGCCTGGATGCTCCATCCGGCATCGTTATTAAAACCGCCGAGGTAGCTCGCATAAATCAGGCCGGAGCCAGAGGCGTTCACTTTGGCGACGAACGCGTCATAGACTCCGATCGGCGCGTAATGCTGGCGGCCGTGGGCCTGGAAAGCGCCCGGAGTAACCGGAAAGTCGGCGGATCCCGTGTAGCCCGTGACGAACGCCTGGCCTTGAGAATCGACGGCGAGGGCCGTTGCGAAATCGTCGCCGCTTCCGCCCAGCCGCGTGGAATAAATCAGCGCGCTTCCCGCCGAATTAATTTTCGTGACAAAGCCGTCCCACGATCGAGGAGATCTTTGGAAAGCCGATGCGGTCACGGGGAAGTCGCTCGACTGCGTGGACCCCGATACATACGCGTTACCGCCGGCATCGACCGCGATTCCGCCGGAGAGCACCTCCGTCTGGGCCTCATAGCCGGAACCGCCGAGGTAAGTCGCGTAAACCAGGGCATTGCCGGACGGATTCAGTTTCGCGACGAAGTAGTCCGCGCCGCCTTGAAAGGTGGTCTGAAAAGCTCCCGGAGTGACGGGAAACTTCGGTGTCGCAGTGGCGCCCAACAGGTAACAGCTCCCCGCGGCATCGGCAGCGATCCCGTAAGGCTGATCCTGCCCGCCGGTGCCGAGATAAGTCAGGTAGAGGAACGCCGTACCCGCCGCATTCAATTTGCCGACGAACATTTGGCGAGGCTGCGCTTGCAGGGGATTGACGAGGCCAAGATTCGCGGAGTGGGTCCGGCCCACAAAGCAAAGGTTTCCCTGCCCGTCGAACGCAATTTTATAGATATCGTCGTCGAGCGTGCCGTCGACAAACGATGAGTAGACAATTGTGGGATCGATGGTCACGGGAAGGCTCCGGTCATATTCCGCCAGAACGAAGCCAGCACCCCGGCGGCCTGCCCTTACAAAACGGCAGGCGATTTCGTTCCGAACGCCCGCGGACGTAATCTGATATGCGACGGGGCGCTCCTGCACCATCGTGCTGTTACCGAAGCGAATTTGCAAACGCTGCCGAGCGTCGATTGAAACGGAACTCGCCCCGGGAAACTGCATCCGAATGCGACGGGGATCGGCGCCGGGCGCGACGCGGAAATCATATTCCACTTTGCGGTCGGTGCCGTGGTAATGCAGGTCTACTCCCGGATACACCCCGCGATAGAGAACCGCCGCGAAGGTCGGAATATCGCGCCGCCAGGAGCGGGGATCATTCCCGACGAAGTAGTTGATCTTGGTCGGGAGCGGGGATTCGGCGGCTACGCGCGGGGTCCGGTTCGCGTTTTGCAACTCCATAGAGAACTGGCTCCGGTTGCGCTCGCCAGCCTTGGACCCGGTGAAAAGTTCTAAGGTGCCGGTGGCGGTAAGCCGCCCTGTGTAAGAGCGCATGCGCACCTGGAAAGCCGCGGATCCGGAGTCGCGCCCCGCCATCGGTTCGAACGCGATTGGCGCCTTTAAAGAACTCACCGCTGGACCTGCGCTGGCGGTGGCAGCGAACAAGGCAGCGAACAGAACAAACTTGATTCCGCAAAAACCCGAACCACTTATCTGGGACATCGAGACCGTTATGAATAAGTTCAGACGAGGAACCCACCCTATATCAGGCATATCATAGTGGCTAGGGACTGCGCTAGGTAAAAGGCGCGGGAACGGTGAGGTCCGCGGGTGCAAATGGTGGTGGCGGGAGTGGTCGAACGAGGCGGAGATGTGCTGATCTGCCAACGCAGGGACGGGCAGGCGCACGCGTATAAGTGGGAGTTCCCGGGCGGCAAAGTGGAAGGGGGTGAGCGCCCCGAAGATGCGTTGGTCCGCGAGTTGAACGAAGAACTTGGGATTGAAGCCACGGTAGATACCGAGCTGATGCGTTATGAGTTCGGCTACAACGGCAGGAGCGCAATTCTTCTAATCTTCTTTCGGGTGAGGAGCTTCGCGGGTGAGCCCGAAAATAGCGAGTTCGAGCAGATGATCTGGTGTCCGCGCGGGAATTTGCGCGATTATGATTTCCTCGAAGGCGATCGCGAATTTCTTATTTCTTATTAAGTTGCTTCATGTAGGCGACGTCGATTAAATCGAGCGAAGCCTGGTTGTGCGCGTTCTGCGCCGTCACGTAATGCAGCATGTTGTCATCGACCCAGTAAGCCAGTGCCGAGTAGACCGAGTGATCTTTGTAAGGGATCAGGTAGGTCTTGCTTTGCAGATTGGAAGCGGAGTCAAGCGCCACCACCCGCGCCGGCGAATCGAACACATGAACGGTATCGCGCGGCGGTTCGGGCGAAGCATTGTCCTGGGCGCCGCTGGTCGCGAAATTCTGATTGATCACTACTTGCGGAGCGGCCGGCGCCAGTGGCGGCTGGTTAATGATGGTAATGTTCGGCTGAGTCTGGGGTGCTACTAGATTCGGGTCATATCCGGTGTATCCGGCATAACCGCCGACGTAAACCGGGTAGGCGTACGGATACGAGCGAATCCCGCGCCGGTTGTAACGGTACGGCTGAACTCCGGCGACGGTGGCACCCAAAGCTCCGGCAAAACCAGCATTGGTGATGGAGAAGTTCCCGATGGGCGGAGGATGTCCAGTTCCGGGAAACGCGACGCTGCCGAATCCGCTGAAAGAGCCGTACGTGTTTCCACCGCGATACTGGCCGAAGGCCGATGCCGCAAGCAAAACCGAGAGACCGAGCAACGCCGAAGTCTTCACAAATTCGCCCTCAACACCTATAGACTACCACTGGCGCAGAAGCGTGTAGCCGAGCCCGTGCACCGCTATTTGGGCGTAACGGGGCGCCGCACGGGAGCGGCCGGACGCGGCGCTGGGGTCGTCGAAGCAGCGCTGCCGGTTGCCGGCTTCGCGGCGGAAGGTGTCATGGGTGCAGCTTTATCGTAAAGCGACACGATTTCGCGGGTGATGTCGATGGTGTTCGACGCAAAAAGAACGCCCGATTGTTGATTACTGATGTCGAGCACCAGCGCAAAGCCATTGTCGGCGGCGTACTTGTTGACCACCGACATCAGCTTGCCGCCCAAATCATTCATAACGCGGCCCTGCTCCTGCTCCAGTTCGGCGTTGGCATCTTCGGTATCGCGCTTCAGGTCCGTTGTCTTCTTGTCGATGTCGCGCATAATCTTCTGCTTGGCTTCATCGCTCATGACGTTGGATTTTGAGAGCGATCCTTGAAGGGCCGCGATGTCACTCTGTTTTTTGTCGAGCTCGTTCTTCTTGGGTACGAATTTGGCTTGCAGATCGGCGGCGGCCTTCTTTCCATCGCTGGTCGCCACAATGGCGCTCTGAACGTCGATGACCGCTACTTTGGTTGGCGTGCCAGCAGATGAGGCGGGCGCCTGGGCGAGGGCCAACGATGCGGTTACAAGCAGGCTTGCGCCCAGAACGGAATAGATCGTCATAATGCTTTTCACGAAAGTAAAACTCCTTGGATTTGTATCGATACTAACATGACGAACAGTTGACTAAAAGGTTCGTCCGATGGTGAAGCGGAAGGTCCGGCGTTTCTCAAAGAACGGGTAGGCGCGTCCAAAGGTGGCCACGGAATTCAGGAATGTGGCGTTGTTCGGGAACAGCGAACGGTCGGCCACGATGGGCGGCTGCAGAAACTCGCGCACGATGGAAGGATTGTACGCATAATAAATTCGGAACGGCGCGTTGACCACCGGCAGCATTACCTGGAGTTCGAGGCCCGTCGACATGCGGATTTTCTGTGTGCCGGGCGCAATCTTGACGTTACCGTCGAACCCCGCCTGTGGAAACAAGCCATTCAACTCATTCACGCGGCCGGGATTCATCTTGAGTTGATTGGTGAAAATGATCTTGTTCATGCCCATGTCGAAAAACGGCGCCAGGGTGACGGGTCCCAGAATCGGGATGCGGTACTCAAAGTTTGTGACCACCTGCGTATCGCCACCTGGCGTGATGAGCTGATAAATCGGAATCTGCTGAGTGACCGGTGTAAACGTCTGCACGCCGTTCTGGATTGTCTTTTGCTGCCGGACCGTGCCGTCATCATTCAGCACCCGGATGTTGGCGCTGCTGGCGACAAACGCAATTGGGGTGATGCCGTAGAAATCGAAGCCGCGGACATCCTGTTCGCCGCCAATGTAGGTGCGCGAAAACGGTGGAGCAACCTTGCCGTTGTAACCGGTCAGCAAAGACGTGAGCATATGGAACGCTAGAATGTTGCGGCGATACTTCGGTGAAGTATGGAAATATTGAAAGTCGAACGACGGCCGAATGGTATTGACGTTGCCGCCCAGGATGCTGCCGGCGAACTCAGTTGAAAGATAGATGCTCTTACCCTGAGTCGGGCTGATCGGGTGGTTTTTGGAATTGTATGAGTACGAAGGCACGACACGGCTAGTCTTGATGCCGTTCAGCGAGTTCGGCCCTGAAACGCCCTGGAAATTGATGTATGTGAAATAGTTCAGCGCGCCATCGCTCTTGGTCTTGATATCGGATTTATCGTATCCGTAAGTGATCCCGATGCGGGCGAAGCTGCGCTTGATGGGGTAGCTGGCCGAAAGCGATGCGCCGAGCGAATTCTGCACATAATTCAAAATGTTATTGCTGCCCAGCGAATTGTAAAACGCCAACAGGTTCTGGCCGGAGAGGATCGAGTACTCGCGTCCCTGATCGTAGTTGTAACGGCGCTGATAGACAACGAAGCCAAGCTGCAGGGGCTTGTCGAGGAAGTACGGCTCGGTGAACCCCAGGCTGATGTCGCGCATGCGCGTGCCGAGCTGCGATTCGAGCGAAAGCGTCTCGCCCAAGCCAAGAAAGTTATTGGTGGAATAGTTGAAGCCGACGAAACTGCCCGCGATTCCCGAAAGACCGCCGTTCAGTCCGACGGTGTTCTTGCCGCGCTCCTTCACTTTTAGCGCGATGTCCACCGTATTGCTTTGAGGGTTGCGCTTCAGCTCATAGGACTCGTTTTCTTTCAGAACTTCGAAATATCCGAGTTGATTGAGGCGCAGAATACTGGCGTCCCAAAGTCGGGAGCTGTAGATGTCGCCCTCGTCGAGAAGAATTTCGCGGCGGATCACTTTATCGCGTGTGGTGGTGTTGCCGACGAAATCGATGCGGCGGACGAAGAACTGCTTGCCCTCATCGGCGGTAAGCGTCAGATCGATCTGGTCGGAGTTAGGCACCACGTCGATGGCCGGCTCGGGCACGAAATCGATGTAGCCAAATTCGCCATACAGCTTGCGAAGATTGTCGAGACCTTTACGCAGCTTGGTGGTGGAGAAGATGTCGCCCTCGCCCATCTGGAAGAGCTGTTTCGACAGCACTTCGGGAGTGCGGAAGAGTTTCACGCCCACGTACGTGATCTTGTGCAGACGGAACTGCTTGCCTTCTTCCACAGGCATGGTGATGTCGGCGCGCTTGCCCGGCTTGTTGGGATAGAACAGGGGAATGTGGCGCCCCTCGCCGCCGACGTCGCGCAACGTGACGGGACTGTCCAGAACCTTCGCCGAAAAGTAGCCCTTTTGCTGATAGGCATCGCGCACTCGCTCTTTATCTTCTTCCAGCTTGCTGGCGTCGTAGGTGCGGTCGAATAAATTCTCGAGCAGGATGGAGCGCGGAATTCCGATGGGCTTCAAATTTTTCATCGCGCGAACCACGTCGCGCTTGGTGAACACCTGATTGCCGACCACGTTGATGTTGCCGACCTTCACCTTGGGGCCTTCGTTCACCTGAAAAACGACTTCCAGCGAACTGGGCGGAATGCGGCGGATCTCAGGCGTCACCGTGGCGAACTGGCGACCGCGTTCACCGAGCAGTTCGCGCAGAACCACAGCCGCGCGCTGAACTTTCGCCGGATCGTACTGCGATTCGACCGACAGGCCAACCTTCTTTTCTTTGAAGCGGTCCAGGATCTCAGATGTGGTGACGGACTTCGCATTCTCGTATTTGATGGTGCGAACGACGGGGCGCTCGGTGAGTACGAAACGAATGATGGTACCTGTGGGACCGGGTTCGGCTTCCATGCGGATGTCGTCGAAGCGGTTGGTGTTCCACAGCGCAATGAAATCGCGACGCAACGTTTCTTCGTTGTAAGGGTCACCCTTCTTGGTGTAGATGAGAGCGCGCAAGGTATCCTGCGGAACGCGCCGCGAACCGCGGAACTCGATGGAATCGATCAGATTGGCACCTGCCACCGGCTTGGCTTCCTGCACGGCCTGCGGCGTTTCCGGCACGATCGCCGGCTTAGGCGTCTGCTGCGGCTGCGCGGCGGGAGTTTCCTTCGGAGGCTCGGCCGCTTGGGGAACGTTTTCGAAAGGATTCGTCTTTTTAGGCGGTGTCTGCTTAGGAGGCGGCGTCTGCGATTGAGGATTCGCTGCCGGAGCCTGAGGGGGGTTTGGAGTTTGGGACCACGCGGGAATGAAAGCGGCGGAGATGCTTAGCAGACAGACGGAGACGCGGGTCAGGCTCTTAGGCCTGAGAACTTTCATGAAAACTCGATTTCCTTTCCATTCTGCGCCCATATGATGACGTAGCCTGACTGCCTGCCGTTTCACATAGTGCAGATCGAGCGCCGAGGTTAAAGCTGATTCGAACTTAACAGTTTAGCGGATACGCCAGCCTGCTACAAATGGGCCGCTCCACCACAGGTGGGCATCGCGTGCCACAAATTCAGAAGCCGAAGCCGCCGAGCGACTGGCCGCCGTCGCAGACGTAAATCCCACCGGTGATGTACGTGGCCGCGTCCGAGCATAGAAACAGGGTCAGGTCGGCAATCTCGCCTTTGCTGGCGAAACGGCGCAGCGGGATGCGATCGAAGATGCGCTTGCGCGCGGCTTCGTCGGGCGCGAGCCGGCGCATTCCTTCCGTGTCGTCGACCGGGCCGGGCGTCACGGAATTGACACGAACGCCCGAAGGCCCCCATTCCAGGGCTAGCGTTTGGGTCAGCGAATCGACTCCGGCTTTGGCCGCGCAGACGTGCGCCTGAAAAGCGATCGGGCGGAACGCATGCGTCGCCGAAATATTAATGATGCTCGCCCCCGGTTTGCGCAAGTGTTCATAGGCCGCCCGGCACGCGTTAAAGGTTCCGAGGACGTCGATATCCATCACGGCTTTGAATCCGTTGGCGGACATGCCGAGCACGGGAGCGGGGAAATTGCCGGCGGCGCCGCACACCAGGATGTCGATCTCGCCGTGCCGCTGGCGAGCTTCGCCGATCGCGCCTGCGAGAGCGTCGAACTGGCGAACGTCGCAGGAGAATCCCGAGGCCTCTACGTTCCGGGCACGCAGCAGCGGCACTGCGGCATCGAGTTTCTCTTGCGATCGGCCCAGAATGGAAACGCGCGCGCCGTGCTCGGCAAAACGTTCCGCGATCGCAAGGCAGATTCCACTGCTGCCGCCGGTGATGAAGGCGTGCTTGTCATGCAATAGACGCTCGGCAAATACACTCATAATCGGATGCTATGGTATCAGGCATGGTCGCGCCGGTCGGGAGTGGTGAAGTAGGGCCGATTCGCCCGGGCGAAGAGATCGACGCCCCATCGCTGGGCAAATTCTTATCGGGCAAGCTGCCCGGTTTCGAGCCGCGTTCGGAGATCGAAATTCGTCAGTTCACCGGCGGCCATTCGAATCTGACGTATCTGTTAAAGTCGGGCGGATACGAGTACGTGCTGCGGCGGCCTCCCATGGGGCCGGTGCCGCCGAAGGCTCACGACATGGCGCGTGAATTTCGCGTGCTGGCCGCAGTGCATCCCGTGTTCCCGCCGGCGCCGCGGGTTTTCGTCTTGTGCGAAGATCCGTCGGTAATCGGCGCAATGTTCTTCGTAATGGAGCGCCGGCGGGGCGTGGTGCCGAGTGGCGTTTCCAGCCCGGAAATCGCGGAGCGCATCGGCCAAAGTTTTATCGATTGCCTCTCGCAGATGCACGGAATTCGCGCAGACGAGCTCGGAATTGGAAAGCCCGAAGGCTTCCTCGCGCGGCAGGTGTCCGGCTGGTCCGAGCGTTGGCGTCATGCCAGGACCGAAGACGTGCCCGAGATGGAGCGAGTGGTTGCGTGGCTCTCGGCTCAAATGCCGGAATCCGCCGGGCCGCCATCGCTGGTGCACAACGATTACAAGCTCGATAACGTTTTACTCGATGAGCTAAATCCAGGCCGCGTCACCGCGGTTCTGGATTGGGAAATGTCGACCGTGGGCGATCCGCTAGTCGATGTTGGCTGCACTCTCGCTTATTGGTCACAACTCAATGCCGGCGGAGGCGGGTATACGCGTGAGCGCTTTCTGCAGCGCTATGCGGCCACTACGGGGCGCGACGTGAGCGGGATTCGATATTACGAGGTTTTCGGGCTTTTTAAGCTGGCAGTGATTTTGCAGCAGATCTATTTTCGATTCTTGCGCGGGCAGACGCGCGATCCGCGCTTTGCCGATTTCAATGGGCGCGTGCGCGTATTGGCCGCCGCCGCTGCTGAAAAAACATGCGAACCATCTATCTGATCCGGCACGGCCAGGCCGGCTCACGGCAGCAATACGACCGGTTGTCTGAGGTCGGTTACCGGCAGGCGCGGCTTCTCGGCGAATATTTCGTGAAGCAGGGAATTGCGTTGAGCGGAATTGTCTCGGGCGAGCTTCAACGGCAGCGCGCGACGGCGGAAGCAGTTGTCGCCGCATACGAAGCGGCGGGATTGAGCTGTCCGGAAATTCAGAGCGACGCCAACTGGAACGAATTCGATCTGGACGCCGTGTACGCCGGCATCGGGCCGCAACTCGGACGCGAAGACGAACAGTTCCGAGCCGAATATGAAGACCTACAGCGGCAGATGGCGGAAGCCGCAAGCCCGGTGCACCGCACCTGGGCCAAATGCGACACGACGGTGGTACGCGCGTGGATTCAAGGCCAGTACGGCTTCGACGGTGAATCGTTCGCCGGATTTCAAGAGCGCGTCGGCAAAGGCGGGTTAGGCAACGAAGGTCCGGTGGCGGTATTCACTTCAGCGACCCCGATCGCAATCTGGATCGGCCGAACGCTGGAGTTGAAGCCGCTGCGCGTGATGCAACTCGCGGGAGCCATGCACAACACGGCGGTCAACATTCTGAGAGTGAAAACGGAAGAACTGCGATTGTTTCAATACAACGGAATCCCGCATTTACACGATGCGGATCTCCGAACGTTTCGATAGCGCTCGCCTACCGATGGCATCACACCTGAACGAAGTGCGACACCACTGTCGTTCGCGCAGGATATGGCGGGGCAGTGAAAGCGCCGCGCGCAATACCGGACATCAAACCTTGACGTTATGGAGCGCTATCCGGTTGACGGGTCTGCCGCGCGGCGGTAGGGTGGGGAGAAGGAAAAGAAGAGCGAGGTATCCCGTGACGATCACTGTTGACATCCGACCCGAAGTTCAAGCCGAGCTCGTCAGACAGGCTGCCGCCCGTGGTCGCGCACTTGAGGCGCATGCCGCCAGTCTGCTTGAGGAAGCCGCGCAAGTCCCCCCGGAACAAATGCCCCGACGCACCGGTCAGGAATTGATCGACGCATGCGCCAAGGTGCGGGGCCTGCTCACGGACGAAGAAGTTGACACACTTTTTAGGCGAAATCCCTCCTTTGGTCGCCCGGTCGATCTCGAATGAGCGGCTTCGTGCTGGATACCAACGTTCCATCCGAGTTGGTACGGCCCCGGCCTGAACCAAAGGTCCAAACGTGGGTTGCCGCGCAGGACCTCCACACATTGTTCATTAGCTCCGTCAGTTTCGGGGAACTTCGCAAAGGGATCATGCTGCGGTCGCCGGGGAAGCGGCGAGAGGAACTCGAAGCTTGGATTGAAACCGATCTGTCGATCCTGTTTTCCAGCCGCATTCTCTCAGTCACACGATCCATTGCTGAGCGATGGGGTGCGCTCGATGCGGCCAGGCAACTTGCCGGACGGCCACTGAACAGCGCCGATGGCTTGATCGCGGCCACGGCCCTTGAACATGATCTCACCGTGGTCACGCGCAATGTGAAGGATTTCGCCGGTCTCGACGTCTAGGTCTTCAACCCGTGGGAAGCTGTATGAGCGCTCAGGCAACGGCGCTCGTATCGATTACAGCTTCCACAGGGTTGCGCTTGCCGCCGCTCATTGCCGGGGCGGGGGATCGCACCGCCCTCCGCTTCATCGAGTTCTTCACCGTCACCATCCGCAACAAGAACACGCGGGCGGCCTTTGCACGGGCGGCGGCGGATTTCCTATATCGAATTTCTTCACGGCAAGCGGTCGGCTCCCACGGTCAAGCAACATCTCGCTTGTATTCGGATGCTGTTCGATTGGCTCGTTATCGGACAAGTGATGCCGACGAACCCCGCGCATTCCGTCCGGGGGCCGCGTCATTCCGTAAGCAAGGGTTCAACGCCGGTGCTGTCCTCCGAGGAAGCAACCGCGCTGCTCACCGGCATGAATGTTTCAACGGTTGTGGGTCTGCGCGACCGCGCCATCATTGCAGTGATGACGTATACCTTCGCCCGCGTCGGTGCCGTCGTTGCTCTCGCCGTGGAAGATTACTTCCCGCAGAAAAAACGCTGGTGGCTGCGGCTGCACGAGAAAAACGGCAAGGTCAACGAAATGCCCTGCCATCACAAGCTCGAAGATCCATTCAATGCAGCTAATCACTGCCGCCCACCCGAACGCGGCCACGAACCAACCTTGCACCGTCAGCTCTGCACGTCTCGGAAACCGCGCAGGCACCCAGGACAAGAATCCCCGTCCAAAATATAAAGCGCTATCCGCATATCCCATTAGAGTAACGATATTCGAAGGCGTGGCGGCTTCTGGCGCACCCCGATCGCATTCTGGATCGGCCGAACGCTGGAGTTGAAGCCGCTGCGCGTGATGCAACCATGCACAACACGGCGGTCAATATTCTGAGAGTGAAAACGGAACAACTGCGATTGTATCAATACAACGGCATCCCGCATTTACACGATGCGGATCTCCGAACGTTTCGGTAAGGCTACCGATGCAGATGGATTACGGTCCAGCGGTTGTTGCCGACGCCCGTTTCCAGCTCGCGCCAGCCCAACAGGCTGCGGTGCTCGAGAACGGCCGCAACCGGATCTGAGAATGTCACGCCTCCATGGAGATCACCAACTACGGAGCCGGGAGGCAGTGAACGTGCTTCCTCAATCGAACGAACCGTCGTGATGAATTGAGGGAGGGACTTAACAGTGCAGTTGTCGAGTTCCATAAACTAATTCTGCATCCCGCGCAGCCGATCTGTAAAGTTACAGTGACAAATATTGTGTACGATTTATTTCATGGCAAGCGAAAGAGAGCTGCTCGAGCGCATCCGTCAGCTCGAAGAATTGAACAGCGCCCTGCAAGATAAACTCGATGCGATCTACGCCATTGTCGTTGCAGATGAAGACGATCATCACGATGAGGACGACGACGGCGAAGTCGACAATCTGGTGCAGATCGACCGAAAATAGTTAAGGGCGCTGCCTGCCCTTGTGCCATCGATACCCAACAAAAACGCAAACTGCGACCGCAATGGCAACGGCCGCAACCACGCCGTGAAACTGCCGCGCGTACTGTTCCCACGCGTTTCCGACGAAGTAGCCGATCGCGAGGAAGCAGACCACCCAGATGAAACCGCCCGTATAAGCGTATAGCGCGAAGTGGTCCGGACGCATCTTCGAAGTGCCCGCGACTAAAGCCGTCACATGCCGCACGCCGACCACGAAATAACCGAAGAACAACGTCCACCTGCCGAATCGTTCGAACCAATCGTGCACCTGTCCCATGTGTTTCGCGTTGGCGCGTTCGAGATACGGGATTTTGTGTAACAGATAGCTTACGCCGGTTCGGCCGAGTGTGTAACTAAGGGTGACGCCGAAGACGCTCCCGGCATAGGCCGCGATGAGCGTGATTACGGGATCGAGTTGCCCGGAGCGGATGGCGATGCCGGCGACTACCAGGATGGTTTCGTCCGGAATCAGCGGACCCACGATTCCGAGCATCAGCAGCCCGAAGATTGCGAAGTATCCGTAGTGCAGGATGAACTGTTCCATCAGCCGGCGATTTCTTCGCGCAGCGCGCGGACGGCGTCGGCGGGGTTCGGCGCGCGCGTGACTTGGCGGCCGATCACCAGATAATTGGCGCCATCGCGCAGGGCGTCAGCGGGAGTCGCGACGCGTTTTTGATCGCCGGTTGAGGCGCCGGCTGAGCGCACTCCGGGCGTCACGATCAACATGCCGGGTCCGGTTTGCTTGCGGATGGAAGCGGCTTCGAGAGGCGATGCCACGATGCCGTCCATTTCCGCGGCAATCGCGTTTTTCACGCGCAGCGCGACCAAGTCCGAGATGGAGCAGGTGTAACCGAGATCTGCTATATCCTGCTGGTCGTAACTAGTGAGGACCGTAACCGCCAGAAGCTTCAGCGGAGAATTCGCGCGCCCCGCTATCGCCGCTCGCATAACGTCCGAGCTCCCATGAACGGTCAGCAGCGAAACTTCCGTTTGCGCCACTTGCGCCACTGCGCGTTTTACCGTTTCACCGATGTCGTAATACTTCATATCGAGAAAGACGCGCTTGCCTTCACTCAACAGTTGGCGCACGAAGTCCATGCCGGCAGCGGCATAAAGCTCCATGCCGACTTTGTAAAAACCGATTTCATTCCCCAGCGAACGCACCAGCGATCGGGCATCCGCGGCGGAGTCAACGTCGAGCGCGATAATCAGCGGGTCAAAATTCATAGGATTCGAATGCATTCTTGTGAACGCGGCAGCACGCGCCCGATTCGATACGAACCGGGAAGCGTGGCGATCAATTGCGCGGCATCGGATTCCGGCAGCGAGATCAAGAGGCCGCCCGACGTTTGCGGATCGTAGAGCAACGCCTCGATTTCAGGCGCGATCGAATCGGGCATTCCGACCGACGGCGACGCGAACGCGCGATTGTTCTTGAGGCCTCCGGGGATGGCGCCTTGCCGCGCGTACTCTATTGCTCCGGGCAAGAACTGAACGGCTGCGCTCTCGATTTCGAGTGTGACGCCGCTGCCTGCCGCCATTTCGCGCGCGTGCCCGATTAGACCGAAGCCGGACACGTCGGTGCAGCCGTGCACATGGAACGCGAGCATCCTCTCGCAAGCTTCGCGGTTCAGCATGAGCATCGACGCAATCGAGTCTGCGACGTGTTCTTCGGACGCTATGCCACGTTTCAAGGCCGTCGCGATTACGCCGGTTCCGATCTTCTTGGTGAACACCAGCGCGTCGCCCGCACGCGCCCCGCTATTGGCTTTCACGCGTTCGGGATGCACCGTCCCCGTTACGGCATAGCCGAATTTGATTTCGTCGTCGGCAATGCTATGCCCGCCCAAAATGACTGCGCCCGATTCATGCACCTTGTCCGCGCCGCCGCGGAGTATGTCGCGGAGGTCGTCCAAATCGCCGTTCGCGGGATACGCTACGATCGAGAGCACCGAAATCGGCACGCCGCCCATCGCGTAAACATCGCTCAACGCGTTGGCGGCGGCAATCGCTCCGAAGGTGTACGGATCGTCCACAATCGGCGTGAAGAAGTCGACCGTTTGGACGAGCGCCAGCGTCGGCGTGAGTCGGTACACACCGGCGTCGTCGGAAGTATCGAAGCCGACGATTACGTTTTCATTGGTGACGCGAGGAAGCGTCGACAGCACCTGGTCCAAAACCTTTGGACTAAGCTTGGAAGCTCAACCCGCGGCTTTTACTTGCGCCGTCAATTTCTTAGATGACATGAAACCTTTACAATCATAGAACCATGCGCAGAATATTCGCTTCTCTTGTTGTACTTGCGACGGCGGCTCTGCTGTTGTTCGCTGCGCGCGAACCGCAGGCCGACTCCCGTTTGAAAAACGCGTTTCGCAAACCCGAACAGAATGGCTGGACCTTCGTGCATCTGGAAGGCACGCCGTCCGAGATCGGCTACCAGCACGGTTACCTGCTCGCGCCGGAGATCGCCGACGGTTACAAGGTGCTCGCGCTCGAGGCCACGCACGATAGCGAAAAGAATTGGGCGTTCTTCCGCGATGCGGCGAAGAACATCCTGTGGCCACACATCGAGCCGGAGTATCGCGACGAGTTGACCGGTATCGCGCAGGGCGCCGAAGCCCATGGCGTGAAGCTTGACGTGTGGGACATAGTCGCGATGAACGCGTCAATGGAGTGGTCGTATTACGTGAAGCAGTACGATCTGCAGCATGGCATCAAGCCGCCGAAAACCGTAACCGCGGGCGACCACTGCAGCGCGTTCGTCGCCACGGGAAAGTGGACCCACGACGGCAAACCAGTGATCGCGCACAACAATTGGACCGGCTATCTGGACGGTGAACGCTGGACCATGATCTTCGACATTATGCCCGCCAAAGGGCATCGCTTCATCATGGATGGCTTCCCCGGCTTGATCCACAGCGCCGACGATTTCGGGATCAATGACGCCGGAATCATGATCACAGAAACGACGATCACGGGATTCAGCGGCTGGGATTCGAGTGGCATCGCCGAATTCGTTCGGGCTCGCAAGGCCATGCAGTATTCAAGTTCGATCGATGAGTTCGCGAGCACCATGAAAGACGGCAACAACGGCGGCTACGCCAATGACTGGCTGGTGGCGGATCGCAAGACGGGCGAAATTGCGAGTCTCGAGCTGGGGCTGAAAAATGTGAATCTGAAGCGCAGCACGGACGGATATTTCGTGGGATCGAATTACCCGATTGACGCGAAGCTGGCTCGCGAGGAAACGAATTTCGACATGAAGGATATGGGCATCAGCGGCAATGCGCGCCATGTGCGTTGGGATCAGTTGATGGCGGAGAACAAAGGCAAAATCGACGTCGCGATGGCGCAGAAGTTCCTGGGCGATCATTACGATTCGTACGCGAAGAAGGAAGCGCCCAGTGAGCGAACGCTGTGCGGCCATGTCGACATGTCGCCGCGCGGCATGGGCGGTTGGCAGAAGCCCTACGGCATCGCCGGGGCGGTGCAGAACAAGGCCGCCGATTCCGCCATGGCTGAGAAAATGATGTTCACCGCCGCCGCCGGCCACGCATGCGGATTGAACTTCAAAGCCTCCGCGCACCTGAAAGCGCACCCGGAATTTGCCTGGGAGAAGGCGTATTTGCGGGACATGAACGCCTACCGGTGGACCACGTTCCAAGCGGCGCGGTAATCTTACGAGTTCATGCCCATTCGAACTGCCATCTGGAAAGTCGGCACCGACCCCGTGGCGCTCGCCGACGCTTCGCTCGCAACCGAATCCATGCTTGAGACGATGATCATTGCGTCTCCTAACCTTTTATCTGAAGACTGGATGCTGATAGGGCAACAAGAGGACACCGGGTGTGGCGGCCGAATTGATTTGCTGGCTATTGCCCCCGACGGTTCGCTCGTGCTTATTGAACTTAAGCGCTCCAGAACGCCGCGCGAAGTGGTTGCGCAATCTTTGGATTATGCGGGGTGGGTAGAGAGGCTGCAGGCGGACAAAATCAGTT
>JBBROU010000117.1:0-16445 GCA_038229055.1 Bryobacterales bacterium | reverse complement strand
CAAAAGCGTGGCCGCCTCGCGCAGCTTCTTGATGATCTCTTCGGGTGTGTGTCGTTTGCGTTTCATGTTGAGAGTCCGGCGGCGCTCGCGCGCCGCCATCTCTCATAGCGCCTGGACCAACTTTCGGGGAGCAGGCCAGGAACACCTGGCCGTAGCGGCGGATGCCTTCCTCCAATTGCGCCTGCCGCTCCTCCATGCGCGCCTGCTCCTGGCGCTCGGTGTCGGCGCGGTTCTCCGCGTCCTGCGTGGTCACCTGCGCCGCCGCGTGATCGATCTCCCGATCCACCGCAGCCAGCTCCGCGTTGTAGCCAACGAGCACACCCGTGAGCTTCTGCGTCTCGGCGTCCGTGGTTGCCGACTGGAGTTGCTGCGTGGTCTCCGCGATCTGTTTGCGCAACGCCGTGCGCCGCGAATTCACGTCTTCCGTCACCGCCTGGAAGTTCTTTGAGTCCTGCTGGATCGCGCCGTATTTCCGATACAGATCGTCCGAACGCTGCACCGTCGAGCCGCCGGGCGTGGTGAAGGTTGTGCCGAGGCTCTGGTAAAGCCCGTTCGCGTTGTATTGCAGCGCCGCCACTCCGCTCGCCGCCTGCTGCAACTGCCCGATCGTCTGGCCGACCCCGCTGCTTTTCAGGCTGCTCACGAGCGAATCCGCGCCGGTGATCTGCAGGAGCTTCGACGGATCGCCGAACGCCTTCACATACGACTGAATCTGCTGAAGCTGCTGGGTGAGCGTGTTGATCTGCCGCACCTGATTGTTGATCATCTGCACCGTCTTCGCGATGTCCTCCGCGTGCAGCGTCTGCGAAAGAATGTCCGAGACGGGATTCGTGACGACGACCTGCGCGCGAAGCGCAGTCGCGGTGAAAATGAGGGCCGTGAGTGAGAGGATGAGTTTCATGATCGTGATTGGGTTATTGCTGGATGCGGAGAGTCGCCGTGCCCGGCGCGAGGATGATGCCGTTCTGTTCCCGCTCGGGAATCGGCACATCGAAGAGCCGCAGATGCGCCGCATCATCCGACTGCGGAGCGAGCCGCTGCCGCTCGGTGAGCGCCTGGTATTGCCGCTTTGCGGAATCGCTTTGTCCTTTTTCATATCCCGCAGCGTAGGACTTCTGCGCCGAGCCCCTGCTCCCCGCCTGGAGCGACTCGCTGAGCACCACGCCGCCCCCCGCACCCAGTGCCGTGTAGAGCGATTTGCCTTTGCCGAGTTTGTGGCCGAGCAGCGCGCCGCCCGCCGCGCCGGCGGTGTCACCGATAATGCGAGTGGCGCTACCCGCTGCGCAGCCGCCGAGCAACGCGCAGGCGAGGAGAGGAAGAAGGAGACGTGATGTGTTGTGCATGCGAGCGTTTTACCTCGCCGCGCGCCCCTTTCGGCTCCGAGGCGAGCGCAGAAATGTCATGACTAAAAAGCAGACATTTAAGAGTCGCCCTGATTGTTTCATCAGCGTGCGCCATTCGATGATACCTCGAACAAATTTCCAGTTTGGTGAGCAAACGCCTGACTCCGATTTGACCGCTGTAGCCGTAGGCATGGGGCTCTTCGCGCTCCTTCAACTACGGAAGAAGTATTGAATCAATGTCTCCGGCCGAGTTCCTACGAGTCTATCAGCTTCGCGCTCCACACCTGATGTGGTTACTCGGCGCGGGTGCATCAGCGGCGTCGGGTATTCGCACCGCGGGAGACATGATTTGGGACTTCAAAAGGCGGATATACTGTTCGGAGCAGAAGGTGCCGCTGAGAGCGTGTGAGGACTTGGGCGACCCACGGCTGCTTGACAAGATTCAAGATTTCTTTGACCGGCAGGGCACCTGCCCAATCAGAAACTCGCTTGAGGAGTACGCGTTTTACTTCTCACGCGTGTACCCAAACGAGGCAGATCGTCGGAAATACGTTGAGGAACTGATATCGAAAGGAACACCGTCTTACGGTCACACTGCGCTCGCGCTGTTGCTGAAAAAGGATATGGCCCGCGTCATCTGGACGACGAACTTTGACAAGAATGTGGAAGATGCGTCCGCGAAGGTTTTTGGTCGCACGGGATCGCTGTTGGCAGTGGATCTGGAGGCTCCGCACCTTTTTCGACAAGCTGTGCAGGAGGGCCGTTGGCCTTTGCTCGGGAAGTTGCATGGAGACTTTCAATCCCGCCGCCTAAAAAACACGGAAGACGAATTGCGAAGTCAGGACGCTGAGTTGCGCCACTGCCTCGTACGCACATGCCAAGGTGGAGGCTTGGTCGTCGTTGGTTACAGCGGGCGGGATGAATCGGTGATGGAAGCGCTGGAGGAGGCCATCGACCAAGGACGCGGTTTTCCTCAAGGGTTGTTCTGGATCGCGCGCGCCGGTGGCACCCTGCCTCGAGTTGTTGCGCTGCTCGACAAGGCTCGGGCCGCTGGCGTGAAGGACGCACATCTGATCGAGGTTCCCACTTTTGACGAGTTGCTTGCGGATGTCGTCGGGCAATGCCAGCAGCTTTCCGATGATGAAATGGCTCTGCTGAATGAACATCCGCGGCGGGTAAGCGCGGCCCCTCTTATTTTCGATAAAGGTGGATGGCCGGTGATTCGGCTGAATGCCATCGAGATCGTGCGATTCCCGAGCACTTGCCGACTGGTGAAGGCCGAAATCGGGGGGATGAAAGAGGTGCGGGAAACCATCACAAAAGCGGGCGCGAATATCATCGCGGGCCGACGCAGGGCGGGTGTGCTTTTGTTTGGCAGTGATACGGAGGCGCGAAAGGCGTTTCCGACTGGGGAATTCGACATTTATACGCTGGAGGACCGACGGCTCAATTACTCGTCGCCGGAACAAAGTTTGATCTACGACGCACTCGTGGGCGCCTTCGTCCGCGAGCGGCCGTTACTAGCTAGATACCGCGCCCATCACCCGGTACTGTTTGTGGACCCGAACCGTCAGTCAGATCCTGTTTTTCAGCCGCTGATGGCAGCCGCGGGTTCTGTCTGTGGCGTTCTCAAGGGCATCAATATCCCGTGGTCAGAGGCTGTGTCCCTGCGTCTGAGCTATCGGATGAACAAGCTCTGGCTGGTCTTTGAACCGACCGTTTGGCCCGAGTATCCGGTTGAGGAGTCGGGCAATGAGGATGCCAACCGACGGCTGCGCGAGGTAGTGAAAGAGTTCCAACGGGAACGCGCTGCGAAACGCTACAACAAGGCTTGGAACGGGATGCTCCATGCCTGGTGTCATGTTTTCTGCGCGGGCGACAAGCCTGCGAAAATTCAGACGTTCGGCATTTCCAATGGAGTTGATGCGGAGTTTGCCCTCTCGCCGATCACGGCATTTTCTTGGCGCCAACGTCTATGAGCAAGTCCGTCCCTACTTTCCCGAACCACAGCCAGATTGCGGAGCCCGAGCTACTCTTCCACCCGTTTCGGCTGGACGACCGTCATCGGCACCCTCTACTCGGCCTGTTGGAGTTTGGTCCCTATAGCCGCTCGACGATCAATACCGTCCTCGATCCGATTCGAGTAGCCATCATTGCACCGCATGGCGGGCTCCAATCCGTGCGGAATCTCCTGGCTGAGTTTTCCGAACAACATTCGCCAAGAGAGCGGAAAAACTATCTTCCCCCGTTTCCGGGATTTTCCCGCGTTTTCGGTCTGAATCTTGTGGCAGCGAGCATCCAACACGAACTGCCGGCAGACCTCGATAGCCATGTCGGGTCTTCCAGCGCCCCTCATCGGGTGCTTGCTGAGGCGCTGGGGCGCGCGTTCAATGCGGTGCATAGTTCCCGCACTGAGTTCGATGTGCTGGCAATCTATTTGCCCGACCGTTGGGAGCGCGGGTTCTGGGGACCGAGAGGCGATTCATTCGATCTTCACGATTTCCTCAAAGCAATCGCCGCCTCTCGCGGGACGCCGACCCAAATCGTCAACGAAGACAGTGCGCTTTCGTACTACTGCCGATGCAGCGTGATGTGGCGACTCGGAATTGCTTTCTACTGCAAGGCAGGAGGAGTTCCATGGAAGCTTGCAGGCACTGACCCTGATAGCGCTTTCGTTGGCTTGAGTTACGCCATCCGCGACGCCGACTCGGCTCGGCCCAAATTTGTAACGTGTTGCAGTCAGGTCTTTGACTCGGAAGGGTCTGGTTTGGAATTTGTCGCGTATGACACGGACGAAATCCATGTCGAGCGCGACAATCCATTCCTCAGCCGCAACCAAATGCGGCGAGTGATGGCGCGCAGTCTCGCGCTTTACCAACGGCAGCATGCTGGACGCTCGCCTGCGAGGGTGGTTATCCATAAATCAACGGAGTTCAAAGACGATGAAATCGACGGATGCTTCGACGCATGGCGCGCTTCTTCGGGACTGGAATTGATCCAGGTTCAGCAAGACAGCGGCTGGCGCGGTGTGCTTCTCGATCCCCCGCGGCAGGGCAGCGGAGATCGGAAAGGGTCTCCAGCACCATATCCTTGTGAGCGCGGCTCATTTCTCCCACTCGACGGCTTCAACGTGCTCCTTTGGACGCAAGGCAATGCGCCTTCGGCTGCCCTTGATGGTCGTGCTTACTACAAAGAAGGAAAGGGCATCCCGGCACCACTGCTCCTCAAGAGGTTTGCCGGGCACGGGGCGTGGGATCAAGCGTGCCAAGACGTGCTCGGCCTTTCCAAAATGAATTGGAACAACGACTATCTCCACGATCGCCTTCCTGTGACGATGGCTTATGCCCAAGTCCTCGCTCAAGTGATCAAAAGAATGCCCAGTGTTCTGCCGCAACCTTACCAATTTCGGCTGTTCATGTAGAGAATCGCGATCCCGATAGCACCAAATAGATCATGAAACCGCAAGCACGGCACGGCGCAGGTTGGTGGCGTTTCAAGCGCGCCTCTGTCAGAAACGGCACGAGGCTATTCGCACCAGTTCACGCACGAAGCGATCACACTACCGTAATAAATGATCGAGCCGGCTCAACGTTCTTGAACCAAGCGAGCACTCGGCCCTCTTCACTGGTCTCGGCCTCCTCATAGACGTTCACATGGTGCAAAAGATAGCGCAGCGAGTAGAGCAGCGTCTTCCGGTATTCAATCGCCATTAGGAGGCAGCGGCCCTGTGGCACGTCAGTCGCATCGAAAAGGAGTCCCAAAGTACGAACACCGCCTGCGGCGTAGCCAATCGCACGCCAGACAAACCTCGGAAGCCCGGCTGTCATCATTCGGATTCGTTGCTCGCCCGCAGGTATGTGGCCGCGGGCGTCCTTGCGAAAATCCTCATTGTTGCAAAGATAGATATCCCATTCGAGCGGCTCTGGAACGAGATTGATCAAAGCCTTGGGTTGACGGGCACTCGCGGATCGTCGGCCATGCATCCACTCCAAAAACTGATCGAAGCTCCGGACCATATTTAGGACGGAGTCGAAGCTTAACCGGATCTTGTGATAAAGCGGCAAAATGAGCAGATACGGTACGGCCACCACACCCGCTGGCTCTTCACCACCACGTCGCCGCCATCGCGTGAGCCAAAGGTTGTTGGTTTCGACGCCAGCTTGGCACGCGATCTCGGACAGGGGCATGCGAGTGGCATCAAAACCCGCATCCTTTGCAGCCTGAGAGCAGCAGGGCACCATACGTGCAAATGGGCCAACCTGATCGTCGTGAACGTAGAACTTGTCTATCCGTTCGGCTCGAAGTCGGAATTCTTGCGTGGCTGCCACCCACGGTTCGAGTTTATCGAGATGATAGCCAACGACGGCGGTTGCGTGTCGCCCCAATTCGGCACCGCCACGCTGTGAATCGTAAAGCTGAACACCCAGTAACAACGGGATGCGGCCCCTCAAGTAGGCGTAGAGGCTGCGTTTCAGAATGGCGAGGTCGGTGACGGAAATAGCATCACACTCCAATCCTGCAGCACGGATGGCGGCTGACATTTGAGGGGGTGTGAGTCCGTCGTTGGGCAGGCTTCGGGATTCCAGCGGAAGCACCTGCGTGGCGGCGCGTGTTATCTCAATCGGGGATGGAATCGCGTGATGGAAGAGATGCCCCGTACCTTGGAGTGCACTCCAGATTGCACTCGACGCGCATGCAGCGGCGGCTTTGTCCTGCTCCTGAAACGCAAGCGATGTAACTTCGAGAGGAATACCGAACAAGTTTACCCGATAGACGCGGGTGATCGGAAATTGCCTGTCGAAAATCTGCCCCTCTTGGTATGGCCGCAGACAAGTACGTCCGATGACGGTTTCAGGCAGCGGCTTCAACACTATGAATCCGGCATAAGCGTCCCGCAAAGCCGCTTCATTCAACGGCCCCTCATTCCCGCAAAGTAGAGCCCGAAAATCAGCGTCGCTGAAACCCACGCTGAAGAAATGGAGGCGGCTACAGAGGCGCGGGTACTCGGCGAAGCAGCGCGCATAAAACCCAGTGTAGTCTTCCAAGTAGTCGTGGTCGACGTAGCGCTCCTCCACGACGATTGTGAGAGGCTTCAGCTCATCAAAATAGTGCCGAAAGTATGCGACATGCGGCGTCGCCTTATTTTCGCGCGCATACGCCAAGTGATGGCCTCCGAACAATTCACCGAGTCGCCCACGGTCATATGCGACAACTTTGAACGGGGAACTGTGAGGCTCGCTCAAACCGTCATTGCTTGTCTGAGGGAATCCCACGTAACCCGTGTTTTTTTCCGCTCCTCCTCGCACTTCCGACGCTCCTCGATAAGGAATTCACGCAAGGCGTCGCGCCCGTCGCCACTGGCCAACCAATTGGCAGCAGCTTTGACAGCGGCATCAACTTTTACTTCGATTTGCTCTGTAGGCATCTGAGAACGATCAATTTACAAATAAACATAAACCACCCGCAGTGGAAGCCAATTCGGTGCCACTGACGGATGGAGGGCGGTTACAGTCCACACGTACGCAGGCATGTCAAGCCCTCCGGATAGATTTTGTCAGAGAAAAAATCGGCCCGCCCGTCCCCTCTATGGGCTCCACCAGGACTTTGACACCGCTGCTCCCGCTCGCTTCGAGCATCTCCGCCGAGGCGACATTGTGGACCGTCCCGCAGATGCGGTTTTGCGCGTCGGAGTGGAGGTAGGTGAAGGCGGCGAATTTCTCCCCGCTCTGCTGGTCGGGGAGCGGATATGAGAGGATGGCGTGCTTGGTCACTTCGGTGAGGCCGATGTCGCGGCCCATGTCGTCGAGGTCGGCGCGGTCGTTCTGCCGCATGAGGAAGAACTGGCGGCTGTTGCCGAAGACGGCGGAGCGGATGCGGCTTTCCTTGAAGCGCGCGTATTGCTGCACGATGGAGATGTTCCAGCAGTTGAACTTCCGCATCTGCCCACGCTCAATTCGACACGCTCAGTGCCTTGAGCTTAGTCGAAACGGCTCTCCTTCACGATTTGCTCGCCGCCGGGGATGTCGAGCAGGCGCGCGACTTCCTCATACACGTTCCGTTTCCGCAGCGCGCGCGGCATGGTGATGATGTGCTGGCGCGTGTAGTTCGTGATGAGGAATCCGGCGACGGCGCGGAGCTGCTTCGCGGCCTCGGGGATGTAGCCGAGTTCAAAGTGCGCGATCCTGCCGGTGAGCGAGACGTTGCTCGCGCCGTCGAGCAGGCAGCCGTAATTGCCGCCCGCGCACCACGGCAGCAGGCGCGTCGCGAGGTCGCCCGCGGCGGCATCGGAGCCGTCGAGCTGGATCAGGCGGCGCGGGTGAGAAGCTGGAGCCGGAGTTTCGGCTCGGCTTGGGCGATGAGGGAGTAGTCGCCGTCGAAGGTCACGATCTCAGCATCGTGATGCAGGGCGGTGGTGGCGATGAGGAGGTCGAACGAGCCGACGGTAAATCCACGATCGCGGCATCGCTGACCGAGGTGAGTGGCGCCGGTCCACAACGACTCGGGAACTGGCAGGAGAGGCAGGCTCCGCAGTCGCGCCGAGAGTCCGGGGCGCTCCTCAGCCGTGGCGTTGCGCAGCACTTCGAAGACGACCGGCTCGCAGGTGATCGCGTCCGGGCGGGCGAGCCACGGCAGGATTTGCGCCTTGAGCGGAAGGGAAGACTTGCGCCGCGAGAAGTCGATCCAGAGCGCGGAATCGATCAGGTATTCCACGGATCCTTTTCCTTGTCGCGGGCGCGCGTTTTCTGCCAGGGCGGAAGCTCCGTGCCCCACGCACCAGACATCACCTCATCGAGGAGGTGTCGCCGTGCGGCGAGCATTTCGGGAGTGGCAACGGGATGCTGCCGGGTGCGCGCGGAGTGAACGATGCGCTCAAGCTCCGCAAGTTCGTCCAGTGTCAGGCGCGCGATCTCTGCTTGTATCTGTGCAAGGCTCATGGCGCGAAGCTAGCAAATGGCGCGGGGCTGGCAATGGCAGAGGTGCGTCCACACGTTCGCCGCGTTCTGCTTGTGGTCGTGATAGCGCAGCAATTCGGCGCGGTAGTCCGAATCGCAAAACCACTGCACCTGCACGCGCAGTTTCTCGTGGAGACACGCCAGCAGCAGCGCGAGCTGATCCTGGAATGCGTTGAGATGCTTGGGTGCCGCGGCGCTCAGGTCCGCAGGCTCGATGAGGAAGCCTTTGGAGACATGACAGCCTTTGCGCAGGCCGTCTAAGACGATGAGGTCGCGGAGGAAGTAGCCGTTCGGAGCGGATTCAAACATGGTCGGTGGAAGCAGAGGTTGGTTGCGATGAAGTGCGCGGTGGTTGCGGGCCGAAGCCGGGGCCGCGCAGCCACAGCTCGAAGAGATCGGTGTCGTAGCCGCGCGGTTTTCCCTGGCGCAGCGCGAGCGCGTAGAGCAGCGACATTCCCAGCGGGATGAGCGCCGGAATCACCGCGCTCAGCAGCGGCCAGCGCCACACGCTGAAGAGCAGCAGCAGCGTGAGCACCGCCGCAAACGCCCCGCCGGCGACGAACCAGAAGAGGTTGCCCTCCAGTCCCCACGTCTTGCCGGCGGAGTCGTCCGCGCTGTTGGTCTCGGTCAGGCGCAGCTCGTGTTTCGGATCGCTGCCGGTGTTCATTGGAATGATCCGACATCCACGGTGGAACCGCTCAGGCCGAACGCCGTGAAGAGCGCCTTCACAATCACCGGCGCACCTGCGATGATGAGCCCGCCGATGATCGACAGCTTGCCCGAATCGGTATCGCCGCGCCGGATGGCGAAGCCGCCGCCCACGACACAGATGGTGCCGAAGATAAACCCGATGAGCATGACGATGCCCATCGCCTTGCTCGCGCCCTGCGAGAGACTGCCTGAGCTTTGTGCGAGGATGATGGATTGTTGAATGAGGAATGTGAGTTTCATAAGGGCCGACGTTCTACCGCGTCGCGGGACACACCCTGCTCCGCCGCGAGAGCGACCTCGCACCGCGATCGCGGCGAGGCTGCGTGCGATGAACCCACACTCCATTCCAAGCGAACGCCTCGAACATCTCCGCCAACTCGAAGCCCATCTTTCCGATCAAATCCGCGGGCAGGATCACGCCATCCCGCGCGTGATTTCCGTCCTGCACCGCGGCGAACTCGGCCTCTCCACTCCCGGCCGGCCGCGCGGCAGTTTCCTGTTCCTCGGCCCCACCGGCGTCGGCAAGACCGAACTCGCCCTCACATTTACCCGCCACCTTTTCGGCACCGAAAAACTGTTCTGCTTCGACATGTCCGAATACCAGACGCAGGACAGCCTCGGCGTGCTGCTCGGCGCGCGCGTCGGGGAAATCGGCCTCCTCGGAATGACGCTCGCGAAATCTTCAACCGGCACGCTCCTCTTCGATGAAATCGAAAAAGCGCACCCGCGCGTGCTGGATGTCTTCCTGCAAATCCTCGACGCCGCCCGCGTCCCGATGGCCAGCGGCGAGACGCTCGACCTCAGCGGCTTCTACATCGTCTGCACATCCAATCTCGGCTCCGCCGAAATTCTCAACCTGCAGCACTCCTCGTTCACCACGATGGAACGCCACGTCCTCGCCAAAGCGCAGCAAGCCCTCCGCCCCGAACTCTTCGCCCGCATCACCGAAAAAATCGTCTTCCAACGCCTGAGCTACGACGTGCAACTCGCCATCGCCCGCGTCCACATCGCCCGCGAACTTTTATTCCTCCGCGGCAAAGGCTTCGACTTCACCGCAGATGAATCCGTGGTTTCCTTCCTCCTGCAACGAGGCTTTCACCCCCGCCTCGGCGCTCGTCCGCTCCGAGACGCTATCGAGAAGTATCTGCGCGGCGCAGTGGTGCGCGCAACCCTGTCCGAAACCGACGCGCGCTGCGCCGAGTTCATCGTCGCTGGCGATGAGTTGCTTCTTCAGCCTCGCGAGTCCACACAACCCGGCATCGGCTCGCGGTGAGTGTCGCCGCATGGCATCGCACATTCCCGCATCGGCTCTCGCGGTTCTGCTCGCATCCTGCAATCGGTCGCGGCAACCTCGCGCCGCTTCAAAACAGGCATGACAACTCAGCCTCCCATTTCTCGTCTCATGGACAATGACCGATGCGGTAATGCAGGTGACTTCCTGCGCGGGAAGATGCACCACGCTACTGAGGTTTCCGAGGTCCATCTGCTCGCACGGCTCGTCATTAAGGAGGCAAAGGCGTGAAGACGCCACTGAACCGCGCAAAGCCAAATCTTGCACAAGCGGTGCAAGATTTAACTCCTCCCGAGGCGCTGGCCATTCCTTGGAGCCACAACATCATCCTCGTCCAGAAAATCAAAGACCCCGCCCGCGAAGATCTCCATCCCGACCTTCGCGCTGACTACGTCTTCGCCAATGGGAGCATGTCCTCCGACCGGTTCGGCGAAGGCGACATCCACCGCGCCCTCATCGAGGCCGACCTCGTGGACTGCATGGTCGCCCTCCCCGTGTTATGGAACTGACATCACTCACAAGCCCGCGTTTCGGCACAGCTCCCGGGACCAAAATACGTTTGGGACCGGACGGAATCCACATCTTTGCTCGCGACACGGGTGCAAATCTTCTCATCGGAGAAATCGTGCCGCCTAAATCAATGTGGGCGGCAGCACCTCGCCAAGTATCAATCGCACTCACAAATGCCTGCGACCTGTCCTGTTCATATTGCTTTGCACCAAAAACGCACGCCTCCCTTGCTTTTGACAGCATTGTTTCGTGGCTCAACGAACTCGATGCCAACGGAACGATCGGAGTGGGTTTCGGTGGCGGGGAGCCGACACTCTACCGCCGCTTCGCCGAGCTTTGTGCTCATACATCAAGGAACACGGACCTCGCAGTAACGTTCACGACCCACGGCCACCATCTCGACGAGGCGCTTCTCGCTCAACTGAGAGGTAACGTCCATTTTGTCCGCGTGAGCGTGGACGGCGTCGGCCCCACCTATCAACGCCTTCGCGGCCGTTCATTCGATGGCTTGGTAAAGCGGTTGGCCGCTCTCAAGGAAATCACGCGCTTCGGAATCAACTACGTTGTTAACTCCTGCACTCTGGCTGATATCGACTCGACGGTGGAGTTTGCGGAGAGAGCCGGAGCTTCTGAATTCCTCCTACTTCCCGAGCAGCCTGTGACCGGACGGGGAGGAATTGCCGGCGAGACGGCACAAAAGTTACGAGAATGGGTTGAGCTCTACTCAGGCGGGATGCGCCTTGCAGTGAGCGCAAAGGGTGCTGATGGCATGCCAACGTCTGACCCGTTCGAGATTGAAACAGGACTTCTCTCATACGCTCATATCGACGCCAACGGTGTACTCAAACACACGTCCTATTCGCTTCAAGGAACTCCCATAGACTCGAGAGGCGTCTTGGTAGCTTTGGACGAGCTTCGCAACAACCATCCCACCACAATATGAAAACCTGGAACAGCTATGGCTCGGAGCATTCAGCCAACTTAGTCATGATCGGCAGATTCAAGGATGCCGTCTCGGCAGAGAAAGCCAAAGAGGCAATTGACGCGATAACAGAATTCATGACCTCTGGAGATACAGACCGAACCAGTCCTGGGCGATACCCTGAAGGTCTGATGGGCTTACTGGAGAAAGTTGGATTCTACAGCCTTTCTCCAGGGGAACTTGAGCAGTTCACGATGGATATCCGCTCGGAGCTGAAGGACGAGCAAGTTGTCATTACCACGGACGAGCCGGATGTTTCCGCCTTCCTCAAGCTGATGGTCGACAAGGGGGCGCGCGTCGAGGTGTTTTCAGCGCACGTTCATCCCGATCCAAATGGCAGAGACACAACAAGCAAAGATTAAATTCTGCCATGGTAAACTGGACCCAATTCGAACAACTTCCAGGCAGCGCTCAGCACAACTTTGAGTTCCTCTGCCGGGCCTTGATACGCCTGCACTATGGCAAGCGTGGTCAGTTTGCCGCTTTGGCGAATCAACCGGGTGTCGAATTTCATCTTCATCTCGACGATGCCTGCGACCTCGGTGCCGCAGGAAGATGGCTCGGGTGGCAGTGTCGTTGGTATGACCTTCCAAGCGGCAGAGCGCTTGGAAACACTCGGCGCAAAAAAATAGAGGATGCAGTTGTAAAATCCATGAAGGCATTGCCGGGTTTAAGCGACTGGGTTCTCTGGACACGAAACCCGCTGACCAAAGGTGATCAGGCTTGGTTTTACGGTTTGACGAAGAAGTTGAAGTCCAAGCTCAAATTCGATCTTTGGAATTCGACAGATGCGGAGCGGCTGCTTAGCGGTGACGCTGAAATCCTGCGCAAGACGTATTTTGGAGAATTGCTACTTACTCCAGCTCTTCTTGCCGAATTGCACAACAAGGCGGTCGCACCGATTCGAGCACGCTGGCTTCCAGAAGCCCACCAGACTGTGGATGCAGAACGCACGATTCGACGGATGTTGGGCGAGGCAGCATCGTGGGATGAACTGACTGATGTGGCACGGCGGCTTCTCAGTGCAGTTGCCTCCATACAAAGGGAGCCACTTTCGACTGCCGGGAAGCTTTCGTCCCTAACCCCGCTATTCGTCCAGGTTGTGTCTGAACTCGCTGGAACCATGCAAGATGTTCACAAGCTGCTCGGCAGCGGTGACCTTGAACTCTTGCGTGTGAAACTTGAAGGGCGTCCGAAAGAGATAAGCAAGGAGGTCGCGGCGGCGCCCCGCAAGATGAGAGGTGCTCGCCTCCCTTGTGGCTTGATCGCAACGAATGCACTAGCTGACTCGATTCACGGAATTGAAATGCTTGAAGAAGTCGCCAGTTTTCTTGGAACTCGGATGATTGCCGTCGTCGCGGATGCCGGTGGTGGAAAGACTCAGATGGCGGCGGAAATTACAGCGGAAAGTCATGGGAAGCGACCCGCTGGCATTTTCATGCGGGGGAGCGAACTTCATTCCGGACGCACTTTGGATGATCTCCCGAAGTGTAATAGCATCACTATTCAAGGAATTCCGATTCTGAGTATGGAAGCACTTCTTGCTGCGCTGGACGCGGCAGGTCAGCGGGCACGGCGGAGATTGCCATTGATCATTGATGGGTTGAACGAGGCACAGTGTCCGACGGACTGGAAGGATCCCCTCTCTTCCTTGGCCACCATGTTGGACCGCTTTGCCAATGTTCTAGTCGTCTGCACCGTCCGAACCGGCGCACGCCGCTCAGAGGAACGGCACATTGGTTTCGGTCAACAGGAAGAACCTCCAGCTAGGATGGACTTCGCCCAGCAAGCATTGCCGGAGTCTGTGCGCCAGATCGAGGCATTGGGTTTCGGTGGCAATACAATGGAAGCGATTGAACGATACTTCCGGCACTTCAAAATCAATCCCGAAGACGCTGATTTGCCGATAGAGTTGCTCAGCCATCCCTTGACCCTACGCATCTTTTGTGAGGCCACCAATCGGGAGCGAAAACGGATGGTAAGTATCGAGGCCATTCCTGGTTCGCTGGCCAGTCTTTTCGAGAAATATATTGAGCATGCCGTAAAGCGCATTGCAGAGCTATCTCCGCGAGACCACCGATATTTCCCGGGCGATGTAAAACGTGCGGTGGATCTCATCGGAACCGCATTTTGGGAAGATCGCACGCGGGAGTTGTCAACCCGGTCACTGATGACCGCCATTGGAGATGACGCTCGGCCATGGAATAAGAGCATGCTTCACATGCTCGAACAAGAAGGCGTCATACTCTTGATTCCAGGAGACAGTCCGCATGAAAAGAACATGATTCCCGTATATGACGCACTCGGCGGCTTCCTGATTGCAAACTCTGTGGTGACGAAGCATGGACCTGATGCTCTGCAGGTGTGGCTCAACACACAGGCGACACAAGATGCGTTTAATGGAGGCCAAGCGGCTGTTCATCCGCTCGCGCTTGATATTTTTCGAGCACTCGTCGGATTGGTGCCCCAGAGGCATCATGGCACGCAGTTGTGGCAAATAATCGGCGAGCCCTTGAAAATTCCTGCGTTACGCATGTCCGCGTCGCTCGAAGGTAGATTTTTGGATGCCGCCACCGTCACGGCGCTTTCGGATTACATCCGGAGCGGCGTGAAAGGCGCTGAAGGGTTATTCTTGCGATTGTTTCATATGCGCGGTGGGTCCGATCATCCCCTAAATGCCGAGTTTCTCGATGCAACTCTTCGCCTCATGTCCGTTGGAGATCGCGACCTCCATTGGACGGAATGGGTCCGCCGGAACAGCGTCATCAGCCATAGGCACGACCGACAACTGGACGTTCTTGGCGACATTCAAAATCTGGAACAGCGCTGGAAAGCCACGCTTTCGACAAGATCTGCATCGGACACCCTTCGAGTTAAATGGTTAATGTGGCTTCTCCCCACGACCGTTCACAACCTCCGTGATCGTGTGACCCGCGCCATTTATTGGTTTGGTCGCGGTGCGCCACCTTTACTTTTCGAAATCACGGTGCAAGCAGCAGACATCAACGACCCATACGTCTTTGAGAGAATGCTTGCCGCAAGCTATGGGGTTGCGATGGCTTGTCACTGTGATCCGAAAACCCCGAAGTTCCGAAAAACAATGCTACCTGACTTCGCGCGAAAAATCTTCGATCTTCTGTTCCGAGTGGATGCTCCGGCTCGGACAACACACGTTCTGACGCGCGAATACGGGAGACGGGTAATTGAACTCGCAACGTTTCACAACCGAAAGCTCTTTTCCAAAGTAGAGGTGGCTCGCACGCAACCCCCGTTCTCAGATGGAGGGCGAATCGCGTGGCAGGATATCGATGCGAATGAATCAGAGGCTCAAGAAGCAGATTCACCTTTCCGCATGGACTTTGAAAACTATACTCTGGGACGGTTGGTAGAGGATAGGGGCAATTATGATTTCAAACATGCTGGCTATCGTAAAGTGCGTGCACAGGTTCTCTGGCGCGTGAAGCAACTCGGCTGGACGTCTGAGAAGTTTCAAGCAGTCGACCGGGCGATTGAATCAGACCGCCACGATTATGGCCGGACTGTTGACGAACATCACAAAGTCGACCGTTACGGGAAGAAGTATTCTCGTATTGCATACTTCGAACTCGGCGGCTGGTTGCAGGATCAAGGAATGCTGAAAGAGAGAGCCGACTGTGGCCGGACGCGGGACCTAGACATCGATCCGAGTTTCCCAACTCCGACATACGCACAGCAGCTAATCACCGCTGATTTTCTTGGTGACCCCAAACTGTCGTTGGCACATTGGATCAAGGAGGGGCCAACTCCTGATCTCGAACCATTCATCCGCCAAGGGTCCATTCAAGAGGAAACAGGACCGTGGGTTGCTCTCGACGGCTTCGTTACTCAACAAGATGAGACCAGAGGGAGGCGATTATTCGCATTTTTCAGGTCGTTCTTTGTCGCGAAGAACGAGGCCAACGCGTTCGTCACTGCGTTAGCAAAACAGCCTCTCGGCGGGAGATGGTTGCCGGAGAAGCCAAAAACACTCTGCGCCTTTGCTGGCGAAATCCCATGGTGTAGCGCCTTTCCGAGTAGTGAGCCGGCCAAAATGCGCTTTGTGGTCAAAGAAACGAAGTTCAAAGTTCCTCGAAGGCAACCCGTTCTCTTTTTTGAGGGCCAGCAGGTCAGTCAGGATCAGATCGACTTGATGCGCACCATGATACTTAAGATGCGCCGCGGGGAAAGTGAGGCCCAAACCAGTGGGCCGACACCCAGCCCTCAACGTCTGGAGTGGCGCGATACTATAGTCGAAGTTGAGGAAGTGAAGCAGGAGTTCCGTAAGTTCCGAGCAGTCTTACCAGTGCATGACTTTAGCTGGGAGGGGCGCAATGTGGACAACGCTCCGGTGCATGGCGTGACGCTCGGAAAATAATTCACGCAAAGTTCGGGACTCGCTCATCTGCCGCAAACCTACGACCTCCAAACAAAGGAAGGCGTGAGGGCAACATTCGGGATTGCGTTCAGGCCTCACGACTTTAACAACAGCGAGAGCTTCTTCTTCGTGCGTGAGGACATTTTACGGGCTTATCTAAAGAAGAGCAACTTAGTGATGGTTTGGGCGGTGTGGGGGGAGCGGGAACTGTCCTATAAACAGATGGAGCGTGCACGTCCTGATGGTGACTTGGCGGGCCTTT
>JBBROU010000116.1:0-16469 GCA_038229055.1 Bryobacterales bacterium | reverse complement strand
CGGGTCCGATAGTTGCCGCAACTGCTCATCAAGATGCGCGAGCGACTTCCGCAACAGTTGCTGATAGCGCGGATTGAACGTGGCGTCGAGCTCGCGTACCACGCGCTTGCGGGACAGTTGCAGCGACTCGCGCTTGCGCTCTATCTCGATTTCGGCGGGACTTAACGCGCGAACGCCGGGTTTCGCAACCCGGCGTTCGGCGGAATCAATTTGATCTTCTACCGACTTGCTTTCCCAACCACGGGCCATGCTTCACTCCTCGGGTTCGCCGCCATCACGTTGGGCTTTGAGGCGCTCTTCGCGGCGCTTGGCCCGGTCGGAGGCGCGCTTGACGAGCTCGGAACCGACCAGTTCGATCATGCACTGCTCGGCGCCATCGCCTTTGCGGAATCCAATCCGAACGATGCGGGTATAGCCGCCGTTACGCTGGCCAAAACGAGTGCCGAGCGTGTCGAAGAGCTTCTTCACCGAAGCCGGCGTTTCCAGAAAAGCGGCAGCCTGACGGCGCGCATGCAGCGTATCGCGCTTGCCCAGGGTGATCATCTTTTCTACCAGCGGCTTGACGGCTTTGGCTTTGGGAACGGTAGTGACGACCCGCTCTTCAAGAATGACGCTCGTCACCAGGTTCTTCAGCAGCGAATTGCGCGCGCCGACATCGCGCTTGAGTTTTGAAGTGCCGACTCTGTGTCTCATGGAAGTTGTCTCGTCAAGAAGAAGCCGAGTTACTCGAACTGCTGGCCGTCTTCTTCTCCTTCGATATATTCCGGCACCGAGCCGGGGGGCGGCGGGGGCGGTGCGATCAGGCGTCCGTGCGCGTCCGGTTTCATGCCGAGCGACAAGCCCATGCTCATCAGAATTTCCTTGATCTCATTGAGCGACTTGCGGCCGAAATTCTTGGTTCGCAACATCTCGGACTCGGTCTTCTGCACCAACTCGCCGATGGTTTGGATATTGGCGTTCTTCAAGCAGTTGTAGGAGCGGACCGAAAGTTCGAGCTCTTCGACGGAGCGGTTGAGCTGATCGCCCATCTTATCCATGCCGCGATCCGAGGTGTCTTCGGAAGCTTCGGGAAGCTCTTCGAAGTTGATGAAGATCGACATGTGATCTTTCAGCAGCTTCGCGGCGAAGCCGATGGAATCCTGCGGTGAAACGGCGCCATTGGTCCAGACTTCGAGCGTGAGTTTGTCGTAATCGGTCATCTGGCCCAGGCGGGCAGCTTCGATGACGAAGTTGACCTTGCGGACGGGCGAGTGAACCGAATCGATCGGGATAAAGCCGATGGCGAGGTCTTCGTCGTAATTTTTGTCCGCACTGACATAGCCGCGGCCGCTCTTGAGGCGCATCTCGATGTTGAGCTTGCCGCCTTCGCTCACCGTCGCGATGTGCAGATTGCGATCGAGAACTTCGACGTCGGGATCAGTCTGGATGGCGCCGGAGAAGATTTCGCCGGCTGAATCGGCAACCAGGCGAACGGTCTTGACACCCTCGCTCATAATCTTGAACGGGATCTGTTTGAGGTTGAGGATGATGTCGGTGGCATCTTCGACGACGCCGGGAATGGGGCTGAATTCGTGATCGGCGCCTTCGATCCGAACCGCCGTGATGGCGGCTCCTTCAATGGAGCTCAGCAGCACGCGGCGAAGCGCGTTGCCGATGGTGGTACCGAAGCCGCGCTGGAACGGCTGCGCGGTGAATGAGCCAAAGCGCTCGGTGAGCGTTTCGGTATTGGCGACCAGGCGTTTAGGTTTTTGAAAGCCCTTGAACATAATTTTTATTTCCTCGCGTTCCGGGCGCGGGGGGCGCGCCCTCCACACATTTACTTGGAGTACAGCTCGACGATCAATTGTTCATTGATGGGGATCTGCACAAGCTCGTCGCGCTTGGGCATTCCGCCGATTTTAGCTTTGAGATTGTCGCGATCCACATCCATCCAACTCGGAGCGGGCGCGTGTGCGGTGGCATCGCGGGCGGCGAGTATGGTGGGGTTGTTTTTACTGCTCTCGCGAATGGAAACTTCCTCGCCGGGGCGAACCGTGAACGAAGGGATGTTGACCTTGCGTCCGTTAACCTGCACGTGGCCGTGCCGAACGATCTGGCGGGACTGTGCGCGGCTGGTGCCGAAACCCATGCGGTAGATTACGCTGTCGAGGCGGCGTTCGAGCAAGCCGAGCAGATTTTCGCCGGTGATGCCCTTCATGTGCGCCGCTTTTTCGAAGTTATTGCGGAACTGGGTTTCAAGCAGACCGTAAACGCGTTTGGTCTTCTGCTTTTCGCGGAGCTGCAGACCATAGCCGACGGTCTTCTTGGTTTTGCGGGACTGGCCGTGCTGACCGGGTACGAAGTTGCGCTTTTCGATGGCGCATTTCTCGGTGTGGCAGCGCTCGCCTTTCAGAAACAGTTTCATGCCCTCGCGGCGGCAAAGCCGGCACACGGGGCCTCGGTAACGTGCCAAATTGATTCTCCTTCTGGGGTTGTCACGTGCAGTTTACGATCCCAAGGGATCTTCTTCCTGCTTCGATGGATCTCTTTATGCTACTACGTTTACAACGAGTTAACTAAACGCGCCGCTTTTTCGGGGGACGGCAGCCGTTGTGGGGCATGGGCGTGCTGTCTTTAATGGTGCGGACATCGATGCCGACGGTGGTGAGCGCGCGCACGGCGGATTCGCGCCCGGAGCCGGGGCCGCTGACGCGAACTTCGACCGTGCGGAGCCCGGATTCCTTGGCTTTGCCGGCGGCGGTCAGCGCCGCCTGCTGCGCGGCGAACGGGGTGCCTTTACGCGACCCGCGGAAGCCTAAAGAGCCGGCGCTCGACCAGGAGATGGTGTTGCCTTCCTGATCCGAGATGGTCACGATGGTGTTGTTGAACGTGGCCTGCACGTGAACCACACCGGAGTGCACGTTCTTGCGCTCTTTCTTCTTGAAACTCTTCTTCTTGGTAGCCGGCTTGGCTGCTGGTTTGGCCATTAAGTCTTCCCTGTCGCTTTCTTCTTGTTGGCCACGGTGCCGCGGCGGGGACCCTTACGGGTGCGTGCGTTGGTGTGGCTGCGCTGGCCGCGCACCGGCAGGCCGCGACGGTGACGAAGACCGCGATACGACCCCATCTCGATATGACGCTTGATGTTCATCGAGATCTCTTTACGCAGGTCGCCCTCGACCGAACCCTCTTCTTCGAGGATGTTGCGGACGTGGTTGACTTCGTCTTCGGTGAGGTCGCCGATCTTCTTATTGAAGTCGATGCCGCAGCGGAAGAGCAGGCTCTTGGCGCGCGTGCGGCCGATGCCGTAGATGTAAGTTAAGCCGATTTCAGCTCGTTTTTTTGGCGGCAGGTCGACGCCGGCGATACGTGCCATATTCGTTATCCTTGACGCTGTTTGTGCTTGGGATTAACGCAGATGACTCGCACCACGCCTTCGCGGTTGATCACCTTGCATTTGTCGCACATCTTCTTCACGCTTGCTCGTACTTTCATGATGCCCTCACGCCCTTCAACCTATCTTCTTGACGATACGCCCCCGGGTCGGGTCGGCCGCACTCAGCTCAACTTTCACCCGGTCGCCCGGCAACAGCCGGACAAAATTCTTCCCAGCCGCGCCGGCGGCATGAGCCAGCACGCTCTGCTGGTTGTTCAACTCCAGCCGGAACAGCAGACTGGGCAGTTCTTCTACCACTTTCGCTTCCACCATCACCAGGCCACCGCCGGTCACGGACGCGTCAAAACCCACGGCCCCTTGGGGGTTACAGCCACGCAATGCTCGAAGTGGGCCGAATACGATCCGTCCCGGGTGACGGCGGTCCACTTGTCCTTCAAAACCTTGGTTTCCGCTTTGCCCGAGTTGACCATGGGCTCGATGGCGAGCACCATGCCTTCGCGCAAACGCGGATTGTCGTTCTTGCGATCCACGTAGTTCGGAATCTGCGGCTCTTCATGCAACTGCGTGCCGATCCCGTGCCCTACGTACTCGCGAACGATCGAGAATCCATTCTTCTTCACATGCTCCTCGACGGTGCCGCATACATCGAAAAGCCGGTTGCCCTCACGCACCTTGTCAATAGCCAGCTCGAGTGACTCTTCGGTCACCTTCATCAGGCGCTTGGCCTGTTCGCTGATCTCGCCGACAGCCACGGTCAGGGCTGAGTCGCCATAGAAACCGTTGAGCGATACGCCGGTATCGATCGAAACCACGTCGCCCGATTTCAGAATGCGCTTGGGCGACGGCATTCCATGCACGATCTCGTCGTTAATTGAAACGCACAACACGTACTTATACTTTTCGCCCGCCGCCGGAACGTAATAACCTTTGAAAGCGGGCTTCGCGCCCGCGTCGGCGATCATCTTCTCCGCCGCGATTTCCAAGTCTTGAGTGCTGACGCCTTCGACCGCCATTTCGCCCAGTCTCTGGAGGATCTGGTACACCAGCAGGCCGCTCCGCCGCATTTTTTCAAGTTCTTCAGGCGTCTTCCGAATGATCATTGCAACAGCTTCGTAATTTTCTCGAACACTACCGGAGGCTTGTCATAACTGGCCTCGATTTCATACAAGCGCCGCCCGGTCTCGCGGAAATATTCGATCAGCGGCCGAGTCTGCCGCTCATAGGCATCCAGCCGCTCACGCACGACCGATTCGCGGTCGTCTTCGCGAATTTCCAGAGTTTCCCCGTCCAGATCGCAGATTCCAGGGACACGCGACGGCCTTGACGCCGAGTTATAGAGAGTGCCGCATTTCGGACACTGCCTACGTTGCGTCAAACGTGCGCATATAACATTGTAATCGACCACGAGGTGAATCACCACCTCTTCCATTCCCAGCTTTTCCAGGAGCTTTACCAGCACTTCCGCCTGCTGACGGGTGCGCGGATAGCCGTCGAGAATGAACCCACTGCGCGAATCCGCCTCGGCCAGGCGCTCGGCAACCAGCTTGTTGACCAGCTCATCGGGAACCAGGAGCCCGGCGTGCATCCGGCCAGAAATGGCTTTGCCTACTTCATCGCCGCGGCGGATATGATCGCGCAGCATGTCGCCGGTCGAGATCTGCGGAATGCCCAAATACTGCATTAATAGCTTGGACTGGGTGCCTTTTCCGGAGCCGGGGGAACCGAAGAGAACCAGCGCGAGACCGGTGGCGGGCTTGACTGATCCGTTCTTCGCGGCGGCGCTGCTCAACTCGGCTTCACTCTTACTGAACCCCGCTTCGCTCGTAATCCCAGCACTCATTCGGTCCTTAGAAGGAACTCCGGCGTCCGCGAATCCGGCCCGAACGCGGGGTGAATCCTTCGTAGTGGCGCATAATCAACTGCGCTTCGATCTGGTTAACCGTATCCATCGCAACGCCGACGACGATCAGCAGCGAAGTGCCGCCGAAGTAGAAGTTGACGCCCAGACCCTCGAGCAGGAAGCGCGGGAAATACGTATCGATCCAGTTGCCGATCCCAGGCAGATGCTGCAGGTGTATCCCGGAGATCATGATGTCGGGAATCAGGCAGAGGATACTGAGGTAGAGGCCACCCACCACGGTGATCTTGGTCAGGATGTTGTTCATGTAGTCGGCGGTGTTGCGCCCGGGACGAATGCCGGGGATGAAGCCGCCGTACTTACGCATGTTATCCGCCGCTTCGTTCGGATTGAAAATAATCGACACGTAGAAGAAGCAGAAGAAGATGATGCCCGCGATGAACAGCAGAAAGTAGAGCGGCTCGCTGTGGCCAATGCTTCTCAGGATGGAAGAGAGCCAGGCGCTGTTCTTGACGAACGGGAATCCGGAGATGGTCTGCGGGAAAGCCAGAATCGACGACGCAAAGATAACCGGAATGACGCCGCCGGCATTGACTTTGAGCGGCATGTGCGTGGACTGCCCGCCCATGACCCGCCGGCCTACCACGCGCTTGGCGTACTGCACCGGAATGCGGCGCTCGCCGCGCTCGACCAGAACAATGAAGGCCACGACCGCGATCATCATCAGGAGGATGACGACTAGCGTGATGGCGTTCCATTGGCGCGTGACAAAGACGTTGGAATAGATATTCGAGATGGCGTTCGGCAGGCCCACCACGATCCCCGCGAAAATGATCAGCGACATGCCGTTGCCGATGCCGCGTTCGGTAATCTGCTCACCGAGCCACATGATGAATGCGGTGCCGGTGGTGAGCGAAATCATGGTCAGCACAGTGAAGCCGAAGCCGGGATGGATGACGATGTTGCCTTCCATGGCCTGGAGGCCGGTGGCGATACCGAAAGATTGCATCAGCGCCAGACCGACAGTGAGGTAGCGCGTCCACTGGGTGATCTTGCGGCGGCCGAGCTCGCCTTCTTTCTGAAGCTTTTCAAGAGTCGGAACCACCACGGTCAGAAGCTGCAGAATGATCGACGCCGTGATGTAGGGCATGATGCCCAAGGCGAAAATGGTCAAGCGCCGGATGTTGCCGCCGGCGAAGAGATCGAAAAATCCGAAGATGCTGCCCGAGTGGCTGCTGAAGAACTCTTCCCACCGCACCAGGTTGATGCCCGGCGTGGGGATGTGCCCGCCCAGGCGATACACCGCCAGCATGGCAAGTGTGAACAGCAGGCGCTTCCGGAGGTCCGGAATGCGAAAGACGTTCGCGATGGCTTCGAATAACTTCACAGTAGATTATGCTCTCCGGACTCTATGCGGCGTCCGGTGCCGCTGCGCCCACTACGGACGCGGTGCCACCCGCGGCTTCGATTTTCTCTTTGGCCGCTTTCGAAAAGATATGCGCTTCGACCGTGATTTTACGCTTCAACTCGCCGGCGGCCAAAACTTTAAGACCGTCGCCGAGCTTCTTAACAATACCCGAGGCCATCAACGAATCGGCCGTGAAGGAATCGCCCTGGAGTTGATCGAGGGTTCCCAGGTTGACGATGGCGTACTGCTTCTTGAAGATATTGGTGAACCCGCGCTTGGGCAGGCGGCGATGCAGCGGCATCTGACCGCCTTCAAAGCCACGCATGATGGAATAGCCCGAAATGGACCGCGCGCCTTTGCTGCCGCGCCCCGAGGTCTTACCGGTGCCGGAGCCCATACCGCGGCCGATGCGCTTCTTCTTGTGAACTTGGCCTACCGGAGGCTTGAGATTGCTTAGATTCATTGTCCTTGTTACTCCACCACCGCAAGCAGGTGCGGGATCTTCTTGACCATGCCGCGGAAGCCGGCCGTATCGGGCCGGATCACGATCTGGTTGATTTTCTTTAGGCCCAGGCTTCGCACAATGACTTTGTGCTTTTCCGGCGTGCAGATGGGGCTGCGCACCAGCTTAATTTTGATTGTGCCTTCCATATTTACAAACTCTCCGGCGCGAGGCCGCGTGCCTCGGCGACTTTGGCCTTATCCCGCAACTGCTCAAGCGCGTTGATGGTCGCTTTGACTACATTATGCGGGTTATGCGATCCGATGGATTTGGTCAGCACATTGGGAATTCCAGCCGCCTGGATGACCGCGCGCACGGGGCCTCCGGCAATGACGCCGGTGCCTTCCGCGGCGGGCTTCAACAGCACGAGGCCCGCACCGAATTTGCCCAGCACCTGATGCGGGATGGTCGATTCGAGCATATGGATCTTGCGCAGATTCTTCTTGGCCGCCTCGATGCCTTTGCGAATCGCCGAAGGCACTTCCTTAGCCTTGCCGACGCCGTAGCCGACAACCTTGGCCGACGAATCGCCGACCACGATCAGGGCCGAGAAGCTCATGTTCTTACCGCCCTTGACCACCTTGGTCACGCGGTTGATCGACACCACCTGCTCCTTGAGGTTCAATGAGTTCGGATCGATCCGTTTTGCTTGAACTGCCATTTTAGAACTCCAGTCCCGCTTCACGCGCGGCGTCGGCGAGCGCTTTGACGCGCCCGTGGTAGATGTATCCGCCGCGGTCGAACACTACTTTGTTGATGCCCTTTTCCTTGGCCCGCTCGGCCACCTGCTTGCCGATTTCTTTGGCTGCTGCCACGTTGCCGCCGGATTTGCTGCCCACCGAAGCCGCCGATACGAGGGTGTGCCCTTTAGTGTCGTCGATTACCTGCGCATAGATATGCGACACGCTGCGGAACACCACCAGGCGCGGACGCTCGGTGGTGCCGCTCAGCTTCTTGCGGATACGGTCATGGATCCGGGTCCGAATGATGTTATTGGAAGTCTTATTGATCATCGTGTTACCTACTTGGCTCCCCTACTTGGCTCCCCTACTTAGCGCTGGCCCCGGTCTTACCGACCTTCTTGCGCAGCACTTCGCCAGTGTATCGAATGCCCTTATTCTTGTACGGATCGGGTTTGCGCAGCGCGCGGATATTGGCGGCGACCTGCCCGATAGCTTGTTTGTCCTGCCCGCTCAGCACCAAGTGCGTCTGCTTGTCGATCTTGAGATCGATCCCTTCGGGAAGCAGCAGCTCGATGGGGTGCGAGTAGCCCAGAGTAAAAGTGGCGATTTTGCCTTTGACGTCGGCGCGGAAGCCGATCCCGACAATATCGAGCTCGCGCGTGAATCCGCCCGAAACGCCCTGCACGGCGTTCGCAGCCAATGCGCGCGTGAGCCCGTGCAGCGCGGCGAACTGTTCGCCATCGCGCTCGAGTTCGAGCGTGGTGCCCTTTTGCAGGACCTTAACGCCATTTGGGATCGGCACAGACAATTTTCCCTTGGGGCCTTGGACTTCCAAACGATCGCCGATCTGAACTTTGACGCCCTGCGGCAGCGGAATCGGCTTTTTTCCTACTCTCGACATGGTTTCTTTCGCCTAAACCCTTCTACCAGATGCGGCAGAGTAATTCTCCGCCGACTTTTTCCTTGCGGGCATGACGCCCGGTCATGACGCCGCGCGGCGTGGTCAAAATGTTGATTCCGAGCCCGCCCTGGACGCGCGGAATATCGGACTGGCCGACATACACGCGGCACCCGGGCCGCGAGACCCGCTCGATCTTGGTGATGACGGGCGTCGCATCGGCCGAGTACTTCAGGTAGATCTTAATGACCTTCTTGACGCCTTCTTCGGCCACCTTGAAGTTGGCGATATAGCCCTCTTCCTTTAAGATGCGCGCGATTTCGGTCTTCAGCTTCGAAGCTGGCACATCGACTTTGGGATGGCGCGCCTGCATGGCGTTGCGCACCCGCGTCAGCATGTCCGCGATCGGATCACTGGTCATGATTGTTTCTCCGTTTTCCTTTGCACCTTACCAGCTAGCCTTAATCACGCCCGGAATCTCGCCGTTCAAGGCGAGTTGGCGGAAGCACAGACGGCAGATACCGAACTTGCTCAGAAAGCCGCGCGGCCGCCCGCAGCGCCAGCAGCGGTTGCGGTGCCGGCACTTGAACTTCGGCTTCTTCAGATCTTTTGCGATTTTGGCGGTGGTGGCCATTATTTTCGGTTCCCTAATCTTTCTACTGCCGGAACGGCATTCCCAGATTTTTTAACAACGCGAGCCCCTCGGCATCGGTGCGCGCCGTGGTGGTGATCGAGATATTCATGCCCTTGGTCTTTTCGACCTTGGCGTAGTCGATCTCGGGGAAAATCAACTGGTCGCGCACGCCCATGGTGTAGTTGCCGCGACCATCGAAACTTTTGCTTGATACGCCGCGGAAATCGCGCACGCGCGGGAGGGCGACATTGAGAAGGCGGTCCAAAAATTCATACATGCGGTTACCGCGGAGCGTGACCATGGTCCCGATCGCCATGCCTTCGCGCAGCTTGAAAGCCGCAATCGATTTGCGGGCTTTGGTGACGACGGGCTTCTGCCCGGTGATGGCGGCGAGTTCGTTCACCGCGCCATCCATGACCTTGGCATTCTGCGTGGCTTCGCCCATCCCGATGTTGATCGAGATCTTCTCCAGGCGCGGCACGGCCATGATGTTCTTATATCCGAACTCTTTGGTGAGAGCCGGAACCACCGTCTTTGTATAGGTTTCTTTGAGTCTTGCAGCCATTTCAGTTCTTTCCGTACCTTACTTTTTGTCCAGCGTCTGACCGCACTTGCGGCACACCCGCGTCCGGCGCGTCTTGCCGCCCGCTATGGGCTCCATATGATGGGCGATCCGCACCGGGCCGCACTTGGGGCACATGATCATCACATTCGACACCGCTATCGAGCTCTCGCGCTCGGCGATGCCGCCCTTGATCTGCTTGGCGGGGTTCGGGCGCGTGTGGCGCTTCACCATGCCGACATGCTCGACCAGAATGCGGCCCCGCGCGGAATCGATGTCGAGCACGCGGCCGGTCTTGCCATTGTCGCGGCCGGAGATCACCTTCACCTGGTCGTCTTTCTTCAGTTGAATGCGGACCGGCTGCATGACTTTTTTGGCCCGGCCGGCAGTTTTCTTTTGGGCTACTGCCATTTAGATCACCTCCGGAGCGAGCGAAACGATCTTCATGAACTTTTTGTCGCGCAGCTCGCGGGCCACCGGCCCGAAGACGCGCGTGCCCACCGGCTCGCCAACTTCATTGATAAGCACAGCGGCATTGGTGTCGAAACGAATGTAGCTGCCGTCGCGCCGGCGCGTTTCCTTGCGCATGCGCACGATCACGCAGCGCACCACTTTGCCTTTTTTGATCGCCGAATCCGGCGCAGCTTCTTTGACGCTGGCCGTGACTACATCTCCGAGTCCAGCTCGGAGGCCGAGGTCGCCACCGCGTGGCAGAATACACATCAGCCTGCGCGCGCCGCTGTTATCGGCGACATCCAGCCATGTTCTCATTCCAATCATAAATAGCTCCCAATATCCTTAAACAATCGCTCCGTTACCGTCGCGGCTCAGAAAACCGCGCGCGTTCATAAAAATCCGCGCGTTTTAGCCGGTTAGACTTTGATGTCCAGATCCTTCGGCTGCGCCCCGACCTGCGGCGCGCGGCGGATAACATCGCCCAACGTCCAATGCTTTAGCTTGCTCAAAGGGCGGCACTCGACGATGCGTACCACGTCGCCCATTTTGGCCGTGCCCTGCTCATCGTGCGCATAGAACTTCTTGCGCTTGGTCATAATTCGCTTGTACAGCGGATGCGGCACCCGGCGGCTAACGGCCACCACGATGGTCTTAGTCATTTTGGTCGACACCACTTCGCCGACCTTTTCGTTCTTATGCCCGACTGTTTTCTCGTCTGCCATACGCTACGCCGTTTTCCCTTGCAACTCACGCTCGCGCAGAATGGTCAGCATCCGCGCCTTATCCTTCTTCATCGCACGGGCTTTCTTCAAACCCTCGAGCTGGCCCATGGACATTTGAAACTTGATCCGGAACAACTTGTCGTCCATGTCGCGAAGCTGCGTCTTGAGTTCGCCTTCGCTCAGATCCCGCACTTTCTGTTTCTTTTTCATCTGCTTACTCCGCCTGCGTGTCGCGAGCCACAAAACGCGTCTTCATGGGAATTTTGTGCGCCGCCAGGCGAAATGCCGCCTGGGCGACCTCGATCGGCACGCCTTCCATTTCAAACAAAATCTTACCGGGACGAACCACCGCGACCCACTGCTCGGGGGCGCCTTTACCCTTACCCATACGCGTTTCAGCCGGCTTCTTGGTGATGGGCTTATCGGGGAACACGCGAACCCAGACCTTGCCGCCGCGTTTGATAGAACGCGTCATGGCGATACGGGCGGCTTCAATCTGCCGGTCCGTCAGCCAACCGCAGACCATGACCTTCAAGCCGTAATCGCCGAAAGCGATGGACGAACCGCGCCAGGCTTTCCCCGTCATGCGACCGCGCTGTTGCTTGCGGTATTTGACCTTCTTTGGCATCAACATGGTGAATCGATTCCTTTACGCTATTTTTCCGTTTCGCCGGCCGGAGGCGCCGCCGAAGCCGAAGGCGCTTCCGGAGCCGGTTGAGCTGCGGGAGCTGGCGTTGTTGCGGCAGGTTCCGGAGGGTGCGCTTCGGGTGTTTCGTGTTTCGGCGTGTCGTGTTTCGGCGTGTCGTGTTTCGGCGTATCCTGTTTCCACGATGGCGAAGGCGGCATCAGCGGCGGCATCAAAGGGCCACCGGAGCGCACCGGACGCGGCGCATCGCTCGGCGTAGCCTGCGTGGCATGACCGGTCGATTCCGGGGCATGAGCTCCGGGCGCGGCGGAAGTCGGATGTTCCCGGCGGCCGCGATCGCCGCCGCGGTCTCCACCCCGTTCGAAGCGTTCCCCAGCCCGTTCTCCTCCACGCTCGCGATTGTCGCGGCGCGGTTCACGGCGCGGTTCCGGCTCCAGCATGAACGGCTTGCGGCCGGCACGCTGTTCGAGGATCTCGCCTTTATACAACCAAGCCTTGATCCCGATCACGCCGTAAGTGGTGTGCGCTTCGGTAAATCCGTAATCGATATCGGCGCGCAGCGTGTGCAGCGGAAGCTGCCCCTGCAGATACCATTCGCTGCGGGCGATTTCAGCGCCGTTCAAACGGCCCGACACGCGAACCTTGATTCCTTTGCAACCAAAGCGCAGCGCAGAATCGACGGCCTTGCGCATCGCGCGCCGGAAGGCCACGCGCTTTTCAAGCTGCAGCGCTATCGATTCCGATACGAGCTGAGCATCGAGCTCGGGCTTATGCACTTCCTGAATGTCGATGAAGACTTCGCGCTTGGTCTTCTTGGCCAGATCGCTCTTGAGCTTCTCGATCTCGGCGCCCTTGCGGCCGATGATAATGCCGGGGCGCGAAGTGCGGATGGTGACGCGCAACTTGTTGCCGGGCCGGTCCACTTCAATCGAGCTCACGCCGGCCGATTTCAAACGGCTGCGGAGGCCTTCCTTCAATTCGAGATCTTCCTGCAGCAGCTTGGCGTAACCCTGACCGGCAAACCAGCGCGATCGCCACGGTTTGTTGAAGCCGAGCCGGAAACCGTATGGATGAACTTTCTGTCCCATTCTCGTTAAACCTTTTCCGCCACTTTGATTACGATATGCGCCATGCGCCGCTGATAGCGATAAGCCCGGCCCATGGGAGCCGGACGGATGCGCTTCATGCGCGGCCCTTCGTTCACGTAAGCTTCCGAGACCACGAGACGATCGACATCCACGTCTTCCGACAGGTTCTGCGCATTGGCGATGGCGCTCTTCAGCACCTTCTCGACACTGGGCGCGATGCGCTTGTTGATGGTCTGCAGGGTCGAAATAGCCTGGCCCGCGTTCTTGCCGCGGATCAGATCCACCACCAGGCGGACCTTCTGCGGCGAGACCTTCATATATCTGGCTTCTGCTCTGGCTTCCATGATTCCTGCCCCTTTAGGACGGCCGCGACGATTTCTCGGTCGCCGCCTTCACCGAATGCCCTTTGAATGTGCGAGTGGGTGAGAACTCGCCGAGTTTATGGCCGACCATATTCTCGGTGACGTATACCGGAATGAACTTCCGGCCGTTGTGCACCGCAATGGTGTGGCCCACGAACTCGGGCAGAACGGTCGAGCGGCGCGACCAGGTGCGCACCACTTTTTTCTCGCTCGCCGCGTTCAACTTCTCCACCTTTTTTTCGAGGTGGCCGTCGGTGAAAGGCCCTTTTTTTACGGATCGTCCCATCTGTTCCTTCTTCGCCTATCTCTTCTTGGCTTTACGGCTCACAATAAATTTGTTGGTGCGTTTGTTGTTGCGGGTCTTGAAACCGCGCGTCGGCTGTCCCCAGGGTGTTACGGGGTGGCGGCCGCCGGAAGTCTTACCCTCACCGCCGCCATGCGGGTGGTCGACCGGATTCATCGAAACGCCGCGATTGTGCGGCATCTTGCCGAGCCAGCGCGAGCGCCCGGCCTTGCCCAAAGCTACGTTTTCGTGGTCCGCATTCCCGACGACCCCGATGGTCGCCATGCAATCCGACGCAACACGGCGAATTTCGCCCGAGGGAAGCTTCAGCAGAGCCAGATCGCCTTCGCGCGAAACCAGTTGGGCCTGCGTGCCGGCCGATCGCGCCATCTGCGCGCCCTTGCCGGGCTTCAGCTCGATGTTGTGAACGATGGTGCCGGGCGGAATATTGCGCAGCGGCAGAGCATTGCCGATCAGAATGTCGGCGTCGGGACCGGAGTTGAGCTTCTGTCCGACTTTGAGGCCTTCCGGCTGCAGGATGTAGCGCTTCTCGCCATCGCTATAGTTGAGCAGCGCGATGCGCGCCGAGCGGTTGGGATCGTACTCGATGGAGGCGACGACGGCGGGAACGCCCGTTTTGTCGCGCTTGAAATCGATGATGCGATAGGCTTGCTTGTGGCCGCCGCCGATGAACCGCGAGGTGACGCGGCCCGTGCTGTTGCGTCCGCCGCTGCCGTGCTTCGGCTCAACCAGCGACTTCTCGGGAGTCTCTTTGGTGATCTCTTCACGCGTCACCACCGTCATATAACGGCGGCTAGGGGTGAAGGGTCTGAATGATTTAACTGGCATGGCGTGTCTCTCTCGGGGGCGCCTTAAATCTCGGCGAACTCGGGAACCTTCTCTCCCTCTCGCAGTCTGACGTAGGCCTTCTTCCAGTCGGAGCGGTAGCCGGAGAATTTACCCCGCCGGCGCAGTTTGCCTTCCACGTTGGAAGTGCGAACATCCTCCACTTTGACCTTGAAAAGTTTCTCGACCGCGGCTTTCACTTCAAGTTTGTTGGCGTTCACAGCCACTTCAAAGCACAGCGTGCGCTCGGTCTCCTTCAGGTTGACGCCTTTTTCGGTGACCAGCGGACGCTTCAAGACTTCGTGAATATTCATTTCGCTTGAGTCTCCTTCACGGCCAAGGTTTCGCTGAGCCGGGCGGCGGCGGATTGCGAAAGCAGCACGCGATCGGCACGCAGCAAGTGATAGACGCTCACTTCGCGGCTGGCCATCAGCGTGACGCCGGCCAGATTGCGCGCGCCGCGCTCCAGATTTTCGTTCTCGCCGTTATCGACCAGCAGCACCTTGCGCGTGCACTCCAGTTTCCCGAGAGCCGCACGCACGTTACGCGTTTTGTGGTCGTTGAATGTGAAGGCATCGACGACAGTGATCTGGCCGTCGCGGAGCTTGGCCGAAAGCGCGGAACGCAGTGCGCCCAGCAGCATCTTCTTTTGCAGCTTGTAACTGTAATCCCGCGGCACCGGACCGTGCGAGGTGCCGCCATGGCGCCAGATCGGCGACCGGATCGAACCCACGCGGGCGCGCCCCGTGCCCTTCTGCTTCCACAGTTTCTTGCCCGAGCCCGCAACCTCGCGGCGCACCTTGGTTTTGTGCGTACCGGCGCGCTGCCCCGCCTGATAGTTGCGCACCGCTTCATAGAGCAGCGCTTCATTCACTTCGGCGGCAAACACCTGGTCGGCAAGATCCATCTCGCCGACCTTCTGATTCGTTAAATCGACTACGTCCACTTTGGGCATGTTCTTGATTTCGCTGAAGCTTACCGCTTCGCCCTCCGCACGATCACGTATCCGCCATTCGGACCGGGGACCGCGCCCTTGACTACCAGCACATTGTCTTCGGCCACGACGTCGATGATCTCCAGGTTTCGAACCGTGACGCGCGCGTCACCCATGTGCCCGCCCATGCGCATTCCCGGAACCACGCGGCTCGGGAAACTCGACGCGCCAATGGACCCGGGCGCGCGGTGGAACATCGACCCGTGGCTGCCTTCGCCGCCGCGGAAGTGATGCCGTTTGACAACGCCCGCAAAACCGCGGCCCTTGCTCACGCCGATCACATCCACCATATCCTTGGGCTTGAACTGATCTACCAGCACCTGGTCGCCCGGCTTGAAGTCGTCATCCCCCGGACGCAGATTGAACTCGCGCAGAAAACGCGCACCGTCTGTTCCCGCTTTCTTCAGGTGGCCGGTCAAAGGCTTGTTGATGCGCGCCGGCTTAATAAACTCGAGCAGACCCAACTGCACTGCGTTATAACCATCCGAGTTCGGCGTCTTGCGCTGCACCACGGTGCACGGCCCCGCTTTCAAAAGCGTGACCGGCACTGCCTGACCGTCGGGCCGAAAGACCTGGGTCATTCCGATTTTCTTGCCGAGAATTCCTGGACTCATGTTCTCTTCCAATTTGGGACTCGCCCTGCGCCGCGCGCCTGGGCGAAACCCGAAAATTTCTACTTATGATCTTTCCCGAACGCCTTGATTTCGACGTCCACGCCCGCCGGCAGATCCAGCTTCATCAGCGCATCTACGGTTTGCTGCGTCGGCTCTAAAATATCGAGCAGCCGCTTGTGCGTGCGAATTTCAAACTGCTCCCGCGACTTCTTATCCACGTGCGGCGACCGCAGCACGGTGGTCCGGCTGATGGACGTCGGCAGCGGGATGGGACCGGCTACCTGCGCGCCGGTCCGTTTCGCGGTGTCCACGATTTCGGTAGTGGATTGGTCGAGTATCCGGTGATCGTAAGCCTTCAACCGGATGCGAATTCGTTCTCTTAAAGAGGCCATTCGCGACTAATCCAAAATCTCGGTCACGGTGCCGGCGCCCACGGTGCGTCCGCCTTCGCGAATCGCAAACCGCAGCCCCTTATCCATAGCCACTGGCGTAATCAGCTCCACCACCAGCCCCACATTGTCGCCCGGCATCACCATCTCG
>JBBROU010000115.1:0-16647 GCA_038229055.1 Bryobacterales bacterium | reverse complement strand
TTGTCCCTGGCCCTTCTCAGCCATTCCAACTTGTCCCGTTCCTCCTGGCTCATCGCAATTCGTTCCATCCTTCAGCCTTGCGGCTGTCAAGAGGAACTTTCTACTTTGGCCAATTAGGAACTTCTCACTTTGGCGCGACAAGGGGTCTGCAAACGGTTTGACATTAACGTCGACTATGATAGACTTCCCCCCAAAGATACGTTTAGTTCATTTCTGCTACAACTTGAACCGCGGCGGATTAAATTTTGGAGGGTGGCATGCCAATGAGCATGAAGAGTTTGCTTTACGGGTCTGCGGCAGGAATGTTGTTTCTGCTACTTCCGGTCCTCGCGCCGGCACAGAGCCAAAACAGTTCCGTTAACGGAACCATCACAGACAGCACGGGCGCGGTCATGGCCAATGTGGACATGCTGCTGACGTCAACCGATCGCAACACCACGGCGACCGCGAAATCCAGTTCGGACGGCCTTTACACCTTTCCGAACGTCGTGCCTGGTAATTACGAGTTGCAGGCGAAGGCGGCGGGATTTCGTCCGTTCACCCAACGCGGAATCACGACGGCCATTGGCCAAGTGGTGCACGTCGACGTGAAGATGGAGGTCGGGTCGGATGTCCAAACAGTCGAGATCAACGAGAACGCATCCACGCTGAACTTCGACAACGCCGTCAAGCAGGAAGGCATCGGCCCGGAGACATTGAATGAACTCCCGCTCATCGTGGCGGGCGGCCCTCGCAATTCCGCGCAGTTCGCGGTTCTGATGCCGGGCGTTTCTACTGGTGGCGGCAACAGCGCCTTCGATGCGCGCATCAACGGCGGTTTGCAATCCGGCGACGAAGCCATCATGGACGGCGTCAGCATGCAGGAAGGTTCCATGTCGCAGAGCGGCATGGTGGCATTTGCCGACTTCCGGCTCACTCCGGACATGGTCAGCGAGTTCAAAGTTCTCACGTCAAGCTATGAGCCGGAGTATGGCGCATCCACGGGCGCGCAACTCATCGCCACCACGAAATCCGGCACCAGCGAATATCACGGCGGCGGCTTCGAGTATTTACGCAATAAGTCGCTCAATGCGACCCAATTCCAGCTCGGGCGAAAACCGGGCGACCAGCGTCCCAAGGACAATGAACATGAGTTCGGCGGTTTCCTCGGCGGACCCCTTACGATCCCTTTCATCAACCGTCACAACCGATGGCGCACCTTTTTCTTCACGGATATCGAATTTTTCCGGATTGCCGGTGGCGCGAGCCGTCCCACGCTGTCGATTCCATCGCTCAAGGAGCGCAACGGCGACTTCACCGACTGGACCGATACATCGGGAGCTTTGATTCCGATTTTCGACCCGGCAACCACGCGTCCGAACCCGAACTACAACGCCAATCAGAAAAGCGGACCGAATAACCTTCAGTATCTGCGCGATCAGTTCAGTTGCAATGGCGTGTTAAACGTCATTTGTCCGAACCGCATCGCCAATTCGGCGGCCCCGGCTTGGTTTAAATACCTGCCGACACCGACGAACTCTGGCGCGTTGAACAATTACTTGGTTCCCGTGCCGGTTCCCGATAGCATTCTTGCGGGAGCCAATCACTACCTGGGCAAGCTCGATCAGTATTTCGGCCAGAAAGATCACATTGCCATGACCATCTGGCGTCAAACCGCGCCGGCAAAATTCTTTTCTACCCTGCCGCTCCAGATCGCCCAGGGCAGTTTCTCGGCGCCGCAAGACTCTTGGGTAAACCGGCTCAACTGGGATCACACCTTCAGTCCCACGGTGTTGAATCACTTCGCCATTGGCTACCTGAACCGGAATGAGGGTTACGGATCGCTCGATTCGCCTTACTCCAACCTATTCCCGCAGATACCGGGCGTTGCCAGTCATCGTTACCCACCCGCCATCAATTTCAACAACGATGGCTTTCAGGGATTCGGCGATTCCACGGGGATCAACACTGGGAACATCACGACCCGCCCCTCCTATGTCACCAACGACCTTATTACGTGGGTCCACGGCAAGCACACGGTGAAGTTCGGTGGCGAAATCCGGAAGCTCGGTCAGAATTTCCACAACGACGGAAACGAGTCCGGCTCCTTCGGATTCAGCCGCGCTTCGACCGGCCTCAATGAAATTTCAAGCGGCAGCCCCATCGCCAGCTTCCTTTTGGGCACGGTCGATAATGCTAGCACTTCTTTCAAAACGGTGAGCTCCTGGTACGCCAGGCAGAGCGCTTACGTTCTGCACATCGGCGACACCTGGAAGGTCGCGCCTAAATTGAGCCTGAACTACGGTCTCCGTTGGGATATGTTCACGCCCACTGTGGAAAAATACAATCGCCTGTCGTTCTTCGACTTCGGTCCGAATCCGTCAGCCGGAGGACGTCCCGGCCGGCTTGCCTTCGCGGGCAATAAATATGGGTCGGCAAGCGCCGGCGTATCCCATCCCGAGCAGACCTTCAAGAAAGGTTTCGTTCCGCGGATAGGCATCGCTTATGCGCTCAATGATAAAACCGTGATCCGCACCGGCTACGGGATCTTCTATACCGAAGCGTTCTACCCCGGTTGGGGCGGCGGCCAAGCGCGTGATGGTTTCGACGCCAACCCGTCGTTCTCGAGCACACTTGGCGGGATTCAGCCGGCTTTCTTTCTCGATCAGGGCTTCCCGCAAAACTTCGCTAAGCCCCCGACGATCGATTCCGGCGCCCGGAACGGCCAGGGCCTTGAGTACCGGCCCAAAGACGCGAACCGCCGGTCATACGCACAGCAGTGGAACTTTACCATCGACCGGCAGTTCGGGTCCAACACGCAATTGAGCGTGGCTTATGTCGGAAGCAAGGGAACACGTTTGCCTTCGCAAATCAATCCGATCAATGTTCTGAATCCGAGCCTGCTCAGCATGGGAGCCAAACTCAACGACCAGTTCGGACCGAATGACACGTCCGTTGACGGCGTACCGCTTCCTTATGCCGGCTGGCAGCAACAGATGACCGGATGCGCGCCAAGTGTGGCGCAAGCACTGCTACCGTATCCGCAGTTCTGCAGTTCGCTAACCGGTGACAACGAAAATCTGGGCAGTTCCACCTACCACTCGCTGCAGATCAAGGCGGAACGTCGTTATGCCCAGAGCCTTTACCTTCTGACTGCCTTCACGCATTCCAAGCTGATCACCAACGTCGGCGGAAACACGCAGTCGAGCGCTAACACTTGGAACGGCCAAACCGGCGTCATTTCGCCGTTCGAGGCCCATCGCAACAAATCATTGGCCGCGGACGACGTGCCCAATGTCTTCACGCTCGCCCTGGTTTATCAACTGCCTTTCGGGAAGGGCAAGCACTTCCTGAACTCGGGCGGGTTTGTCGATAAGGTTATCGGCGGATGGGAGACCAGCGTCAACTACCGCGCTTCGTCTGGCACGCCGCTCTCGTTCCGCTCGGGTACCTGTAATGTTCCCGGACAGTTCCGCGTCGCTTGCATTCCTTCGCTGCTTTCCGGGAAGTCGCCGTTTGCTCAAAGCTTGGGCAGTTTCGACCCCAACAAGCCTTTGTTCGATAAGAGTGCATTTGAACCGGTCAGCGACTTCAACTTCTTCTACGGTGCAGGGCCCCGGGTCACAAATTTCCGGACGTTCTCCTACGCCAATCTGGATTTCGTAATCACGAAGAACATTTCGCTGACGGAGCGCTTCAAACTCCAGATACGCGGTGAAGCATTCAATGCTTTGAACGAGCACCATTTCACTTGTGCGGGCTTCGCCGGCTGCACTCCGTTCAACATAAATATTGCCAGCTCGAACTTCGGCAAATGGGACGGTGGTGTCACTACTCCTCGTAACATCCAATTAGTCGGACGACTCACTTTCTAGATTCGCCTGAAGAAACAAAAAAGGCCGGGCAGCGGAATCTTTCCGCTGACCCGGCCATTTTTTTTGCGCTCAGAAAACAATCTTAGCGGCAAGTTGCACAATGCGAGGATCGAATGTCGTTACTCAGATACACGAAAGCGAACCATGGACCGGTCAGCGAATTGCGGCCGATACCCGGCACGCGGTCTGTCGCAAAATTCCCATCGTTATTCGGATCTCCTCCGACAGCCACGTTGAAGTGCTGGCCCGACTGCACTTGCGAAATGCCCGAGATCTGATAACCGTTCAGCAGCGCGCGCAGAAACCCGTTCGAGAGCGAACGCGCGTAGTTGATGTCCCACACCGTCGAGAAAGCGAACCGGTGCGGGATGTCCGCCGAGCCCGGGCCGCGGTCCTGATTCGGCATCAACGTATCCTGCGCCACTTTGCTGTCGTCCGCCCGGTTACTACCGACGTCGCATCCGGCGCGGTATGGAGCACCTTCGCAAACGTATAGGAAGTCAGGAACCGGTAATTCTGGCGATAACGCTTGGTTAACTGGACGAAGCCGCCACCGTAGTAAGTGGAATCCGCGCCGCTGTCGAACTCACTGATGCGTCCGAACGCGGAGTTCGGGCGAGCCGGACTTGTTGTGCCGGGGTGCCTGCCTGTAGTAGGTCACGGGATTTCCTCCGGCAAATGTCCCCGCAACGGCCACTTCCGGAAAGAGATTGATATCGCGCGTCCGCGTCAGGTGCTCGCCGCGCACGCCGAGATAGCCGACCGTCACGGAAAGCTGCCGAATCGCCGTATGACTTCCGCGGCGAACACAACGTTCCGTGATCTCCGCGAATAGTCGTTCGACCACATAGAGCCAACTCCCGCTGGTAGGCGTGAAATGGACATGGTAGCGAGGGTGGCGGGCTAGCCAGTTCTGAACTTTTGCGACTTTGTGGGTTCGGGCAAGCTGCATGCCGCTGATAATCATGCGACTGCCGGGCCGGTACCCCCGGCGCGAGCGGCAGAATTCGAGAACGTAAAGTTCTCCACACGATGAGGCTGCAAGCCAAACGCATGCCAGATCCGAACGATGGCATTCTGGGTCATTCCCATTTCTTGCGCCATCAGACGAGTGCTCCATTGGGTGCCCTGAGCAGGCATCGATTCCAAAATTTTCGTTACGAGTGCTTCAATCTGCCCATCGGTGATTTTGCGCGGCGCGCCCACTCGCCACTTCCCGACTGTAGCGCCTGTGACGTTCAACTTCGGGGCGACTTCCGCGTTGTCCATTCCCTGACCACAATTCAGCACGATCCGGGCGCGAGTGGCTAACGCCTGCGAAGATTTCAACCGGCGCGCGATCAGATTCAGCTTGCCCCGATCCTCGGAGGCGATCTCTAAGGGTTTCTTTGGACGGCTGCTAACGCATGACTCAGTATGCGGCGCCAGCCTGATTTAGGCAACGAATTTCGCGCTCAAGACACTAGCGCTGGGCGATCACTCGCCGTCCTTCAATCACAAAATTCCCGTCCAGTACAAATTGAATCGCCTCGCTGTAGATACGATGCTCCTGCTCTAAAATCCGCGCCGCCAGGCTTTCGACCGTATCTTGCGGGCTGACAAAAACCGCAGTCTGCTGGACGATCGGTCCCGCATCCAGATGCTCATCGACAAAATGCACCGTGCAGCCCGCAATCTTCACGCCGTGATCGAAAGCTTGCTGCTGCGCATCGAGGCCAGGAAACGCCGGCAGCAATGACGGATGAATGTTTAAGATGCGCTGCGGAAACGCGCGAATGAAGTTCCCGCTCAGAAGCCGCATGTACCCCGCGAGACAGACGAGATCCACCTTGCTCGACTGAAGCTCGGCCACTAACTGGCGGTCGTACTCCTCGCGATCGATGCCTTGCGATGGCAATGCTACCGCGCGCACATCCAAGCTACGTGCAATGTCGAGCCCCGGTGCGCCTGCCCGGTTTCCAATAACGACGGCGATCTCGGCCCGCAGCCGCCCTTCAGCGATGCTCTTCGCGATGGCGGCGAAGTTCGAACCCCTTCCCGAAAGCACGATGCCTAAGCGCTTCACCGGAATTCGACGCGCCCTCGCCCGCGCTTTTGCTTCACCACTTCCCCGACGATGATTGGAGTCTCACCCATACGCCGCAGCGTCTTCGCCGCCCGCGATGCATCCTTCTCCGCTACCGCGAAAATCATACCGATGCCCAAGTTGAAAGTGCGCCGGTAATCTTCAAGCGGCACCTCCCCGAGCTTGCGCATGAATTCGAATACCGGGGGAATTTCCCAGGCGGCCGTGTCGACGCTAGCAGCGAGCCCCTTCGGAAGCATACGCGGCGTATTGTCAGTGATCCCGCCGCCGGTGATGTGCGCGGCGCCGCGCAACATGCCGCGCTCGATCAAGGCCCGCATCGGCTTCAAGTAGCTGCGGTGTATCTTCATCAGCTCTTCACCAACCGTGCACCCGAACTCAGGCACTCGGTGCTCCACTTTCAATCCGCCGGTTTCGAACAGAAGCTTCCTCGCGAGCGAATAACCATTGGTGTGCAGGCCGTTCGAAGGCAGGCCGATCAGTACGTCGCCGGCCTTTATCCGCGACCCTGTGATAAGCTGTTTCTTCTCCGCTGCCCCCACGATCGTCCCAGCTAGATCGTACTCCCCGTCGGCATATAATCCGGGCATCTCAGCCGTCTCGCCGCCAATCAATGCGCACCCATTGTTACGGCATCCGCGTGCGATCCCGGAGACAATCCGCGCAGCTACGGTAGCATCGAGTTTTCCAACAGCGAGGTAGTCCAGAAAGAAAAGCGGCGTCGCGCCTTGCACTGCAATATCATTGACGCAATGGTTGACCAGATCCTCTCCGATAGTGTCATGCTTACCCGTCATGAACGCCACCTTCAACTTAGTGCCGACGCCATCCACCGAGCTCACCAGCACCGGGCTCTTCATCTTCGGGACTGCGAAGCATGCGCCGAACGACCCGATCTCAGTCAGCACTCCCGGCGTAAACGTCGAGCGCGCCATGCCCTTGATCGAATCGACGGCACGCTCCGCCTCATCGATGTTCACACCGGCGTCTTTATAGGAAATTCTGCGACTAGTAACCATTTCGAAGGGAAACGAACCAGTATATCGAGTGGCCTATGAAACGTGAATTTGTGCTGCTGCCGGTGATGCTCTGCGCATCGGCGGTGCTCTTGGCGGAGGGGCCAGCGGTCTACGCGATTCACGACGCGCGTGTGATCCGCGTTTCCGGCCCGCCGCTTGAACACGCAAGCGTTGTGGTTCGCAACGGGCTGATCGAAGCGGTCGGGGAAAATATCACTCCTCCTGCCGATGCCTGGATCATCGAAGGCCGCGGACTCACTGTGTACCCTGGGCTGATCGATGCGCTGTCTACGATCGGGATTCCTGGAGCTGCCGCGCCGCCCACGGCGGCTACTCCTGGACGAACCGGTGGCCCGCGTCCGGTCGCGGCCGCTCCCCTACCGACACCCATTGTTCCGCCCGCATCACCGGCCGCCGGTCCAGAGGACCGCCCATCGAACACCAGCTTCCTCCGGGCGGCGGACCAGATCGTCGCCGCCGATCACAGTGTCGAATTGGCGCGCGACGGCGGCTTCACCACGGCCGTCACGTTCCCGATCAATAACATCTTCGCGGGCCAGGGCGTGGTATTCGATCTTTCGGGAACGCGCACCGGTGAGATGGTGATCGATCCCTCCGCGGGCCAGTACATCACGCTCCGCAGCAACGGCTTCACCAGCTTTCCCGGCTCCCTGATGGGAGTGATCGCGTATATTCGCCAGATCTATCTCGATTCGGACCACTACAAGGTGGCGAAGGCCATCTATGACAAGCACCCGAATGGTTTGGAGCGTCCCGCGTATGATCGTACGCTTGAAGGAGTCATCCAAAGCCCGCGCGTGTTGCTCCCCGCCCATCGCGCCGTGGAAGTGGATCGAATGCTTCAATTCGCTCGCGAGCTGAAGAGTAAGCCCGTCCTCTATGGCGGTGAAGAAGCTTGGCGCGTGGTCGATTCGATTAAGAAGTCCGGCGCGCCCGTCTTAGTTACGCTGAAGTGGCCGGAGAAAGCTAAAGACTTGGACCCGGCCATCAATGAGCCCTTGCGCGTTCTGGAAATTCGGGACAAAGCCCCGTCGACACCAGGCGTGCTTGCGAAGAACGGTATCCTTTTTGCGTTCTACACTGACGGCATCGCCACTCCGAAAGAAATCTTGAAAGCCGCTCAGAAAGCGATAGACGCCGGTCTTGCGCCCTCCGACGCAATTCGCGCCTTTACGCTCAACGCCGCCGAAATCTACGGTCTCGCCGATCGTCTCGGCAGTATCGACAAAGGCAAGATCGCGAACCTCGTTGTAACTGACGGCGATCTCTTCGCCGACAAGACCCAAATCAAGTACGTGTTCGTGGACGGCAACAAGTTCGAGCCGGCTCCCGAATCGCCCGACGCCAAGCCAGATGCCAAAAAAGATATGGAGAAGACACAATGAAGCGCGCTCTCGCTTTGGCCCCGTTGACGGCACTTTGGCTGGCGGCAGCGCCGCCCCTCGTGATTCAGAACGGCACCATTCTCACGGTAACGAAGGGAACGCTGCACGGTTCGGTGCTGATCCGCGATGGCAAGATCGTGCAGGTCGGCGAGAACATCAAAGTGCCTTCAGGCGCGACGGTCATCAATGCCGCGGGTCAGTTCGTCATGCCCGGCATTATCGATTGCCACTCTCACATCGCCGCCGAAAGCATCAATGAGGGCAGCGTTTCGGTCTCCTCGATGGTCGGCATTCAGGACGTTTTGAATCCCGAAGACATCGCTATCTACCGTGCGCTTGCCGGCGGTGTCACCACGGCGAACGTCTTACATGGCAGCGCCAATGCCATCGGCGGTAAGTGCTCCGTCATCAAGATGCGATGGGGCAAGAGCGCGGATGAGCTCTTGTTCGCCGGTTCCAAGCCGGGTATCAAGTTTGCCCTAGGGGAGAATCCCAAGCGGCGCGGGGGCGGCACCGCATTCGGTGCAACCACTCTGCGCTACCCGGCTACTCGCATGGGCGTCGAAGATGTTATCCGCGAAGCTTTCACCGAAGCCAGGGCGTATCAGGCTAGCTGGAAACTCTATGACGCCCGCAAGGCCAAAGGCGAACTGGTCATCCCTCCGGCGCGCGATTTGAAACTAGAGCCGCTGGTCGAAGTTTTGGAAGGCCAGCGCCTGGTCCATGCACACTGCTACCGTCAGGATGAGATTTTGATGCTGTTGCGCGTGGCCGATGAGTTCGGCTTCAAGATTCGAACCCTGCAACACGTTCTGGAAGGCTACAAAGTAGCCAAGGAAATCGCAGCCCATGGCGCCGGGGCATCTACCTTCAGCGATTGGTGGGCTTATAAGGTGGAAGCATACGATGCGATTCCGTATAACGCCGCGATCATGACCCGCAAAGGCGTGCTCGTCTCCATCAACTCCGATTCCGACGAGCTCATGCGACATCTGAATAACGAAGCCGCCAAGACCATGAAGTACGGGGGGTTGACTGAAACAGAGGCACTCTCGCTGATTACGATCAATCCGGCGAAGCAGCTTATGATAAACAGCCAAGTCGGCTCCATCGAAGCCGGTAAGGATGCCGACATCACCATCTTCGACGGGCATCCACTCTCAAACTTCTCGAAGGTGATTATGGTCCTTATCGACGGCCAGATTTACTTCGATCGCGAAAAGGATCTGAGCCAGCGTCCTGTGCGCGAAAACCGGCGCAAAGAGCTGATCAGCAAGGCCGCCGAAGAACAAAAGAGGTCCGCACCCGCCAGTTCCCGGAGACCCGGTCTATGATTCGCTTCTGTCGATTGCCGTCACTCATCGCCATTGCCGGCTCGCTGTGGGCCGGCTCGCTGTGGGCCGGCTCGAATGACACGTTCTTTTTGCGCGGCGCAACCGTCCATCCAGTCTCCGGCCCTGAAATACCGAACGGCTCCATCCTGGTTCGCGATGGGAAAATTATTGGCGTTGGCGCGACGCTGAGTGCCCCCAAAGATATCCGCATCGTCGAAGGCAGAGGCCTGCATGTCTACCCAGGCCTGATCGATTCCGCCACTGAGATCGGGCTTTCCGAAATCGGCGCCGTTCGCGAAACCTCCGACATAACGGAAATCGGCAAACTCAACCCGCAGCTTCGCGCATCAGTCGCGGTCAATCCATCGAGCGAACATATTCCCGTCACTCGCGCCAACGGGATTACGGCTGTAATCTCGCTACCCGATGGGGAAGGTCTCGCCGGACAGGCTTCCCTCATGCATCTGGACGGCTGGACTACCGAAGAGATGGAAGTCAGCCGGACCGCCGCCATGCACCTCCGCATGCCCGTGATCCAAACCGCTCACTCTCGCTTCCCCGAAGTCGCCTCCTCGCCGGTTCCCTTTGCCGAAGCACGCAAAACGTACGAGAAACAGTTACAAGAGCTCAATGAGTTCTTTGAGAGTGCCCGGCGATATCAGAAGGCCCGCGCCGCCGCCAATCCGGGATTCAGGCCCGATCTCAAGTTCGAGGCCATGCTGCCGGTGCTTGAAGGAAAAGTGCCGCTGCTGATTACCGCGGTTCGCGAGCGTGCGATTCGCGATGCCCTCGAGTTCGCCGACAAACAGAAGATTAAGATGATACTCGCCGAAGGCAATGAGGCATGGAAGGTCGCCCCTGAATTGAAGGCCCGGAATATTCCTGTGATTCTCGGTGAAACACTTGCGCTCCCGCTCGATGAGGATGATCCCTACGATAAACCTTTTACCACGCCCGGTGAACTTTACAAGGCCGGTGTCGTGTTTGCCTTCGGCACTTACAATGTCTCCGCTTCCCGTAACCTGCCTTACCAGGCCGCTACCGCCGTTGCGTTCGGGCTGCCGCACGATGAAGCCATCCGGGCGATGACCGTCAATGCCGCTCGAATCTGGGGCGTCGCCGACAAGATGGGCAGTATCGAGGAAGGCAAGTGGGCCGACTTGATGATTACCGATGGCGACCCGCTCCAGACCCAAACGCAAGTTAAGCAGGTTTTCATTAAGGGCAAGGCCGTCGATATGGAAAATAAGCACCACCGCCTTTATGAGAAATACCTTGCACGGCCTTAGCCCGGCATCTCGGCTGATTCCAGAATCAGGGTGACCGGCCCGTCGTTGACCAGTTCCACTTCCATGTAGGCTTGGAAAACGCCTGTCTCTACGTGAGCGCCGCGCGCCTTGAGTAACTCGACAAAGGCCTCATAGAGTGCCTTGGCGTGCTCCGCGGGCGCGGCTTGGTCGAAATTGGGCCTTCTGCCCTTACGGCAATCGCCGTACAAGGTGAACTGCGAAACCACCAGCAAACTTCCGCCGGCCTCGCTCAAGCTGCGGTTCATCTTGCCGGCGTCGTCCGCAAATATCCGCAATTTTATAACCTTGTCCGCTAGGATCTGTGTGTCGGCAATAGAATCGCCGCGCCGCACAGCTACAAAAATCACTAGCCCCGAGGCGATACTCCCCGTTTTCAAATCTCCTACGCTCACGTGGGCGCGACTCACTCGTTGCAAAACAATTCGCATCTGTAGTTAGTAGTTTGACATCTTACAAATAATTTCTGATATATTGGCCGTGGGAGAGATCATGCCAAGAGGAAAAGCCGCCCAGGATACCGCCATACTAGCCATGGCGCTGGTCGGGTACGAATTGGAGCGGCAAAAAATAGATGCTAAAATTAGCGAACTCAGGCAAGCACTTGGGAAGGGCGGACCGGGCCCGGCCAAGGTTGCTGCCACAACAGAAGGTGCGCCGGTCAAGCGCAGAACGTTAAGCGCGAGTGCGCGAAAACGCATTGCGGCGGCGCAGAAGAGGCGCTGGGCGGAACATCGCAGAGCGCTGGCCGCTCAAACTTCTTAAGTTTGAATCGTCCTAGGGCTTTCTGTTAGCCGTTTTCCAGTTGAATAGCTCGGCAACCTCGGGTACCGTTCCTTCTCCGGCAATCCTGCCTTTCTCGAAGAACACCGCCCGAGTTGCCAGCGTTTCGGCAAACGCCAAATCGTGAGTTACTAATATCTTCGCTTGCGGGAGTTCGCCCAGCAGTTCAATCAAGGCGCGTTGACCGGGCGGATCGAGGAACGTTGTAGGTTCATCCAGAACCAAGATTTCGGGCTGCATAGCCAGGATGCCGGCAATAGCCACCCGCTTCTTCTCGCCCGCGCTTAGATGATACGGTGCTTTGCGCGCAGCCCACGACATGCCGACTTTGTGCAGTGCCGCCTGTGCTCGCAACTTAGCCTCCGCGATGCTCAATCCCATATTCATAGGTCCAAACGCGACATCGTCTTCCACCGTGGGCAAGAAGAGCTGGTTATCCGAATCTTGAAACACCAGTCCGATGCGCTGCCGGGTTTTCGCCAGCGTCTCTTTGGATAAAGGAATTCCGTTGATTGTAATTTGCCCCGTGCCACTGAGAAGACCGTTCAAATGCAGCACAAATGTTGTTTTGCCAGATCCATTGGCGCCGAGCAGAGCTACGGTTTCTCCCGGCATCAGATCGAAATCCACCCCGTCAAGCGCCTTGGTTCCGTCGTCGTAGGTGTAGGTCAACCCGCGGACTTGAATAACCGGAGTCATGCCGCGCCTGCAACCAGCCGGAGCGTGCTGAACAACGCGACGCCGGCAGCCAGAAAAATGGCATCCATCGTAGCGAAGTGTAAAGGATCGAGCGCCGGGATGCTCCCGCTAAATCCACGCGACAGCATAGCGTAGTGGACGCCCTGCGCGCGTGCATGCGATCGCGCGAAAAGCACTCCGAGTATTCCTGCCGCCGCACTGAATCCGGCGCGCCGGCGCTGCAATCCGCGCAGAGTGCCGCCCCGGCACGCGCCTGCCGCCCGCATGTGTTGCGCCTCTTCGGAAATCACAAACAGGTAACGATACAAGAACTGCATCACCATCAACAGGTGCCGCGGCACGTGCATTTCTTCCAGGCCGCGGAGTAATTGAGGCAGTGGCGTCGTCGCCATCAACACCAAGACCCCGAGTGCGGATAAATAGCTTTTTCCAGTCAGCAGCCAGGCACGGTGCGCATCCCCGCTTATGTAGCTGATGAGCGCGAACGTCAGTGAGAACGGCAGCACCAACGCCGAACGCGCAAGGATGCCGCCTAGAGGCAGCCGGCTGGTAATAACCGCGAACAGGAATAGGCCCACCGAACATGCCGCGATTTCGGCAAAGCGCCTGTCGGCCGTGCCGATTGCGATCAAGAAGGTGAGCAACACGAGCGACTTGGCCCGGGGATCGCGCCGGTGCAAAAAGCTCTGGCGCGCGCTCCAGCCCTCGATTCTTACGTGATGCAAACTACGCGCTTCCTTCAGCCACCGAAGCAATCCGCCGTGATCGCCGGATCGCTCTGCCGATGAAGGCGCAAAGCGCGTACACCACCAGCAGCCCGGCAAGCCCGGCCAGAGCCTGACCGAGCCACGGATAGTGCGCCGACGCCAGCTTGTAGTTGGAAAGCGGGGTGACCATCAGCTTTTGGGTGTGCGAGGCGATGCCGGCGTTTTCGATCAACCGTTCAATGCCATCCGGATTGCTTGCCGCAAGCGCTATCCCACATGCCGACAAAAATATGGAGACCCCTGCCAGCACCCAGATCGCCAGACTCCGTTCCGCGCGCGGTTGCCGGATAAACCCGGGGTTGATCGCTTCCAGGGCTTGCACCACGGCTAATGTGATGGCACCTTCCAGCACCGCCGAAACAACAAACAGCGATAGCGAAACGCCAAGCACCGCCGGCGGCATCCGCACGCCAGAGACTGTCAACTCGGAAAGCGCCAGCACGGCGCTCACCATCAACGAGAGGAAGCCTCCGAGAAAGATCGCGGCTTTCCGGTGAGGTCCGCGCCCCCACACTTGAAAGGGAAGATAGCCGGCCAGTACACCCGCGATCGCCATATTCAATACGTTCGCGCCAAGCGCCAGAATGCCGCCATCCTGAAATATCAGCGCCTGCGTGGCCAGAATCGCTGTCATTACAATGGCCGCCGCAGCCGGTCCCAACGCATACGCCAGCAACGCTCCGCCGACCAAGTGTCCGGTGGTACCGATCCCCACCGGAAAGTTAATCATCTGCGCGGCAAAAACGAACGCGCCCATCACTCCCAACAGGGGCACTTTGTGCTCGTCGAATTCGCGCTGCGCTCGCCGCGCCAGCGTCCCTATTGCCGGGATTGCAATAACATCCAGCGTTCCCCAAACTCCCGGAGAAAGGAACCCATCGGGGATGTGCATAAAACGTTTTTACAGTAGCACGACTTGCGAAATCGTGCCACCCCTCTTCGTGTTCATCCTCTCATTCGATGGCGCGCTTGGGAAACTCATCTATAATCTATTACGCATGGCAGAACTCAGCCGGATTGGCGTCGCCATCGATTCCGAACTTCTGGAAAAATTCGATGTGCTGATAGCGGAGCGCGGCTACAACAACCGTTCCGAGGCTTTTCGCGATCTCATCCGCGACGAGTTGGTCCAAAAATCGTGGGAATCGCCCGACAGCCAAGTGGTCGGCACCGTCACGCTAGTCTACGATCATCACGTCCGCCTTCTGAACGAACGCTTAGTCGACCTGCAGCACGAACACCACCGGGAGATTCTTTCCACCGTACATGTGCACCTCGATCACGACAACTGTCTGGAGGTGCTCATCGTTCGGGGGAAGGCCGGCGACGTTCAGAAGATCGCGGACACGCTTATCAGCACCAAGGGCGTGAAGCACGGCCGGCTGAGCATCACCACGTCGGGCGCAGGTCTCTAAGGCACTGGGGATGATTGTCGGGACCGGGGTCGATCTGGCCGAAGTGCCCCGCATTCAAGCGAGCATAGAGCGCTATGGGCGGAAATTCATCGAACGGATCTACACTCCCCGAGAAATCGCCTACGTCGAGCGCAGGGCCAATCGGTTCGAGCGCTATGCAGCCCGGTTCGCCGCCAAGGAAGCAGGCATGAAGGCCATCGGTACGGGCTGGCGCCACGGCGTTCGGTGGCAGGATTTCGAAGTTTCAAATCTGGCGTCGGGCAGGCCGACACTGCTGCTCCACGGCGTCGCCGCGGAGTTCGCCGCTGCTCTCGGTGTCCGGCAAGTCTCCATCTCGATCACGCACACAGCGCAGTTCGGCATGGCCTGTGTCACGCTGGAGAACTGAAGCTTCTCCGGGAAACCGTCAGGCCGCTTCGTGCAGCCCGTGGTGAATCACGTACAGCGCCAGCTCCAGACGATCCGAAACGCCCAGCTTGTCGAAGATGTTGTGCAAATGATTCTTTACCGTTTGCTCGCTAATGAACAGCTTGTCCGCGAGTTCTTTGTTTCGGAATCCCTGCGCGATCAATCCGGCGATCTCACGCTCCCGGCGGCTGAGTTCCCCCGGCTTCCGCTCGCGCTGATCCCGTTTTGCCGGAGCTTCGCGCGCACAAACGAAGGCGCGCATCACCTCCGCCGTGGTCATACGGTCCAGCCAAACCTCCCCCGCGTGAACGCGGCGAATGCTTTTCAGAAGCAGGTCCGTCGGCGTCTTTTTAGAAACGATACCCGAGGTTCCCAGCCGAACTGCCTGGGCGTAGACCGTGCGATCCTCCACGGTGGTGAGTACAATGACCCGCCCTCGCACCCCTGCCGTTTTTATCTCCTGCAGCAAGTGCAAATTGTTGGCCCCGGCCATGGCCCAATCCAGCAGAACGACGTCCGGTTCCGTTCGGCCCACCAGCTCGAGCACGTCTTCCTTCGCCCCTGTTTCCCCCACAACCGAGAAATCCGGCTGAGATTCAAGCAGCGTGCGCACGCCATTGCGAAACAACGCCTGGTCGTCGGCGATCAATACCGAGATCTTAGACTCTGAGGGGTTCATAGTAGCTCTCGGGAATATTTCGTTCTCACTACCAGTACATCGGTTTTTTTCCTGATATTGTTTAGGGGAAATATGAGGGAAGATCTGGCTGAGGTTGATTTTCAGCGTTTTTGGCGGCGTTTGCAGCACTTAGGGCTAAACGCCTACGAATCGCGCTCGTACCTGGTGCTCCTCGGCCACTCTCGTTTTAAGGCCTTAGAGTTAGCCGCGCGCTCGCACGTTCCACGACAGAAGATCTATGAAGTTCTGGATAGCCTGGTCGAAAAAGGCTTCGCTCAAGTCGTCCAGGAACGCACCAAATTGTTTTCAGCAGTCGAGCCCAGCTTGGCGATTCCCGCCTATCTTGCCCGCAAACGCCTGGCGCTGGAGCACGAACTTACCGACCAGGCCCGTTCCGCGCAGAATCTGACTGACGATCTAAAGGACCTGTATTCCGAAGGCCAGGGCGGCCGCGGCACGCTGGATTTCCTTCGCATCGTGACCGAGCCCGCCCAGACCGGCGCCGAGTACCGCCGCATGTTGCAGGAGGTGCGAATCGAGTATCTGGAATTCTCGCGCCCCCCTTATGCGGTCGACCCGCTGGACGAAAAACTCGTGAAACAGGCGCGCCTCTCCGGAGTAACCTGCCGTCTGCTGATCGAATCCGGCACGTTGGACGACGATCATCGCCAGACCCTCCGGGAATACGAGGCCGCCGGCGTCGGCGTGCGTCAGCTCGAAGGGCTGCCGTTGAAGCTTGCGTTGTTTGACTCCTGCCGCGGCCTGATCGCGCTGCTGGACCCGGTAATCAGCCGCCCGACTTGGACGTCGGTGGTGTTCGATCACGAAGGTCTGGGCGAAGCGATGAAAGGCCTGTTTGAAGCGCATTGGCAAAAGGCGCGGGCACTGTA